>NZ_FRAH01000003.1 GCF_900142265.1 Anaerotignum lactatifermentans DSM 14214 | reverse complement strand
CATTTTTGGTGTAGAGGATATTTTGTAGATACAGTAGGCAGATATGAAACGGCAATAAAAGAATACATCAAAAATCAGCTGGAAGATGATATTATGAATGATCAAATAAGTTTAAAGGAATTTACAGACCCGTTCACGGGTGAGCCGGTGAAATAAGGCATAAAAAGTGCCCCCGAGTAGGGGGCAGCCAGAGTTAAAAGTGTGGTTGCCAGACTATTCAATGCCCCCTTTAGGGGGCTACCACAAGAGATAGACCCTTATAGGGTCTGATCAAACCACCCGTTCAACGGGTGGTTTTGATTTTTCACAAAAGCATATCAACGCTCCAGAATGTCGTCCATGATGGCAAGGATGTGCTGGGATTGTTCCGGCGTCAGTTTCTGGAATTTCTCCATCAGCTCTTTGGAGATGCCGGGGTTTTCCAGCTGCTCGTCAAAGAATTCCTTTGGATGGATGCCAAAATATTCGCAAATATAGAAAAAGACAAGCATGGAAGGCAACATCCGCTTGCTTTCGATTCGGCTGATATAATTTTCACTTTGTCCTATGGCAAGACTCATTTCTCTGGCAGAAACTCCTTTTTGATGCCGCAGCTGTGAGATTCTCAGAGAAAGGAAGTTTTCAAAGTCTTTTGCATGCATATTCATCACCTGATAACATTATAGGTTGTGCCGTAAAAATAGGATTAGACTTCAAAATAACATATTATATTGAAATTCTTATTTAAAATAAGTATAATAAGGTGAAACGATACCAGAAAATTTTTCCTAAAAAAGGGGGCATTGTCCATGCGAAATAAATTTCCCCAGCGTCTGCGTCAGCTCCGCAAAGAAAAGGGCATCACACAGGAGGCTTTGGGGCAGTACCTCCATTACAACCATACAGCCGTTGCCAATTATGAATCCGGCAGGAACCAGCCCTCCTTTGACGATTTGCTGAAACTGGCGGATTATTTCGACGTTTCCACGGATTTTCTTTTGGGACGGTCGGAAAAGTTCTATCCTCCTGCCGATAAACTATGGGAAAAACTGACGGTGGCGGAGTTTTTGCGCCTCCTGCGGCAAGCGGAATCCTCCCCGAAGATGTGTCGGATTTTTTTGGAAAAAGACGAAAAGAAAATTTGACAGACCGCCTGTTTTCTTGTAAAATAAGGATTACGGTTTGCACTCTTAGCTCAGGGGATAGAGCGTTCGGCTCCGGACCGAAAGGCCGCAGGTTCGAATCCTGTAGAGTGCAGAAAACAAAGGGTGTCGATATTATCGACACCCTTTGTTTCGTGAAAGGCTCATTTCATGGGGGCCTTTCACGAGTAAGCAGAAGTATAAACAGCGGGTCAAGCACTTTGCTTTGCAAAGTCAGCTTCGCCGCCCCCGTTTTCTTCGGGGTGCAGAGTATCCATTGGCATAAATGCCTTGAAACTCCCTGTTTTTCCCTAAGGGATTCCAGTTGGGAAACTACACACCGCAAAGAAGTGCGGACAGCCATTTATAGCTGATGTTTGTAAAAGCAAACGAGTTGACCACACACCGCAAAGAAGTGCGGACAGCCATTTATAGCTGATGTTTGTAAAAGCAAACGAGTTGACCACACACCGCAAAGAAGTGCGGACAGTCATTTATGGCTGGCGTTTGCGGAGCAAACGTGTTGACCATTGTTTCCCAAGCCCTTCCGCTTAAATTGTAAGACTTCTTTTTTTGTCTGATTTTTACTGCCGAAAAACATTGACAACACCTGTAGTTTCGGCGTATACTGCTTAACGGAAATGAAACCCATATAGGTCCATAATAGGTTGGATGTTTCTACCGGTTACCGTAAACAACCGCGCTATGAGTTTCCCGCATCTGGGGAATTTGTATCCGCAGATGTAGGCGGTATTTTTTTATGGAGATTTTAAGGAGGATTTCAAATGGTTCAGAAAAACTTTGTATGCAAAGGCGATATTTGCTATAGTAAAGATAAAAATACACTTCAAACCTGCAAAGATGGGTATCTGGTTTGCGAAAACGGCGTTTCTGCCGGTGTGTTCGCCAAGCTGCCCGAAAAATATCAGGATTTCCCTCTGCTGGATTACACAGGGAAGCTGATTATGCCCGGTTTTACAGACCTGCATGTGCATGCGCCTCAGTATCGTTTCCGCGCACTGGGCATGGACTTGGAACTGCTGGAATGGCTGGACACTCATACATTCCCTCAGGAAGCAAAGTACGTGGATACAGATTTTGCAAGAAAGAATTACGCTCGTTTTGTGGAAGAAATGAGAAAAGGCCCTAACACAAGAGGCTGCATCTTCGGCACCATCCATCGTCAGTCCACAGAAGTGCTCATGGAACTGCTGGAAGAAGCAGGTCTGTGCGCTATGGTCGGGAAAGTCAATATGGACCGTCACAGCCCTGACATTTTGAGAGAAACCACAGAGGAATCCGCAGCGGAAACCGTTCAATGGCTGGCTGATGTGGCTGATAAATTCCCTCATGTCAAGCCCATCCTGACACCTCGGTTCCTGCCTTCCTGCACCGATGAACTGCTGGAAAAACTGGGCGACATCCAGAAACAGCATCACCTGCCTGTACAGTCCCATCTGTCCGAAAACAGAGGGGAAGTGGCTTGGGTACAGGAACTGTTCCCCAAATCCAAACATTACGGCGACGCTTACGACAGTTTCGGTCTGTTTGGCGGAGAAAATTGCCCCACCATCATGGCGCATTGCGTCCTGAGCAGTGACGACGAAATCCGTTTGATGAAAGAAAGAGGCGTATTCATTGCCCATTGCCCCGAATCCAACACCAATCTGGCTTCCGGCATTGCTCCTGCCCGCCGTTACCTCACAGAAGGCATTCCCATGGGTCTGGGCAGCGACATCGCAGGCGGCACAAGATGCTCCATTTTCTTTGCCATGGCAGAAGCCATCCGTGTTTCCAAAATGCGTTGGCGTCTGGTGGATGAATCTCTGGCGCCCCTGACCATTCCCGAGGTGTTCTATCTGGCAACACTGGGCGGCGGTGCGTTCTTCGGAAAAGTGGGTTCCTTTGCGGAAGGTTATGAATTTGACGCTTTTGTGCTGGATGACAGCCGTTATGATAACCCCGGGGAATATGACATTGCCCAGCGTCTGGAACGTGTCATTTATCTGACAGAGGACAGCGAAGTCCTTCATAAATTTGTGGAAGGCAGACAGTTGTTCTAAAAAAGGAGAGAGTGCCATGCAATGTGAAAGCTGTATGTATTATCAGTACGACGAGGAATACGAAGAATATTTTTGCGACGTGAATCTGGATGAGGACGAAATGGAGCGTTTTTTGCGTGACGGCTTCCGCAATTGTCCATATTATCGTCTGGAGGATGAGTACCGCACGGTGCGTAAACAGATGTAATACAAAAAAATCCCAAAATTGGCGTAATTTTCTACACAAATTCCCCTTGCCTGAGAACAGGAAAAACCGTATACTTGAAACTACGGAAAAATGCGGTATTTTGTCCGAAAAACGGAAATAAAAGAGGAGAGAAAATTTGCGGCGAAACATAAGAAATTGGGGAAATGATATATTGCGTGCTGCCATCATCCTTCTGGTGCTGTTTTACGCCTGCTGGCCCCTGCGCCTTTCCGGCGGGTCTATGGAACCTACTTATGAAAACGGCAATGTGGTCTGCGTCAGCCGTTTGGCAGGCTTTTTTGGGGGCTATGACCGGGGAGATGTGGTGGTCTTTGATTATACAGACGAGGACGGACAGCGGCAAGTCATCAAGCGTGTCATTGCGGTGGAAGGCGACCGTCTGGAAATTGTGCCTGAAGGGGTCATGGTCAATGGTGTTCTGCTGGATGAGCCTTACGCCATGGGACCTACGGAAGGCGTGGCAGATCTGGTGATTCCGCCAGATACGGTTTTTGTGCTGGGAGATCACCGGACGGAAAGCTTTGACAGCCGGAATATGGGCGTCATTGCGGAAAAAGATTTGAAGGGCAAAGTGCTGTTTCGGCTCTTTCCTTTCTTTGGATAATGGAAGAAGCGGCTGTGTTGGAAAAACACAGCCCTCAGGGTGTCGAAAAAGTCGACACCCTGTCGTCAAAGACTCATTTCATTCAAGCCTTTGACGAGTAGACAGAAGTATAAAGCCGAAGTTCCATCAACTAAAAGCCTTGAAACTTCGGCTTTTCCTCGTCGGAAGTGAATTCCGACTGCGGATTGAATTTGGGAAACTCTTTGTTTCCCAAGCCCTTCCGCGTTCTTGAAAAAATGTAAAACATAGTTTTTCTACAGGCTGGGCGGCTGTGTGTAAAACACAGCCCTTTTTATATAGAATCATATTTTTTCCCTTTCGTCATATATTTTACAGAAAGGCAATCCGCAAAAGACGGGATGCAGGTGCCTGATATGATGAAGGAGGTAGGAAATATGGCCTTGGAAATGACAAAAGATACTATGACTTGGAAACAGCGGAAGGGAACCCACCATTCCCGTATTTTGCTGGAAGGGGATATGATCGTGCCCGATAACCGCCCTGATGTGGCGCAGGTGCTCCATTGCAGCGGTACGGTACGGCTGGATGAGGTGAAAAGCGGCGAGGAAAAAATCAATCTCACCGGGGAACTGATGGTGCGAGTGTTGTATCGGGCAGCAGGCGGCGAAAAGCCTGTGTATGCCATGACATCTTCTCTGCCCATACAGGAAGTGCTGTACGTGGAAGGCATGACAGCAGAGGATGCTGTGAATGTCATGGCGGAAACGGAACATCTGGAATGTCAGCTCATCAATGACCGGAAAGTGGGACTGCGTGCCATTGTGGAAGTATGGGCGGAAGCGGAAGGCAGTAAAAGCCTTCAGACTGTCAGCGGCGCCCAGGGAGAAGCGGTGGAACTGCTGCGGAAAAAGGTGCTCACAGAACGCCCCGTTGCGGAGAAAAAGGACAGGTTCACAGTGAAGCATACGGTGTCACTGGGGGCAGACCAGCCCAACATCGGGGAAATGCTCCATCAGGTATTGACCCTTTCCGATACAGACATCCGTGCTATGGACGGAAAAGTGGCAGTGCGGGGGAATCTGCGGCTGACAGCCATTTACGGCACAGAGGAAAACGGCATGCCTGTGGCAGTGGAAGCGGAAATCCCTTTCCATGGATTCATTGAAGGCGGCGGCATTACCCCCCAGACATGGACAGATGTGAAACTGACTGTCAATGAAAGCGAAGTCCGTCCGGCAGTGAATGACGACGGAGAAACACGGAATCTGGATGTGACGGCGGTCATTGGCGCAGAACTGAAAGCCGTAGACCATACGGAACAGGAAATGGTCACAGATGCCTATGGTCTGGAAAGCTGTTTGCAGCCCAAAGGGGAAAAAGTCACCTTCCCCGTATGCGTGGGCATGACACGGAGCCGTTTCAGTCTGAAAGAAGGCGTATCTCTGGAAAATGGAGAAATGCCCATGATGCAGGCAGTAGCGGCATGGGGGCAGGTACATACGGAAGATGTGACTGTGGAAACAGATGCTGTCAATGTGGAAGGGGTATTGCAGGCGGAAATCCTCTATCTTTCCGCCGATGACGATGCGGCAGTATGTGTGCTGCAACGGGGCATTCCTTTCCGCCAGACCGTGGAAGTGCGAGGTGCTAAAGCAGGGGATACTGCCTGTGTACGCAGCATAGCGGAACAGGTGGACTTCCGCCTTATGACGGAAACAGAAGGGGAACTGCGGGCGCAGATTCTGCTGGAAATTCTGGTGACAGCCATGGAAGAAACAGAAGTGGTTACAGACCTTCTGGAAATGCCCGAAGAAACACCGGAAAAACGTCCTTCCGCTGTCATTTGTGTGGTACAGGATGGAGAAAGCCTGTGGGATATTGCCAAAAAATATCGCACCACACCGGAACGTATCCTCATGGTCAATGATATTGAAAATCCCGAACGGCTCTTTTCGGGACAGAAACTGCTGATTTTACGAGGCGGCAGAAAGTAAACATTTTTACGGAAGGGCTTGGGGAACAAAGAGTTCCCCAACTGGAATCCGCAGTCGGAATTTATTTCCGACGAGGAAAAGCAGGAATTTCAAGACTATTTAGTTGATGGAATTCCTGCTTTATACTTCTGCCTACTCGTCAAAGGCTTGAATGAAATGAGCCTTTGACGACAGGGTGTCGACTTATTCGACACCCTGAAAGCCGGATGCCTGTAAAAAGGTTTTCCGGCTTTTTTTGCTTGCCCGTGACGCAATTTGCCATTGTTTTTTTTGCCAATTCGGGGGGAGTGTGTTATAATTTTTCTATGCAATTGACAATAATGGACGGAAAGAGAGTTTGAGGTGTGTCATGAAAGGGTATTTTATCACCATAGAGGGCAGCGACGGCAGCGGAAAGTCTACCCAGCTGAAAAAAATCATTTCTTATCTGGAGAAAAAACAGGTGGATTTGGTGGTGACGAGAGAGCCCGGCGGAACAGACGTGGCGGAAGCCATTCGGGAATTGATTCTTGACCCGGCATATCCCCAAATGACTGCAAAAACGGAAATGCTCCTCTATGCGGCGGCTCGTGCCCAGCATGTGGAGGAGAAAGTCCTGCCGGCACTTCAGGCAGGAAAAGTGGTACTTTCCGACCGTTATGTGGATTCCAGCATTGCCTATCAGGCTTACGGCAGAGGATTGGGCGATATGGTGGCACAGGTGAATGCCATTGCCACCGGTGGTCTTGTGCCGGATCTGACTGTTTTTCTGGATCTGCCTCCCGCAGTGGGCATGGCGCGCAAACAGCAGGAGGAAAACCATGAGCTGGATCGGCTGGAACAGGAAAAGCTGGAATTTCACCAGAAGGTATACGAGGGCTATGACGCGCTCTGCAAAAAAGAGCCGGAGCGAATCTGCCGCATTGATGCCTCCGGCACCATAGAAGAAGTATTTGGGCAGATCAAAGCAGCGCTGGATGAACTTTTGGACAGAGCGTAAGCCATTGATTCCATAAGGAGGGATTTATATGAAATTGATCATTGCCATTATCCAGGATGAAGACGCGGGCGAAGTTATCTCCCATCTGAACGAAGCGGAAATTCAGGTAACCAGACTGGCTACAAAAGGCGGTTTCCTCCGCAGCGGCAATACCACCATCATGACCGGTGTGGACGATGAGAAAGTAGATGAAGCCCTGAAAATCATTGAAGAAAACAGCAAGTCAAGAACACAGTACGCAACACTGCCTTCTTCCTGCGGCGCGATGCATGGATTTATCCTTGCGCCCATTGAAGTCAAGGTAGGCGGCGCAACAGTATTTGTGCTGGATGTGGATCAGTTCCATAAATTCTGATGGCACAAAAAGGAAAGGAGTGAAGGGCGTTGCACAGTTTTTCGGATATTTACGGCAATGCCCTTTTGCTGCGCCATTTGCAGCAGGCAGTGGCAGGGGGACGCGTTTCCCACGCCTATCTGCTGACGGGCAGCGCAGGCAGCGGCAAACGGCTCATTGCGGATACCTTTGCCAAAACATTGCAGTGTGAAGCCGGCGGCACAGAGCCTTGCGGTCATTGCAAAAGCTGCTTGGCATTCGATTCGGGAAACCACCCGGATATTGTGTACGTCCGCCCCACCAAAAAGACATTGGGCGTGGACGATGTGCGGGAACAGATCTTGGAGGACGTGAGTCTGAAACAGTATCGCTACCGCTATAAGATTTATATTGTGGAACAGGCGGACACCATGACCGTACAGGCGCAGAATGCCCTTTTGAAAACATTGGAGGAACCGCCTGCTTATGCCGTTTTTCTCCTTCTGGCGGAAAATCAGACGGCATTTTTGCCTACCATATTGTCCCGTACGGTGACGCTCCATATCCGACCTTTGCCGGATACCATGGTGGCAGATTATCTGGAAAAGAAAAAAGGACTTTCCCCGGCAGACAGCGCCGTTTACGCCGCTTACGCCCAGGGAAGTATTGGACAGGCGCTGGATTTGCTGGAGGACGAAAGTTTTCAGCAGATGCGGCAGGAAATTTTGGAAAAACTCATGGCTTTGCCTCAGGCGAAAAAAGGAGAGGTCTTTCTGTGGGCAAAGGATTTGGAAAAATATAAAGACGATCTGCGTTTTCTGGACATGATGCAGCTTTGGTATCGGGACTTGCTCTATGCCAAACGGCTGCGCAGTGAAAAAGACCTCATTCAAAAAGACAAAAAGGCGGAGATTTTCAGAAGTGCCGTGGAATCCGAAGGGGAACTGGCACGAAAAGCCGCTCTTATACAGCGTGCCCGTGTACAGCTGGCGCGCAACGCGAATTTTCGGCTTACCATGGAAGTGATGCTGTTACAATTAAAGGAGAATTAGACTGTATGATAGAAGTTGTAGGAATCCGGTTCAAAAAAGCCGGTAAAATGTATTATTTCGATCCCGATGGTCAGAAACTGGAAAAAGACGGTTTTGCCATTGTGGAAACAGCAAGAGGTATTGAATATGGCGCGGTTATCAAAGAAAATACCTTTGTGCCCGAAGAAACCATTGTACCTCCTCTGAAAAAGGTACTGCGTCCTGCCACAGCGGAGGATGCCAAAGTGGTGGAAGCCAATGCCAAGAAGGAAGAAGAAGCCTTCCGCATCTGCCTGCAGAAGATTGCCCGTCTGGAACTGGACATGAAACTGGTGGATGTGGAAATGACATTCGATAAGAACAAACTGATCTTTTACTTTACCTCTGACGGTCGTGTAGACTTCCGTGAACTGGTAAAAGAACTGGCGGCAGTGTTCCGTATGCGTATCGAACTGCGGCAGATCGGTGTCCGTGATGAAGCGAAAATGCTCAGCGGCATCGGCATTTGCGGCAGAGCTTTGTGCTGCGCTACATTCCTGGGGGATTTCCAGCCCGTGTCCATCAAAATGGCAAAAGACCAGAATCTGGCGCTGAACCCCACGAAAATCAGCGGTATCTGCGGCAGACTCATGTGCTGCCTGAAGTACGAAGAAGATGTATACGAAGAACTGAACAAGAAACTGCCTTTTGTGGGGGATATTATCTCTACCCCTGACGGTACCGGGGAAATCCTTTCCACAAACGTATTGATGCAGCAGGTGAAAGCGGCAGTGCGGAAAACGGAAAACGATCCCCCTACCATTGCTTTTTATCATGTGGATGAGATCAAAGTCATCAAATCCAAGAAGAAACGGAAACAGCAGCCTGTATCGGAGGAATTGAAGCAGTATGAGGACTGATGTGTTGATCAAAGAGGGAGAAAGGGTGGATGACCTGCACCGCAAGGGTTATGTCATCATCCAAGACCCCAAACGGTTCTGTTTTGGCGTGGATGCCGTCATCCTCAGCGGCTTCGCACGGGTGAAAAAAGGAGAAAAAGTGCTGGACTTGGGTACAGGTACTGGCATTTTGCCCATTCTGCTGGAAGGCAGAACGCTGGGCAGCCATTTCACAGGGCTGGAAATCCAGCCGGAAAGCGTGGAAATGGCAAGGCGCAGTGTGGCACTTAATGAACTGGAGGAAAAAGTGGAGATTGTGGAAGGGGACATCAAGGAAACGGCAGCCATTTTTGGCGGTTCCGTATTCGATGTGGTCACTTCCAATCCCCCTTATATGAATGAGGGCGGCGGTCTGCAAAATCCTTCCGGTCCCAAAGCCATTGCCCGCCATGAAGTCCTCTGCACATTGGAGGATGTGGTGAAAGGCGCCGCAAAGGTGCTGCGTCCCGGCGGACGGTTCTATATGGTGCATCGTCCCCATCGGCTGACGGATATCATTTGTACCCTGCGGCAGTATGGACTGGAGCCCAAGCGGCTGCGGTTCGTCCATTCCTTTGTGGATAAAGCGCCTTCTATGGTACTGGTGGAAGCGGGCAGAGGCGGCAAGCCTATGGTGAAGGTGGAACCTCCCCTTGTGATTTACAAAGCGCCGGGAGAATATACCGACGAAATCTATGACATTTATTACGGAGAAGGGCAGGCGTGAGTATGGCAGGAACACTTTATTTATGCGCCACCCCCATCGGCAATCTGGATGATATGACGCTGCGGGTGCTGAAACTGCTGGAAACGGCAGACATCATTGCGGCGGAAGATACCCGCAATACGTTGAAACTGCTGAATCATTTTGAAATCAAAACCCCCATGACCAGCTACCACGAGCATAATAAGGCGGAAAAAGGCCCGAAGCTGGTGGAACGGCTGCTGGCGGGAGAAAATATCGCACTGGTGACAGATGCTGGTATGCCGGGGATTTCTGACCCCGGGGCGGACTTGGTGAAGCTGTGCTATGAAGCAGGGGTACCTGTAACCGTAGCGCCGGGCGCATCTGCGGCAGTGGTAGCACTGGTGCTTTCCGGTCTGGATACCAGACGGTTTGTGTTCGAGGGCTTTTTGCCCATGGAGAAAAAAGAACGGCGGGCAGTTCTTTCCACACTGGAAAAGGAACACCGCACCATGATTTTTTATGAAGCACCTCATCGTTTGCTGGATACTTTGGAGGAACTGGAAAAGATTTTTGGTTCCGACAGGGAAATGGCAGCCATTCGGGAGCTGACAAAGAAATTCGAGGAAGTGCGCCGTGGTACCGTGGCGGAAATCCAAGCCCATTTTACTGCCCAGCCGCCAAAAGGAGAATTTGTGCTGGTATTTGCTGGTTATACTTTGGAGCAGCAGCGGCAGGCGGCACAGGAAAGCTGGGAAAGCGTTTCCATCGAGGAACACATGGAGCATTATCTCCGTCAAAACTACAGTGAAAAAGACGCCATGAAGCAGGTGGCAAAGGATCGCGGCGTATCCAAACGGGAAATTTACAGCTATCTGCATAAAGACTGAAATAAAGGAGGGTGATGGGATATGTTGGAACGATTTCAATCATTGAGTGGCTCTCAGATTATTCTGGCGGCAATCATTGCCTTTGTGATCTGGGCAATCATTGAATTTATCAGAAGTGTTCGCAGAAGTGTGAAAGTGGTGAAAAAGACTTTTGGCGAGGTGGATATGGCGCGGGTCATGGAACGGTGTCATGAGCTGTTCCCCATTGAAACCATTCTGTTCCGTGGGGCAGAGTTCCAGCGGGGCATGCGTATCCGCATCACTACCACACAGAAAACCATCATTGAAGGGGAATTGATCGGTATGAACAAGATCCAGATGATCTGCATCCGTACCAAAAACCAGATCATTGCCCATCAGCTGGATAAAATTCAGGAAATGACAAGAATATGAGAAAAGGGCGGCGTGCATACAGTGGTGCTGCTTCATCAGAAAACAAAGATAGCTGGAATCTTTAAGAAAGAAAGGATTTCAGCTTTCACATTTTTATCAACATTTTATGAGGATTATTTTCTTCTGAAGACAGCCATTGCAGTTCCCCTTAAGAAATCCAATAAAAGGGAAAATACTGTTTTCTTAAGGGCAACTGCTGAGCAAAGCCGCTTTTTTACGGGAAAGGAATCCATATGACATTGACGAGATTTCAACTGAAGATACTTGCCATCTGTTCCATGTTTCTGGATCATGCCATGAAGATTTTTGAGGATGTGCTGGAGCCTGCCATGGGGCAGACTTTGTATACGGCTGTCCTGTCTTTGGGGCGGATGGCGTTTCTGATTTTTGCCTTCCAGCTGGCGGAAGGCGTATGGCACACCCACAACGTGAGAGCCTATCTGAAACGGCTCTTTGGCTTTGCCCTGCTGGCGGAAATCCCTTTTCAGATGGTGAAAAGCCTGATTTTAACGGGAGGAATTTCCCTGTCCTTTGGGCTTACCAATGTGATGATGACCTTGTTTTTTGGGGTGTTGTCCTGTGTCGCCTATGCTTATTCTGTGCAGAAGGACAGAAGGGACATGGGCAAATTTGCTGTATTTCTCATTGCTCTGCTGGCAGAAGTCATGGGGACGGATTACGGCGGTTTTGGCGTGGTGTTTGTCTTTGTGCTCTGGTATACCTGGCATTCCCCTCAGCGGTGGCGTGCCATGTTCTGGATGATACTCTTTTATTACGGTCTTTGGATTCCTCTGGCGCTTTTGTCCTGGGGGATTACGTTCGCGGCTGTTTTTGAGTCCGCTATGTATCTGGCAGTGGCTTTGGGCACTTGGGCATTGCTGCGGCAGTATCACGGGGAAATGGGGCAGAAAGGCGGCAAATATGCCTTTTATCTGTTCTATCCTGTCCATCTGCTGTGTCTGGCAGGAGCCTATTGTTTGGTGATGTAAAAAGATTTCTTTAAAGCAGATTTCCCTGCAAAAGGGGAATCTGTTTTTTTGTATACAAAAACAGTAGGTTTTGTCGAAAGACATTTGTTTTTTCTTTGGGAAAAATGCGCATCCATGTCGGAATCGACACGGAAAAATTGGAGAAAATGTTGATATACCGCGATTCTTAACGACATCTTAGCGGTTTCTTAATTGCATTTTAACGACCTAAGGGCATATAATGTTACAGAAATCAGACCGACCGGTCTGTATGTATACATAAAGGAGGGATCGCATGAAAACGGAACTGAATATTTTGCAGACAGCATTTCGGCTGTTTTTGGGCAAAGGGTTTTCCGATATCTCCACCAACGAAATCATTCGGGAAGCAGGCACCACCAAAGGCGGCTTTTATTATTGCTTCAAAAGCCGTGAAGATCTGGTGGTTAAGGTCATCGAAACGTACCTGCGCCCCTATTACTTACAGCCTCTGGAAGAAATGCGGCAGGCATGGGAAAACAAACACCCGGACGTTTCCACAAAAACCCTGTTGTGGGATGCCTTTTTTGCGCCGCAGCGCTTCCGCAGATTCCAGGAAAACATTGGTATGGATATTGCCTTTCGGGATTTTTACTTCCTGCTTTATGAAGGCATGAAAAAATATGAGGAAGTGCAAAGCTATTTTGCACAGAATACCGAAGAAAGAAAAAGAATCCTGCGCCGTATACTGGAGCGGGGCAAGGAACGCAAGGAAATTGCCGCAGATGTGGACATCGAAAGCTGCGTGATGATGACCCTTGCCATGCAGGACGGCATCCTGGCACTGAAGGTGCTGGATGAAACCATTGACGACGAAGAGAAGTACAGATATATGGAAGAACAGCTCTGGCGGGACATTGCCGTGCAGGACATTTATCTGAAGTATTTACATGGGGGTGTGAACAGTGCAGTATCATAATGAACAGACATACAAAATGGGGATCGATATCGGCTCCACAACAGTCAAAGTCGTGCTGACAGATTCTGCAAATGAAATTGTATTTAGTCGCTATCGCAGACATTTTTCCGAAATCAAGAAAACCGTAAAAGAAATCCTGGCAGAAGCCAAGGAAGAATTGGGTTATTGTGAATTTGCAACCATGATCACCGGCTCCGGCGGCGTTGCGCTGGCAAAAGCCGTTGGCGTAGACTTCATCCAGGAAGTGGTTGCTACAGCAAACGCCATCGAAACCGTTGTGCCTCAGACAGATGTTGCCATCGAACTGGGCGGCGAAGACGCGAAAATCATTTATTTCTCCGGCGGTAATGTGGAACAGCGTATGAACGGCGTATGTGCCGGCGGTACCGGTTCCTTCATCGACCAGATGGCAAGCCTGCTGCACACAGACGCAACAGGTCTGAACGAATACGCAAAAGGTCATGAAGTCATTTATCCCATCGCTTCCCGCTGTGGTGTATTCGCAAAAACAGACATCCAGCCCCTCATCAACGACGGGGCAAGAAAAGAAGACTTGGCAGCTTCCATTTTCCAGGCTGTTGTCAACCAGACCATTGCCGGTCTGGCATGCGGCAAACCTATCCGCGGTCATGTGGCATTTTTGGGTGGCCCTCTGCATTTCCTCTCTGAACTGCGTCAGCGTTTCATTGAAACACTGCACCTGACAGACGAAACTGCACTGCTGCCTGAAAACTCTCACCTTTTTGCAGCTTACGGTACAGCCGTTTCCAACAAAGGCGAAGCAAATCTGGACTTTGATACTCTGCTGGGTCGTCTGGAAAAAGGCGCAGAACTGTCCGCAGAAGTCAGCCGTCTGGACCCTCTGTTCAAAAACGAAGACGATTACGCGGTGTTCAAAGAACGCCACGATAAAGATAAAGTAAAACGCGTACCTCTTTCTACATACAAAGGCAATGCTTTCCTGGGTATCGACGCTGGTTCCACCACCACAAAAGTGGCTCTGGTCAGCGAACAGGGCGATCTGCTCTATTCCTTCTACGCAGGCAACGAAGGCAACCCTCTGAAAGTGGTTATGCAGAGTTTGAATGAAATGTATGACCTGATGCCTGAAGGCGTGACTATCCGCAATTCCTGCGTAACCGGTTACGGCGAAGGTCTCATCAAAGAAGCATTGATGATGGACTTGGGCTACATCGAAACCGTTGCGCACTATAAAGCAGCACAGTTCTTCAAACCCGATGTAGACTTCATTCTGGATATCGGCGGTCAGGATATGAAATGTATCCGTATCAAGGATGGCGTCATCGACAGCGTACTGCTGAACGAAGCTTGTTCCTCTGGCTGCGGTTCCTTCATCGAAACTTTTGCAAAATCCCTGAACTACACCGTTGCGGACTTCGCGAAGATTGCCCTTTTCGCAAAAGCCCCCATCGATTTGGGTTCCAGATGTACTGTTTTCATGAACTCCCGTGTAAAACAGGCACAGAAAGAAGGGGCAGACGTAGCAGATATTTCCGCAGGTCTGGCATATTCCGTTATCAAAAACGCACTGCTGAAAGTTATCAAAATCGCTGACCCTAAGGCTATGGGGAAATCCATGGTTGTACAGGGTGGTACATTCTATAACGACGCGGTACTGAAAAGCTTTGAGCTCATCAGCGGCAGAGAAGCCGTTCGTCCTGACATCGCCGGCATCATGGGTGCTTTCGGCGCAGGGCTCATCGCAAGAGATAAATATACAGAAGGTTACCAGACAACACTGGTAAGCCGTGAAGAAATGAACGCGCTGGAAATCAAGTCCACCATGGCTAGATGCCAGGGCTGCACAAACCACTGTCTGCTGACCATCAACCAGTTCAGCGGCGGCAGAAGATTCATCACAGGTAACCGCTGTGAAAGAGGTCTGGGGAAAGAAAAGAATGAAAATCCCGCTCCTAACCTGTATGAATACAAACGCCACAGACTGTTCGACTATGAACCCCTCACAGCAGAACAGGCAACCAGAGGCACCGTTGGTATCCCTCGTGTGCTGAATATGTGGGAAGATTATCCTTTCTGGTTCACATTCTTCACAAAACTGGGCTATCGTGTGGTACTGTCCCCTTATTCCACAAAGGCAATCTTTGAAAAGGGTATGGAATCCATCCCCAGTGAATCCGTTTGCTATCCCGCAAAACTGGTACACGGCCATATCATGTACCTCATCGAACAGGGCGTAGACTTCATCTTCTATCCCGGTATCGTTTACGAAAGACGGGACAGCAGCGCAGCTGACAACAACTATAACTGCCCTATCGTGGCATCTTATAACGAAAACATCAAAAACAACGTAGAGGATCTGAAAGAAAAGAATATCAAGTTCATGAATCCTTTCCTCTCTTTGGATAAGATTGAAACCATCATCAAACGTATGACAGACGAATTCGTTCCCATGGGCTGTGATGCAAAAGAAATCAAAGCCGCTGTAGAAGCTGGCTGGGCAGAATGGGAAAACTTCCGTCATGACATGCACAAAAAAGGCGAAGAAACCGTGAAATACCTGAAAGACAACAACATGACAGGTATTGTGCTGGGCGGTCGTCCTTACCATGTAGACCCTGAAATCAACCACGGTATTCCCGAACTGATTGCAGGCTACAACATCGCTGTTCTGACAGAAGACAGTGTGGCACATATGGGTCATCTGGAACGTCCTACCGTTGTTCGTGACCAGTGGACTTACCACTCCCGTCTGTACGAAGCTGCAGCTTTCGTAAAGAAACAGGAAAACATCGAATATGTTCAGCTGAACTCCTTCGGTTGTGGTCTGGATGCTGTTACAACGGACGAAGTCAAAGCCATTTTGACAGCAGCAGGCAAAATCTATACAGCCCTGAAAATCGACGAAGTAAACAACCTGGGTGCAGCCAGAATCCGTATCCGTTCTTTGATCGCTGCCATCGAAGACAGAAAAGAAAAGAACGTAAAACTGAGAAAAGGCGACGCTTCTTTGAAACGTGTACTCTTTACAAAAGAAATGCGGAAGGATTACACCATCCTGTGTCCTCAGATGTCTCCTATCCACTTTGACATTCTGGAACCCGCTTTCCGTAAATGCGGCTACAATCTGGAAGTCATGGCAGCTATGGATAAAGATGCCATCGACGCAGGTCTGAAATACGTAAACAATGACGCATGTTATCCTGCACTGATCACCATTGGTCAGCTGATGAACGGTCTGCTGTCCGGTAACTACGACCTGAACCGTACCGCTCTGCTGATTTCTCAGACTGGCGGCGGCTGCCGTGCTACAAACTACATCGCTTTCATCCGTAAAGCACTGGAAAACGCAGGTATGCCTAACATCCCTGTCATCTCCATCAACCCTGCAGGTCTGGAAAAGAACCCCGGCTTCAAATATGAACCCGCGCTGCTCCACAGAGCGATGCAGGCACTGGTTTACGGCGATACCTTCATGCGTGTGCTCTACCGCACCCGTCCTTATGAAAAGGTAAAAGGCTCCGCAAACGCACTGTATGAAAAATGGAATGAAAAAGTCAAAAAAGATATCCTGCGTGCAGACAGAAAGACATTCTGCAGCAACATCGCAGGCATCATCCGTGACTTCGAAAATCTGGAAATCTACGAAGATATGAAAAAACCTCGTGTTGGCGTCGTAGGGGAAATTCTGGTAAAATTCCATCCCACAGCCAACAACGATCTGGTAAACCTGCTGGAAAGAGAAGGCGCAGAAGCTGTTGTGCCTGATCTGCTCACATTCGGTCTGTACTGCTGCTATAACGCAACCCAGAAAGAAAAATATCTGGGCGGCACCAGAAAAGGCAGAATCATTGCCAACGCACTGGCAAAAGTCATCGAATGGTATCAGAAACCTTTGATGAAAGCACTGGAAAAGAGCAAACGCTTCGACCGTCCCGAAGATATCCGTACTTTGGGCGAATATGCGAAGAAAGTGGTTTCCCTGTGCAACCAGACTGGTGAAGGCTGGTTCCTGACAGCGGAAATGATCGAACTGATTCACAGCGGCGTACCCAATATCGTCTGCACACAGCCCTTCGGCTGTCTGCCTAACCACGTTGTGGGCAAAGGCGTTATCAAGGAACTGCGTAAACAGTATCCTATCTCCAATATCGTAGCCATCGACTACGATCCGGGCGCAAGTGAAGTCAACCAGCTCAACCGTATCAAACTGATGCTGTCTTCTGCAGAAAAGAATCTGGCAGCAGGCAGAACAGACGCTCTGAAAGAACGTCACTCCGTAACAAAAGCAGCTTTCTCCGTAAAAGAAGACTAAGGGCTGTATCAAGTGTAAACAGAAAGCCGGAAATTCCGATTTGTGGAAATTTCCGGCTTTTTTGCGTACAGAAACTGCCCTTTGTGAAGAACTCTGCTGTTTTTTTCTTGCAATCCGTTTCCCAATGGCATAAAATAAAAGATGTATCGACATATTTTTTTGCAGACCGAAGGGAGGCGAAAGCCCAATGGCGAAAAAAACGGAGCTGTTCCCAAAGCGTGAGGAACGCGTTGCTTACAGCGGAAAAGCCGGTGCCGATGTGGAAAGAAATCGAGGAAAAAAAGGCAGACAAAAAACACAGCGCAGCCGAAAATCCGGCGGACAGAAAGGCAATAAAGCCCGTAAGAATATGCAGCTTACACCGAAAAAAGCCGGAATTGGCGTTGCGGTGATCGTTGTTTTGATCCTGTTTTTTGCGTTTTTTCATAAAAATGGTACGGAAGTGTTTGTGGGCGAGGAAAGCATGGGTATTTTGAGTACCACATCCATTTCCGCCGAAGAAATCAAGACCAATCTGGAAGCCCAGTTGGCAACTACAGTGGGTACCAATGTACAAGTCAATGAGGAGATCCGGGCGGAAAAGCTTCATGTGTCTGGTGACCGGAAAAAAGATATCTGCACCATGGAATATCTGATGCCAAAACTGCGCAATGCAGTCACTTATAAAGTGGAAGCGTCTGTGATCTTTGTAGACGGCGGCGCAGTGGCGCCTCTGGCAACGGCGGAGGAAGCCCAGCAGGTACAGGATAAGCTGAAAGAACCTTATCTGCCTCAGGACGAAAATTCCAATGCAGAAATTTCCTTTGTGGAAAATGTGACCGTGGAAAATCAGTTCGTGGATTCTGCGGAAATCCTGTCTGTGGATGACGCAGTGGCAAAACTGACCAGCACCACACCTGTTACCACGACCTATACCGTAAAAACAGGGGATCGGGCAGGCAGTATTGCGGCAGAATTTGATATGACATTGGAAGAACTGTATGAAATGAATCCCAGCGCAAAAGATGCGGTTGTTATCGGTGAGACATTGAATGTTACCGAACAGAAGCCTATGGTTTCCGTCAAATCTGTGGAAACACAGGTGCTGACCAGTGTGGAACCCAAGCAGTATGAAACACAGTATGACGACACCAAGCCTGCCAGCTATCAGCGGGTAATCCAGCAGGGGAAAGACGGTCAGAAAAAAAGCACCATTCAGATTACACGCGTCAATGGTTTTGTGACAGAGGAAAAAGAAGTTTCCAAAGAAGTCATTCAGGAACCTGTCAACGAAATCATTTTGAAAGGGACGCAGTAATATAAATGAAAATATGGGGACAACATTAATAAAGAGGAGGAACCAAAGATGAGCATTACATTTTCAGTCAAAGGCGATGCTGTGACAAAACAGGACTTTGCTGCAATGGCAGAAGAAGTGAAAGCATGTCACACAGCGCTCCATGAAAAAACAGGCAAAGGCAACGATTTCGTAGGCTGGGTAGATTGGCCCGTAGACTACGACAAAGAAGAATTTGCCCGCATCAAAAAAGCAGCGGAAAAAATCCAGAAACAGAGTGAAGTACTGATTGTTATCGGTATCGGCGGCTCTTATCTGGGCACCAGAACCGCTCTGGACTTCATCAAAACACCTTTTTACAACGAAGACAAAAAGAAAACAACCCCCGACATCTATTTCGTGGGCAACAACATCAGCTCCGCTTATCTGAGCGACATTCTGGGTATTCTGGGTGACAGAGATTTCTCTGTAAACGTGATCTCCAAATCCGGTACTACTACAGAACCTGCCATCGCTTTCCGTATCTTCAAACAGCTGCTGGAAAACAAATATGGCAAAGAAGGCGCAGCAGAACGTATTTACGCAACAACAGACAGAGCCAGAGGCGCACTGAAAACCATGTGCAACACAGAAGGCTATGAAACATTCATCATCCCCGATGACATCGGCGGCAGATTCACTGTTCTGACAGCCGTAGGCATGCTGGCTATGGCAGTGGCAGGCGTAGACATCGACAAAGTTATGGAAGGCGCACAGTGGGCAAGAGAAGCTTACAGCAACCCTGACATCATGGAAAACCCCTGCTATCAGTATGCGGCAGCAAGAAACTTCTTCTACCGCAACGGCAAAACAGTGGAAATCCTGGCAAACTATGAACCTCACATGGTTTCTTTTGGCGAATGGTATAAACAGCTTTACGCAGAAAGCGAAGGCAAAGACGGCAAAGGCATCTTCCCTGTAGCCGCAAACTTCTCCACAGACCTGCACTCCATCGGTCAGTTCATTCAGGAAGGCAGCCGTTATTTCTTTGAAACCGTTATGTGGTGCAAAGAACCTAAGAGCACAGTGCTGGTACCTTTCGATGCGGAAGACCTGGATGGTCTGAACTTCCTGAAAGGCAAAGAAATGCAGTTTGTAAACAGCAAAGCTTTTGCAGGCACAATGCTGGCACACATGGACGGCGGCGTACCTAACATGGTTATCGAAATGGATCGTATGGACGCTTGGCACTTCGGCGCACTGGTTTACTTCTTTGAAAAAGCAGTGGGCATCAGCGGCTATATGCTGGATGTAAACCCCTTCAACCAGCCCGGTGTAGAAGCATACAAAAAGAATATGTTCGCACTGCTGGGCAAACCCGGTTACGAAGATATGAAAGAAGAACTGGAAAAACGTCTGAACGGCTGATACGTTTTTCGGTAAGGAAAGCACGGCTTCTTCATAAGGAAAATAAAAAAAGCTGAAATCTTTGAGAAAAGATTTCAGCTTTTTTATGTTATCCGATGTCCTTTGAAATTGCCCAATCCCGAAGCAGTGCGTGGACGCCTTCCGTGTCTTCTAAATAAACCACATAACCTTCCGACTGGGTGGAAAGGCTGTTTTCCGGGAATTTGATGCGGATGGAATCACCCACGAATATCACATATTCCAGCCGGAAAGCGGATTCCATGGCGGCTCTGTCTGCGTCAGACAGGTCTGCCAGTGCCAGAAGATTTGTGCCGATTTCATTTTCCGGACAGGTGAACAGTTCCGCAGTGGGAATAGGGATTTCTGTTTCTCTGTCCACTGCCAGTCCTAAAGAGTTGGAAGTTGTGTTGTTTATATCCGTAGAAAGTCTGACTTCTGTTTCAAGATAATAGAGTTTCTCATTGGAAGCTGTCAGAGAAGTTGTCTGCGAAACAGCATATGGATAAAAATCACTGGGATTTTCTGTTTCTTTGTATGCGGCATAAGCCTGTTCCAACAGTTCGGAAAGGTCATACAAAGGCTCTAGTTTCAGTTTTTGCAGAACGGAAGCTGTGGACTGAGATTCGGTAAGGAGCAGTGTGCCATCTTCCAGTTCATACTGGTTTTCTCCTTCTTTTTCCACAATGTGCAATGTGGTGCCGTCAGCAAGGACTTTGGTATTTGATTTATAACCGCCTTCCAGATGGATGAGAAGGGCGGTATAGCCAGGGATTTCCTCCCCTTCATAAGAACCGAATGTTTTGGTATTGGCATCGGCGTAGACGGAAACAACAGGATATACAGCATCGTTTGTGAGAAAATCCTCCACGGTGATTTCTCCATTGAGCTGATCCACGACGGTGTCTTCCGTGAGGAAAAAGCGAACAGTTCCATGGGATTCGGTTTCTGTGACAATGGCTGTCAGGTTTCCATTTTCATCGGTTTCCCGCCCGATGACCTCGCCTTTGAGCCACATTTCCCGCCCGCAGCCGGAAAGTGCCAGCACAAACAGCAGTAATACAATCAATCTTTTCATATCCATTCCCCCTTTAAATATGCCCTTTTTTCCAGTCTATCATAGGAAACTACAGAAAGCTATGTATACTTGTCTGATAACGGGGCAATCTGGAACAAAACTGCCGTATCTTTCGTTCAAAAAAGAGGATTGGTTTACATTTTCTTCAAAATTTAGTATAATTTTTTGAAAGGGAAAATTTTGATTCTGAAGGGGGAATCGAAGCTATGGACAGAAAAGTTTTGATTGTTGACGATGAAAAAAATATTGTAGATATCATTGCCTTTAACCTGAAAAAAGAGGGGTATCAGGTCATTACGGCATCGGACGGGGAAGAAGGGGTCAGAAAGACCTTTGAGGAAAATCCCGATCTGATTCTGTTGGACATTATGATGCCCAAAATGGACGGGTATGAGGCTTGCCGTAAAATCAGAGAGAAAAAACATACGCCTATCATTATGCTCACAGCCAGAGCCGAAGAAGTGGACAAGGTTCTGGGGCTGGAAATGGGCGCGGACGACTATGTAACAAAGCCTTTTGGTGTGCGGGAGCTCATGGCGAGGGTGAAAGCGAACCTGCGGAAAGTGGCTGCCCTTCAGGAAGCAGCAGGCATGGCAGCATCCGACGAGAAAGCATCTCCTTACGGAAAGCTGTCTTTGAACCTTGACCGCTACGAAGTGAAAAAAGATGGTAAGACCATCGACCTGACACTGCGTGAATTTGAGCTTTTGAAGTTTCTGGCACAGCAGAAAGGACAGGTATTTTCCAGAGAAACCCTGCTGGAGAAGGTATGGGGTTATGAGTATTTCGGGGATGTTCGTACCGTTGACGTGACTGTGCGCCGTCTGCGGGAAAAAATCGAGGACGATCCCGGCAAACCTGCCTATATCCTCACCAAACGGGGTGTTGGTTATTATTTTGATTGTGATTAAAACGGAGTGGGATCATTGCGCAGCATAAAATGGAAATTGATCGCGATGTATCTGGGGCTGGTGCTCATTGTGATGATCGTCAGCGGGACGTATATCCTGCTGAGCCTCAGGAATATCGAAATAAATAAATCAAGACAGCAGCTGGAGATCTACGCGGAAAAGATTGTGGAGCAGGTCATTGATGCAGGGGATGCGGACAGCTTTCAGGAAGACTTGCAGGCAACAGTAACAAATGCCATGGGTATCCAGGGGAACGTGCTGAATGCGGAAGGGGAGACCATTGCGTCTACCACATCGCCCAAAGCACCTTTTACCCAGTATACAGATCAGGCAGTCATTGCCGGCATGAATGGCACAGCCACATTCTCCTCTGGCAAGAAAAGTACGGACTCCTTTGGTCTGCTGAAGGAATGGATGAGCTATGCCCTGCCTGTGACAGATGAAAACGGCAATGTGGAATATATCGTGTATACCCGTTTGGATGCCAGCGATATGCAGAGCAGCCTGAATGAAACCACGAAGATCATCATTGTGGCAGTATCCATCGCCCTGTTTCTGGCGGCTATCATGGGTTATGTCTTTGCCCAGACCTTGACAGGACCTATTCTGGCACTGACCAGAGGGGCAAAAAACATGGCAGAAGGGAAGCTGAATCAGAGTCTGAAAGTCCGCAGCAATGACGAAATCGGGCAGCTTACCAGCAGTTTCAACTACATGGCAGCGGAACTGAGAAAGACCATGTCGGAAATCTCCAAAGAGAAAAACCGTATGGAAATCATTTTGCATAACATGAGTGACGGTGTTATCTCCTTTGCCAAGGATGGCGAGCTGATGCTTGCCAATACGGCAGCGGAGGAAATGCTGAAGGTGGATAAGATGGATATGGATTTTTCCCATTTTATCCGTGCCTTTGACATCAGCACCGGCGTATATTTGGATATGGGGGATGAGCTTTCCAAGGCAGTCACATTCCCTGTGGATAAGCAGTTTATTCACGCCACATTCTCTCCTCACTACAACCCCAAAAAAGAAATGGAAGGCGTTGTGGTGGTATTGCAGGATGTTACAGAACAGAAAAAACTGGACGACATGCGGAAAGAATTTGTGGCAAACGTTTCCCACGAACTGCGTACGCCTTTGACTACGGTCAAGAGTTATACGGAAACCCTTATGGAAGGGGCACTGGACGACAGGGAAACAGCCATGGAGTTCTTGTCCATCATCGACAGCGAATCCGACCGTATGGCGTTCCTGGTACGGGATCTGTTGCAGCTTTCCCGTTTTGACAATAAGCAGGTGCGCCTGAATATTACGGAAATCGAAATGAACGAATTCCTCATGACTACCGTTCGCCAGAGCAAGATTCATGCGGAAGCGAAACATCAGGAACTGACCTTTGAGCCTTGCGACCATCCTGTCATCATTTACGGCGACAGAGATCGTGTGGGTCAGGTCGTCAATAACATTGTGACAAACGCTATCAAATACAGTCTGGAGCAGGCGAAAATCCGTATCTTTATCACCGAGGACGAGAAATATTACAAGATTTCCGTCAAAGATACAGGTATGGGCATCACCAGAGAAGACCTGCCCCGTATTTTCGAGCGTTTCTATCGTGTGGACAAAGCCAGAAGCCGTGCTATGGGCGGCACTGGTCTGGGGCTTGCCATTGCCAAGGAAATCATGGAAAGCCATAAGGGTCGCCTGACGGCAGAAAGTGAATACGGCAAAGGCACGACTATGACCATGTGGTTCCCCAAAGAACGTCCAGAACTGGAATACGAACACGAATTCAAAACAGGCGGTCCTACAGAATGACAGGATTTTTCCCGAAACGACACCGCAGTAACTGGAAAAATCAGGTGTTAAAAAACTGTAAGGGCACTGTAACAGAACTGTAATATTCTTGCTGTATAATAATGGCAGTGAAAAATACGAGTAGACGGTAAGGAGGTGACGGAGATGAAAAAAAGATTGTTTGGCTTAGTTTTGGCAGGACTTCTGTGCTTTTCTCCCGTCAGTGCATTTGCCGCAGAGGTAACTCCCATCACTGTCAGCAGCGGTATCGACCTGTACCAGGAAGAAACAGAATCTACATTTGACAGCAGCCGCACCATCTACGGCGAAGCGAAACCCAATACAAAGGTTTCTGTGTCTGTCAACTGTAAAGACGCCAACGGGGATATGAGCGTTGTAAGCGCACAGGAAGTGACTGTAGGTTCCATGGGAATCTTCGCAGCTACCGTTGGACTGGAAATGGGTTATAACTATGTGACACTGACGGCGGATAAAGCTGGGTATGATGAAGCGTCTTACACAGTTGTGATCAAGCGCCTGCCCAATCAGCTGAAAAAAGATCTGCAAAACATGATCGCGCTGCCCGGTCTGTACTAAGGAGCGCAAAAATATAAATTCATAAAGAAGCGGTGAGATCGAATGAAAAGAAACAGGATTACAAATGTTATCATTGTTGTTCTGGTCATAGCCGCTGTGTATCAGACAGGAGAGTTATGGCTTGAAGGAACAGCAGGTCATAACTTTTTTCGTGCAGTAAAAGAATCCATTTCTGCTACGGATGAGGCGTCAGAAAGCGATGCGCTGCTGGCAACCAGATATGCCGTAGGGGATGGGGCATCCAATTTTTCCGTATACTATCCTGACAAAGTTGGCAGCAGTGACATGCTGGAAAAAGCCAACGACGTTTTGCAGGAAATATTGGCGGAAAACATCGGCGAGAGCACGGAATTGGAAAAAGCCGACTGGAAAGAAATGCTGCAGAACAAATGTATTGTCATGCAGTATGATTTTATGATTAATATGGATGATTATCTGGAGGGCATGCGCAGTCTGAAAAATGGTCAGGATTTGGATAGCTTTGACTATATCACCATTGTGCCCGCAAGGCGTACAGGGGAGGAAAGCAAGGCGTATTTTGTCAATTCCCAGACCAACGACTGCGTGGTTTACCGTGCCATGAAAAGCAAATCTGCTCCCATACTTTTTGAGGCATTGCAGGCAGAACCGGAAGGGGAAATGGTTTATATTTCCACCGGACAGAAAACCAGCTCTGCTGTCCTTAGGCGGAATCTGTTCCTGCCCCAGTGGGCGGAATTGCCCTATCAGTATGATACCTTGCGGCAGGTGCCTGCCTTTGAGCAGGAGGGGGCTGTGAGCCGTATGCTGCTGGAAAATACGGCAGAACGATTTTTCCGTAATTTCTCCGTGGACTGGAGCCAGCGGGATGAAAACGGAAATTTTGTATTCAGTGACAGCTCTGTGGTGCTCCGCTATAACCCGGGCAGCCGGATGCTGGAATACTATAACTATGAAAATTACGGCAGTGATGGTCCGAAAACAGCCCTTTTGGATGGCTATCAGATCAGCTGCAATTTTATGACCAATGACGCTTCATTGCAGACGGATGTATATTTGGCAGATATTGGCGGAAGCGGCAATGAAACAGTTTATTACTTCGATTACGCCGTAAATGGATTGCCTGTATATCTGTCGGAAAGCGTGCAGCAGGAAATCGGCATGAAGCATGCCATTGAAGTGACGGTCAGCAACAATTCCGTTAAGAAATACCGCCGCTATGCAGTGAATTATGAGGCATCCGGTGCAAAAGACGCCAGTCTGGATGTGCAGTTCATCGATGCGCTGGACGCGGCTAACCGTCTGTATCAGGAAACGGTGGAACAGCGGGAAATTGCGGATGTGAAGAATATTGCGCTGGGATATTTTGCAGACCGGACAGAAGGTATCCGTTTGCAGTGGTTTGTAAATCTTTACGACCGGATATTCCTCATTGAAACAGACAGTACTTTGCCGGAGCAGACGGCAGTGACAGAAACAGAACCGGAAACTGTGGTTAATGCATCCACCAATTCCTGAAAATCTGAAAAGAAAGGAGGCAGTCTATGGAGTGGCAAAAAGCGAAAAAGTTTGTTGTTGTGCTGCTGGTGATATTGAACGCCTGTCTGGCGGTGCTTAACTATCAGCAGAACCGGGAGAGCGCCATGACTGCTTCTCAGGAAAAGGCGATTTTTGAAGTGCTTTCCAAAAACGGCATTACCATGTATACAGACCTCATCACGGAAACGGAACCCATGAGCCGTCTGGAATGTATGGTGCCCACATATACCAAGGAAGATTTGGAACGTGCATTTTTTGACGGAGAAAAGACCACCGTTGTCCCCAGTCAGACCACGACCGTATATCGTACTTCTTCGTCAGAGTTGACGGTGGAAGGCGCCCGCGGCACTCTCACATTTCCACAAGTGGCAAAAGAAAAGGGAGAACTGAGCCGGGGAGACGCTCTGAAAAAGGCAGAGGAATACATGGACGGCAAAGAGAAAATCTTTGGGGAATTTGTTTCCTATGACCTTTTGGAAACAGAGGAAGGCTACTGTGTGGTGTTCTATGAGAAGTATGACGATACCATCGTATTTTCCAATTACTTCCGGGTGTTTGTATCTCAGGCAGGCATTTATCAGGTGCAGTTTGTTTATTGCCCTGTGGTGGGTTATAACGGCGAGAAAAAGGATATTTTCTATGCCGATGAAGCGTTGCTCACATTCATGCGGGAACTGCGGAAAAACCAGCCGGAAGGGGCTGTGACAGTGAACCGTATGGAGCTTGGCTACGACCTGTCGGATAAAGAAAGCCAGACCAAGGAAGGTATGCTTTACGCGGTGCCTTGTTACCGCATTTATCTTATGGAGCAGGCGGAACCATACATCATCAACGCCTATACTTGCAAACTTATCAATGAAGAATAAAACAGACAGACTTGCGATATAAGAAAACGCAGGTCTGTTTTTTTTGTACAGGCACACCCCCTTATGCTGGGCATATATTGTGCATAACAGGATTTTTCCGGGAGGTGGGAACATGGAGGGAAGCATGCTTTTGTCAGAAGTCCCTCTGGGGCAGAGCTGTCAGGTGGTGGAAAGCCGTCTGCTGCGTCTGCTGGACTTGGGATTTTGTGAAGAAAGTCAGGTGGTGCCTTTGTATACATGCCCTTGGGGCGGCACACGCCTGTATCATGTAAAACAGACCCGCATTGCCCTGCGGGACAGCGATGCGGCACAAATTCAGGTGAAGGCGGTGGAATGAGGATGGGTGAGGAAAAAAGACCCTGTATCGTTCTGGCAGGCAATCCTAACACAGGAAAAAGTACCCTGTTCAATGCCTTGACGGGACTGAAACAGCATACAGGCAACTGGTCTGGAAAGACCGTAGGCAGGGCAGAGGGACGGTTTTGGTTGGGAGAGAAAGAGGTGGTTCTTGTAGACCTGCCGGGGATTTATTCCCTCTTTTCCGCCGGTGCGGAAGAAGCTTGCGCCCGGGATTTTCTGGCTTTCGGTGATGCGGACGCTGTGGCTGTGGTGGTGGATGCCTCCGCTTTGGAACGTCACCTGCCTTTGGCTTTGCAGGTCATGGAATTGATGCCCCGCTGTGTGCTGTGTTTGAATCTGGCAGACGAAGCGGAGAAAAAGGGGATTTCTATTGATGACAAAAAGCTGTCAGCTTTGACAGGTGTTCCCGTGGTGAAAACCGCTGCCAGAACGGGAAGAGGGTTGTCAGATTTGACAGCAGCTTTGGAAAAAGTCATGGAGCAGGAACCACATGTGCGCCATACGCCTTTTCATAAGACTCTGCCAGAGGATTTTGCGGAACTGCTGGCAGAAGGAGAGAATCTCCTGCCGGAAAGCAAAAACAGACCGCTCCTACTGGATTTTCTTTGGCAAAAAGAGGAGGATGTTTTGTCAGAAGAAGTTGGCGAAGAACTGCGCCAATGGAGAACTAAATGCAATGGGTATTTTGCAGGGGAGGAAGAAGCCCTTGCTGTTTATCGAAAAGAGCGTTCTCTTTGTTTCCAGAAACGGGCAGAAACCCTGACGGCTGCTGTCTGCAAGAAGAACGAAGGAAAAGGGGATACAACGGCACAGATGGATAAACTGTTTTTGCGGAAACGGACTGGAGTGCCGTTGATGCTGCTTTTGCTGGCGTTGGTGTTCTGGATTACGGCGGTAGGAGCCAATGTGCCTTCTCAAATGCTCATGTCCGTTTTTACCAAGCTGGGGGCAACTTGCCGCAGTGCGCTGGAGTCAAGCCCTGTTTGGCTGGAAAGCCTGCTCATGGATGGGGTGTTCTTGACGGTCAGCTGGGTGGTTTCTGTGATGCTGCCGCCTATGGCTATCTTTTTTCCTATGTTTACCCTGCTGGAGGATTGTGGTCTGCTGCCGCGGATTGCGTTTCAGCTGGATGGGCTGTTCCGTCGAGCAGGGGCTCATGGCAAACAGGCGTTGACACTTTGTATGGGCTTTGGCTGCAATGCCGCAGGGGTCACGGCGTGCCGCATCATTGATTCCCCCAGAGAACGGCTCATAGCCATACTGACCAATAACTTTGTGCCTTGTAATGGGCGGTTTCCAACGATTTTGCTGTTGATAGCTGTGTTCTTATCAGTGGGAAAGCCGTGGATGTCTGGGCTTGTTCTTTTTCTGGTCATTGGGCTTTCTGTGGGCATGACGCTGTTGGTTTCCTTCTTTTTGAGCCGGACGGTGCTGAAAGGGATGCCTTCTGCTTTTGTACTGGAATTGCCGCCTTTTCGCCGTCCGCAGATTGGGCAGGTGCTTGTGAGAAGTTTGCTGGACAGAACCATTTTTGTGCTGGGGCGTGCCATCACAGCGGCAGCACCGGCAGGGGCAGTTATTTGGACGCTCCAACGTATTCCAGTGGGAGATGGTACGTTGCTGACACAGATTGCCCTGTTTCTGGAACCGCTGGGAGGGCTTATGGGGCTTTCCGGTCCTATTTTGCTGGCGTTTCTGCTGGGACTGCCTGCCAATGAGATTGTGCTGCCCATCCTGCTGATGTTTTACAGTCAAAGCGGTATGTTAGTGGAAGGGGGCAGTCAAACAGGGGCAATGCTGGCGGCAAACGGCTGGACTTGGACGACGGCTGTCTGTGCCATTTTGTTTTCCCTGAACCATTTCCCCTGCGCTACTACGCTGCTGACTATCCGCAAGGAAACGGGCAGCTGGAAATGGACGGCGATTTCTTTCCTGCTGCCAACGATCATTGGGATTTGTCTGTGTGCCGCTGTTCACGGTTTGTTCTGTTTCTTTGGTTTGACTTAATTTTTTGGAAAAAATGTGCTATACTGAGTACTTGAAAAGGAACAAAAGAAGGCGGTGGCAGAAATGAACGAAAATTTATGGAAATTACTGGAGATGGCAAAAGCGGACCCTGCTTTGCTGGCTGCTCTGGAAGCAACCAGAAAGGAAGCAGACCCGGCACTGGCGCTCTGCACATTGGCAACGGAAAAAGGCTTTCCCATTACCGTAGGGGAATTGTTCGGAGAAGGGGAGGAGTATACCTCCAATCTGCTCAAAAGCTGCAACGGCGGCGCAAGTTACCCCTTAGATGGCTGGGAAGATGCCTATGATTTGTTTTTCGCGTCTTTGGATGCACTGAAAAACGCATAACAAATTGCTCTCAGAGAAGAAGACAATGCAAATGAAAATGCCGGCGTTTCAAGACATTTAGTCCATGAAACGCCGGCTTTCTATTTCTGATGTTTCCTTGTGAAAGGTCATTAGAACAGCCCAACCTTAGACAGATACTTGTCGATGAGCTGCAATTTTGCTTCTGTGGAATACCCCATTTTCTTACTGATGAAGGAGCACAGCAGTTCAATGGTGAACAGCACCGCAACGTAGGAGTTGAAGAAGGTATTACTGTCTACGCTGACGGTGAGCAGCTGTGTGGCATATTTCGCCAGAGGGGAGCTTGCTTTGTCTGTAATGAGGACAATTTTCGCGCCGGCTTCATAAGACATCTGGGCTGCCAGCAAGTCCATTTCCGAATAACGGGGGAAGCTGACGGCAACGATACAGTCATTTTCCGTAATGTCGCAAAGATGGTCGATAACGTTGAGGGCAGGGTGGGATGTTTCGTAAACATCCGGCAGCAGATGCTTCAGCAGCAGAAGCAGCATATCCCCTACGCAGGAATTTGCACGGGATGTGACGATGAATTTCCGTTTGCTGCCTGTGATCAGTCCCGCAGCCCGTTCAAAGGACAGGGAATCGTTCTGGTTTACGCAGGATTTCAGGTTTTGCAGCACATTGGAAAAATAGCTTTCCATAATGTCGCTCTGGTCCAGCTTGCCGATACTCAGTTTCAGTCTTTCAGACGGAATGGTGATGTTGTCGGAAACGCTGTTGATGCGTTCTGTATAGGTTTTGCGGATGCTCCGCTGGAAATCCATAAAGCCTGTATACCCTAAAGTGCGGGTGAAGCGAATGACAGAGGAGTCGCTGACCTGCAGGCGTCTTGCGATTTCCGTCGATGTGATGAAACATGCTTCTGCAAAATTATCCAGAATAAACTCAGCAATGAGTTTTTCTTTTTTTGTCAGCTTTACGCCCATAAGCTGCGCCCGTAGTTCTTCTGTCATAGTCTCCCTCTTTTCCATTTCTTGCATATACTATGTAGCCCCATTTTCTCACACTCCCCAGCCCTTTTCAATAGAAAAAGTAAAAAAGCCGTAAATTTTCAAAAAATATACATTCGCCTTTGTCCAAAATGTTGTAAGGCGGCAGGTTTTCGTATATAATAAGGCAATGTATGTATTGAAAAATTTTCTTTAGGAGGAGATTATTTGGCAGAAACAATTGCAAATTGGTTTGTAACAACATTTGAAGGTACGCTGGCGCGGGAATGGATTGTATTTCTGGTTTCCATGCTGCCCATTCTGGAGCTGCGCGGCGGCATCATTGCGGGCTTTGCTATGAATATGGAATGGCTGCCCACATTCATCATCGCATATATCGGCAATATCTTGCCCATTCCTTTTATCCTGCTGTTCATCCGGTATATTTTCAAGGTACTGAAAAAGACGCCCATGCGCAAAGTAGTGGAATGGTGTGAACGCAGAGCGGATCAGAAAAGTGAGCAGATTCGTAAATACGCTTATTGGGGTGTATTCCTCTTTGTAGCAGTGCCGTTGCCCGGTACTGGTGCATGGATGGGTGCTCTCATCAGCGCGTTGTTGGGCATGGACCCCAAAAAGACATTCCCCGTTATCATGGCAGGGGTTTTGACAGCTGGCATCATCGTATCCGTACTGTCCTTCGGTCTGCTGGGCAGTCTGGGACTGTAAGAAGGGGGAGAGAACATGGCAGAACGTATTTCAACACCTTCCAGAACCAAACAGATCATTGAGGAAAACGGCTTTTACTTCAAAAAGAATTTCGGTCAGAACTTCCTCATTGACAGCAACATTCTGGATAATATCGCAGAATGCGCCGGTGTCACAAAAGAGGACTGTGTGCTGGAAATTGGCCCTGGTATCGGCAGTCTGACACAGGTATTGGCAGAACACGCCAGAGAAGTGGTTGCCATTGAAATCGACAGCAACCTGATTCCCATTCTGTTTAAAACACTGGCAGATTATGACAACATCGAAGTTCGCAATCAGGATATCCTGAAAACAGATATTGACGCCATCATTCGGGAGAAGAATAACGACCGCCCCATCAAAGTGGTGGCAAACCTGCCTTATTACATCACCACACCCATTATTATGGATTTGCTGGAAAATGAACGGAAAGTGGATACCATCACCGTTATGGTACAGAAAGAAGTAGCGGAACGGATGCAGGCAGGTCCTGGGGATAAGGAATATGGCGCTCTGTCCATTGCGGTACAGTATTACTGTGACGCCCATCTGGACATGATCGTGCAGCCTTCCTGCTTTATGCCTCGTCCCAAGGTAGCTTCCGCAGTCATCACACTGAAAGTGCTGCCGGAGCGGAAAATTGCCGCAAAAGACGAGGAACTGTTCTTCCATCTGGTGAAATGCGCCTTTGGACAGCGTCGGAAAACACTGCTGAACTGTCTGTTCAATCAGGGAAATCTGGGCTTTTCCAAGGAAGAATGGACAGAAATTCTCACTTCTTTGGGCTGGGACCCTCGTGTCAGAGGGGAAGCATTGTCCATTGAGGATTTTGCCAAACTGACAGACGCGGTTTTTGACGCAAAACAGAATCAGTAATTGGATATGCTCTGATGAAAGCAACTTCTTATTAAGAAAACATAACAAAAAATAAGCAAGCTGAAATCTTCTATATCATAAAGATTTCAGCTTGCTTTGTTTTATGCCCCTAAAGTCGGGGCATATTTTTTTGTCCGAAAATGGAAATCGTATTGTATTTTTACAGGAACGTGCTATACTGAAAATATCCCCCCTGGGGGGATATGAAGGAGGGAGAGTATGGCACATCATCACGATACCAAACAAGTGCTGAACCGTCTTTCCAGAGCCATTGGACATCTGGAAGCGGTGAAAAAAATGGTGGAGGAAGGACAGGATTGCAGTCAGGTGCTGATACAGCTGGCAGCTGTGAAGTCCGCTCTCAACAATACAGGAAAAATCATTCTGAAAGACCATATCAATCATTGTATTGTGGAGGCTGTGGAAACCGGGGATAAAAAAGCGCTGGAGGATTTGTCGGCAGCCATCGACCAGTTCATGAAATGAGGGGATTTCTATGACATCGCAAAAAACAGCTATTTTCTGGGCAATTCTGGCGGCGGGGCTTTATGCTCTTAATGCTCCTGTGTCTAAATTGCTGTTGGAAGAAGTACCGCCTACCATGATGGCAGCCCTGCTGTATCTGGGGGCAGGCATGGGATTGGCAGTGGTGCGCCTTGTCCAGCGTATGACAGGAAAAGGGAAGAAAGAAGCCCCTTTGACAAAAAAAGACATGCCTTACACCGTGGGCATGGTGGTGCTGGATATTGCTGCGCCCATTTTTCTCATGGTTGGCTTGACCATGACCACGGCAGCAAACGCTTCTTTACTCAATAATTTCGAAATCGTTGCTACGGCAGTCATTGCCCTTTTTATTTTTCGGGAAGCCATTTCCAGACGGCTTTGGCTGGCAATCGTTCTGGTGACCATCTCCAGCGCCATCCTTTCTGTGGAGGATGTGACCAGCTTTACATTTTCCTATGGCTCCATATTCGTATTGCTGGCTTGTGTGTGCTGGGGGCTGGAAAACAACTGCACCCGCATGATTTCTCATAAAGACCCGCTGGAGATTGTTGTCATCAAAGGCTTTGGCTCCGGTCTGGGGTCGTTGGTGCTGGCATTTTGCCTTGGGGAAAGCGCATTGCCATTGGTGTATGGGGTGTGTACATTATTGCTGGGATTTGTTGCCTATGGCTTGAGTATTTTCTTTTATATCTATGCCCAGCGGTATCTGGGAGCAGCCAAAACCAGCGCCTATTACGCACTGGCGCCTTTCATGGCAACGGCCCTTTCTCTGGTGATTTTTCGGGAAAAACCGTCAATATCCTTTTTTATCGCCCTGCTGATTATGGCTGTGGGGACATATTTTGCCTCTACGGACAACGCCGCGGAGAAATAAAAGGAATTTTGTCGGAATCGCAATAAAATGACAAAGGCTGCATGTGGAAAAGAAGGGGAGAGAATTTAGGGGCATCTTCATAAGAAAACAAAGAAAGCCAAAATCCTTATGATTACAAAGGATTTTGGCTTTCTTATTTTATGAAGATTTTAGTTGTTATGTTTTCTTATGAAGACAGCCATCGCAATTCCCCTTAAAAAATCAATGAAAAGGAAAATCAATGTTTTCTTAAGGGGAAGTTGCTTTTTCTCTCCTTTTTTGTGTGAAAAAGAAGTTGATTTTGTCCTTTCTATATATGGTGGAGGTGAAAGAAAATTTCTACCATATCTTTGATTTTTCAACAAATCCAACAGTACCCGACAAAAAGAAAGCCCTTTCGGCAAGCCAAAATCCTGCGGTCTTTCCCAAAATTCACCATGAAATCCGACAGTGTCCTCCATAGGCTGACAGGAAATGTGTTTTGTCGCAAAAATCGAGGAAAAAGCCGAAAAAATGGCGGTTTTTCCGTCGGGATTTGTCTGCCGAAACCGTATTGTCACGGCATGTATACTGTACTATAATCAACCCAAAAGCAAGAATGTTTGTCATATTCATGCAGCAAACTACAAAGCGGAGGGATTGATTTTGAGCCAAATGAAAATAAAAGTGCTGTTAGCCGATGATAATAAGGATTTTTGTGATATTGTCGTGAATTATTTGCAGAAACAGGAAGATATGCAGGTGGTAGCCGTTGCCATGGACGGCATCGACGCCATGAACAAGATTCGGGAATACCGTCCCGATGTGGCAGTCATTGACGGCATCATGCCCAGACTGGATGGCATTGGGGTGCTGGAAAGACTCCAGAAAAATCCAGATATGCACCAGCCCATTACTATCATTTTGTCTGCCTTAAGTCAGGATAAAGTGGTGCAGCGTGCCATGGAATTAGGGGTAGGGTATTACATGATGAAGCCCTTTGACCTGGAAGCCCTGAGCCAGCGCATCCGTCAGCTCATGCAGGAACAGCCAGCAGTAAAACCGGCGGGCAGTGTATTTGCGGCAGCGGCACCGGCGGCACAGGGAACAGTGGATCTGGAAACGAGAGTTACCAACATTCTCCATGAAATCGGTGTGCCTGCCCATATCCGCGGGTACCATTACATGCGGGAAGCCATCATGATGAGTGTCAACGATATGGATGTTCTCAACTACATCACCAAGGAACTGTATCCTTCCATTGCCAAAAAGTGCAACACCACGCCCAGCCGGGTGGAACGTGCCATCCGCCATGCCATTGAAGTGGCTTGGAATCGGGGAAAAGTGGAAGTCATCCATGAATTATTCGGTTATACCGTAAACAACCATAAGGGCAAACCCACCAACAGTGAGTTTATTGCCCTCATTGCCGACAGACTGCGCCTGGAGCAGAAAGCCGGCTGAACAAGGGGAAATGCCTTGTCTGCTGCCTTATTCCCTTGGGGCAGCAGAGCTTGTTCCACATAATGCCTCCATACAAAAATCAGGGTGGATTCGGGAAGAATCCACCCTGATTTTGTTTGGGAATCATTGGAGTGATTTCCTTGTTTCAAAACAAGAAGAAATAAAAAATGACCTCGGTAGCTGACTTCAGCAGAAAACGTATTGTATAGAATCTGGGTAAATAAAAAAGCTGAAATCCTTCGTGTTATAAGAATTTCAGCATTCTTCGTTTTCTGATGAAGCAGCCATTGACCTGCGAAGTTAGACGGTCTACCAAACTAAACGGGACTGACCGCCCTTCCACAAGCGGTAACCCTTTTCTAAGATTATCTTACAGCCTTTGCAGAGAATTTGCAAGGGCTTTTTTCTGCTTAATATCTCCGATTGACATAATCGTCAATGACCGATTTTCGGCTTTCTTCCTGAAACACCCCTTCTTCCCGCAGACACTTTAAGATGAGTGTGCTGGTGGAGTGAAGGATGATGCCTTCTTCCTCAATGACGATCTCAAAGAGCTTTCCTTTGAGAAATTTGCTGCGAATCTTGATGAAATAAGCCACTACCCCTTTATAGTCCAGCATCCGCAGGGCAGTCAGGGTGGCTTTGTCTTTTTTGCTGTAATAGTAATTGCTCTTTTCCATATAATCCCGTTTCAGTTCATAATCCATGTCACGGGTAGTGCTGACGGTTTTCATTTCCTTTGCCAGCGCGTTGTAATACTGATAGTTGAACAACGCTTTTTCCAAAGTATCCATGTTGCGAAAGGGGCCGATGTCGCCATAGATGACGGCTTCGTAATTGCGCTGCAAATATTCCCGTTTGGTCATATCGCCCTTGGCATATTGGTCGATCAAACTTTGGCGGTATTTGAAATATTTTTGTATGGCATTCATGAATCCAACCTCTTTCCCAGCCATTCCCTATGGTGTGACCCTTCCTGTCCTGTTACAATGGACAAAAAAGGGGAGGGTTTTATGGCAACATTTTTGGAGTATTATGAGCGGGAAATCATGTCCCGCCTGACCATGGCAGACCTGATACTGAAAACCGGACAGGAGCCTTATGATCTGACGCAGATGCTTTCCTGCCTGCAATTATCAAAAGAACAGGCGGAAGGTCTGCTGGAAACAGCCCTTGTCAGGGGCATCACACGGAGCCAGTTCCTTTCGCTGCTCCAAAAGGGTGACAGCGTCATTTGCCGGATGTTTCAGCGGGAACTCAGCTGCGGCTTGCCTGCTGCCTATACACCGGCGCAGATTTCCTACATCTATGACTTAGACTTGGAGCAGGTGGAACAGGCAGCGGAACAGACGGGACTCAATCCCTGTCAGGGGAAAAGCCTGTCCCGTCTGTTTTCTGCCATTGATCTTAGTCGTACACAGTACTGGTTCTAAGTTTGTCAGCTACTTCTTTGCCAGCCAGTGCTTCTACCAATGTGATGGCGAAAGTCATGGCTGCGCCGGGACCTTTGCCAGTGATGACATTGCCGTCGCGGCATACTTTGTCAGCAACGGGTGTTGCACCGATGAGGCGGTCTTCCATGCCGGGATAAATGGTGGCTTTTTTGCCCTGCAAAATGCCCAGATGTCCCAGTACCATGGGAGCGGCACAAATAGCGCAGACAAATTTGCCTTCTTCATGGAATTTCAGCAGGAGTTTGCCCAATGCTTCGTTGTCCTGCAGATTCTGTGCGCCGGGCAGTCCGCCGGGCAGAATCAGCATATCTGCTTCAGATGCCACTTTTTCGTCAAAGAGCATGTCCGCACGATAAGTAACCCCGTGAGAACCTGTTACAGACAGTGTGCCCGCAAGAGAAACAAATTTTGCGTCCAAGCCTGCTCTGCGCATAAAGTCCAAGGGTGTCACAGCTTCCATTTCTTCGAAGCCGTCTGCCAGAAAAACCAATGCTTTTTTCATGTGAAAAACACCTCCGTTACTGTTTTTGGCATAGCCAAATGTTGTGATGATTGTTTACTGATTTTATTATATGCGTTTTTTTGTTTTTTTTCAATGGAACAAAAAGAAGGGCATCTCAAATGGATTGACAGCAGGTTTTGAAGCGGGTATCCTAAGGGAAAAGGAGGCGTGTTATGGAAATCGAACGGAAGTTTTTGACCAAGGAAGTGCCTTTTTCTCTGGCGGATTTTCCCGCGCGGAAAATATCCCAGTGCTATATCAGCATGTCCCCCACCATCCGTCTGCGGCAGTGGGATGACCGTTATATCCTGACCGTAAAGGGAAAAGGACTGCTGGCGAAAGAGGAGTTTGAGTTAGAAATCACCAAAGAGGAGTATGACCATCTGCTGACAAAGGCAGAAAGCCCCGCGGTGGAAAAAGTGCGGTATCTGGTGCCGTTGGAGGATGGTTTGACAGCGGAAGTGGATGTGTACGAAGGAAAGCTGACAGGGCTTATGACCACGGAAGTGGAATTTCCTACGCTGGAAGAAGCGGAAGCTTATGAACCGCCCTACTGGTTTGGGAAAGACGTTTCCTTTGACCATCGGTATAAAAACACCAGTCTGTCTTTGCATGGCATACCGGAAGAACGGGAATGAAAAAACGGCTGTTTATGCAGCCTGAGCAGTTTCCCTTAAGAAATCAAGACAACAATGTTTTCTTAAGGGGAGGCTGCTTTTTTTTGCGTTCTTTTTTCTTTTCCCCCAGCATAGACTGTATCGGAAAGACAAGCAAAGGGGAGAAGAAACGTGTATCAACGGCGATATGATAAAGTGTATCTGATGCTGCGGCAGGAAACGGCAGGCTATGGCATGGGCAGTCGGGGACCTTGGGGCAGCTGTATTCTGGAAATCAAAAACGGACAGGGAAAACTGACGGTGGCGGTGGAAGGACTGCGCCCCCTTATCCATGGACAGTATCAGGTCTATGGGCTTTTGGCAAAGGATGGGGAATGTAAAGGGATTTCCTGCGGTGAGTTGGCTGTGAACAAACAGGGGCACGGAGAAATGGCATGGGATTTTGACCCGGATGCATTGGGCAGCGGTTATACTGTTGAGGATTTATTTGGCGTTACCGTGACAACGGAAACGGGAAACACCCTGTCTGCGCCCTTGACTGCTTATGTAGGGGAAAAACGGCAGTGGCAGGCTCTGTTTTCTCCTTTGGAGGAGGAACCTGTGTTGCAGGCGGCGGAAACAGCTGTGCTGGAACGCCCCGTTTTGGAAGAAAAAACCAAAGTGATTGAATTACCCAAGAAAGAGCCAGAACTGAAAGTGGAAAGAAAAGAAGAAAAACCGGACATCACCCAGCAGGCAGCACCTGCAAAGGAACAGCCGGATTTTTCCTACCATGGAAATTTCCGTGGATTGTTGAAAAAATTCCGTCAGGAAATGGCGGAACTGGAGGAAATGGGCATCCTGACGGCGGAAGAAAGCGCAAGGATATTGGGGAAAAAGTCTGTGGAAGCCGCAAAGAACGGAGAGGACTATCGAGAGGTTCCCATAGAGATTATCAAGAAGGAAGAACTGCCCAAAGAGCAGGAGCGGGTTTCCTGGGTGGAAGCGGATGAACCGGCACCGGATGAAAAACAGGAAGAAACCTTACATACAGAAACCCAAAAGGCAGAGGAATGTGAGAAAACAGAAGAACAGGAGCCCAAAACAGAGGTGGCATGGGATTTCTTTGCGAATAACCGCCGCATGACGCCTTTTGGTGATGGAACGCCGTGGATTTGCATTTCTCTGAAAGAACTTCTTTATTTTGGGGAAATTCCTTCTCAGCGCCAGCGGGATTTCTTTTTCCTGCTGTGTTATCATCGCTATGGGCATCTCATCCTCCATGAAGGAAAAGACGGCATGGAGATAGGTCTGCCGGACAGCTATGACAGCAGTGCCCGCCGCCGGGCAGAAGGGCTGGGCTTTACAGAATTTCGTCCTTTGCCGGGACAAAAGGACATGGGTTACTGGATTGGGCTGCTTTCCCGCTAGGAACTTCCAAAAAACCGTTGCGGAATTTTCGTTTCGATAGTATGATAAATACAATGCGAATCTGAAAAAAAGGAGCAACATCATGAGAATACGGAAAAAACCTTGGGCAGAGGAAGAACTTGCCCAGAACGACCATGTGATGAAAAACGCCGAAGCCCTGAAAGGCAAATGGCGGGAATATTTTGGCAATGACAATCCCATTTATGTGGAAATCGGCTGCGGCAAAGGCGGCTTCATCCGCAAAAATGCCGAAGCATATCCCCATATCAATTTTGTGGGCATTGAACGGAATCTGAGTGTTGTGGCAGTGGCGGCAAGACGCACAACAGAAGAACTGCCTAATCTGGCACTGGTGTGGGATGATGCGAAAAAACTGTCCGACTTCTTTGAAGTAGGAGAATTCCAGCGTCTGTATCTGAATTTCAGCGACCCATGGCCAAAAAAACGGCAGTATAAACGCCGCCTGACTTACAGAGGCTATTTGCAGAGCTATCGGGAAGCCTTCGGTGACAAAGGGGAAATCTTCTTCAAAACCGATAACCGGAATCTCTTTGAGTTCTCCCTCAATGAATTCTGCGCCGATAACTGGAAACTGTCCAACATTTCCTTAGACCTGCACAACAGTGACTACGAAGGCAATATCATGACAGAATATGAAGAAAAATTCTCTTCTCAGGGTATGCCCATTTATCGTCTGGAAGCTCGTTACGGTATGGAAGAAGAACAGAAAAAAGACTGAGATTAAAAAAGCACGAAATCTAAAGCAAATTCCCCTTAAGAAAACATTGATTTTTCTTTTCATTGATTTCTTAAGGGGAATTGCGACGGCTGTCTTCATAAGAAAACATAACAAAAATGTTAATAAAAAATAAGAAAGCCAAAATCCTTTGTATCATAAGGGTTTTGGCTTTCTCTGTTTTCTTATGAAGATGCCCCTAAGAGATTTCGTGCTTTTTCTATTAGGAAAGTGTGCCCCCTCGGATCAGAAAAAGGGCTTCATCCACCTGATCTTTTTTCACATAAAAGGTATAAGAGATTTTTACGGAATTGACGCCGCCAAAGCCGCTGAAGGTCATGCTTTGGTTGACGTTGTCCATTTTGACGCGGTAAGGGATATTGTTTTCTACCAGAAGATTGAGGATACGTTCTTTTTCCGCCGCGGTGGATACGGTGATGCATTTTGTCATTCGAACCATAGTGTTCCTCCTTTTGCTTTAGGCTTTTCGGGGTATGGGATCATAAGAGAGTTTGGCAGGCAGGTCTGTAGCCTCCAGTTTGAAAATTACAGGACGCAGACCATCGTTGCAGGAACAGATGGCAACGCCGGGCTGACGAATCCAGTCGCCGAAATAGAATACATCTTTTCCAGCACCATGGGCAAGAGCGAAAACATATTGGTAAATGGCTTTCCATGCTTCGTCACAAAAGCCTTCGGGTTTGGCATAATCAGCGTAGAAAACCTGTCCTGCCTCCATCATGGGACAGGCGGTAAGTCCCGATGCGCCGTATTGAGCAGCAAGCTCTTGATCCAACGTGGTTTTCAGAACAGTGATTTTGACTTGATTCATAAAATCCCTCCTTTTGAGGTTTGCAGATGTTTTTCTGATTATACCATATCTTTTGATGCTTTTTCAATTTCCGTATATTGACATATATAGATTGTCGATATATTATATAGATAATCTATATATGGAGGTGAAAAGATGGCACAGGAAAAAGGCGTAGGCAATACATCTGTCTTGATTTTGAAATTGCTGGAAGAAAAGGACATGTATGGCTACGAAATGATTGAAACGCTGGCGGCTCGCTCTGACGACACCTTCCGATTGAAGGCAGGAACCCTTTATCCCATACTCCATGGGCTGGAAAAAGAAGGTTTTGTCACATCCTATGAGAAAGCGGCAGAAGGGCGCACCAGAAAGTATTATCGTCTGACAGAAGCAGGCAAGGGGGAACTGGCAAAACAGACGGAACGGTGGAACGCCTATGCGGCGGCAGTGCACAAGGTATTGAATGGGGGTGCTTGTTGTGCAGGGATTTAAAAAGATATGGAGCAGATGGAAAGCATGGCTGTCTGCGGAGACACTGTCGGAAAAAGATCTTATGCGGGAGGAAATGGCAGACAGATTTAGTAGCTATCTGGCAGAATGCCGGAAAGCATGGAAGGCAGCTGGCATGACAGTGGCAGAACAAAAAGAGGCAGAGGAAACAGAAATTTCTTTGATTCTGGAAAAAATGGAGAGCGAAGAAAAGGCGGAAGAAACACAACTGCTTTCTTCTTCTGAAATGCAGAACTATGTAGATACGGTCTGTGACCAGATTCGCTGGAAACAGACCAGAAAAGCAGTGGCAGAGGAACTCACAGACCATTTGCTTTTGCAGAAGGAAGCCTTTCTGGCGGAAGGATTGTCGGAGGAAGCAGCGGAAAAACGCACTGTGGAGGAAATGGGTGACGGCATTGCGGTAGGTATGGCGCTGGACAGAACCCATCGTCCAAAGCCCCAATGGCAGATGGTATTGGTGGCTGCTGTGTTGTTATCCATGGGACTGTTCTGCCGATTGACCATTGATGAGGTATCTTTTGGTGTGGATATGGCAGTGCCGGTGCTTTTGGCTGCGGCGTTGTTTGGAGCAGCCTATTTTCTGGATTTTACCCTGCTGGCAAGAAAAGCAAAATGGGTGATTCTGTTATTTCTGGCAATGCTGATTTTGTTGGTTCCTTTTGTAGAGAAAAGCGGCGGAGAGAGCGTATTTTTCTTTTTTGATTACGCTTATGCCTTGACCGGGATTGCTTTGCTGGCGCCTTTGCCTTTTCTTTCTGTACTGTTTTTCATGAGAGGGAGAAAAGAAAGAGGATACTGGCTTTGCTGGCTGGCAATGGCAGTATTGGCAGCGCTGCTGTTTTCTTTCGGAAAAATTTCTATGGTGTTGATTTTTTCTATCTCTGCCTATGGTGCATTTGTTGTGGCAGTGGGTGCAGATTGGTTTTCCATGGGAAAACAGAAGGGAAAACGATTACTGGCTTTGACAACGGGGGCTGGCATTGGAGTAGGAACACTGGCAATGTTTGGAATACCTGCCATGCGATTTCGTCTGAGTTTTGCTGTTGCGCGGATGGCAGGCGGGGAGTTTGAAGGCGGTTATTTTAGATATCTGGTGGAAAATATCTGGGAAAACTGTCGTTGGCTGGGCAGAGGAACCCTTCCTCAGAACGAAATGGCAATGAGCGTACGGCTTGTGCTTTCTCAAAGACAGGATTTGTTCAGCAATGACATTTTGCTGTCCAGACTGGGTTTTGCCTATGGAAAACTGGCGGTGGCACTGGTATTGGCGGTATTTGCACTGTTTTTCCTGCTGTCTTTTCAGCAGATTCGGAAGCAGCGCAGTGCTTTTGGGCAAATGACAGCCCTTTCCATCTGGTTGGTGCTGCTTATGCAGACCGTATTCTTTACGGCTTATAATCTGGGATTTATGTTGGTGGCACCTTATGCTCTGCCTTTGGTGAGCTATGGCAATACAGTGCTGTGTATTAACGCTTTGCTTATAGGGTTGCTCTGTTCCGTATTCCGTCGGGGTGAAGGCGTACGGGATAAAGATTTGGCAGCGGCATAAAAAAAGAAAGAATGTTAAAGCAAATTCCTCTTAAGAAAACATTGGTTTTCCTTTTCCTCGATTTCTTAAGGGAAATTGCGACGGCTATCTTCAGAAGAAAACATATCAAATAAAATCATAAAAAATAAGCAAGCTGGAATCCTCTATATCATAAGGATTTCAGCTTGCTTTGTTTTCTTATGAAGATGCCACTAAAGCATTCTCTCTTTTTTTAGTTCCAATAAAGATTTGGCAGAACACCGAAGAAAATGAAGATTGCCACAATGATCCAGAAGGAAGCTGTGAATATCTTTTCTTTGGGCGCATCTGTATCTGCTGGTAAAGCAGGCGTCGGTGCAGGGTTGCGCCGCAGGAACAGATACATGAGCAGTGCCAGGAAAGGCAGGAAGATCAAACATTGCAGACCTGTGCTCAACAATTCCTGGGTGAAAGAAAGTTCCTCCACAACACCTTGCTGGGGTGTCTGGGCGGTGGCAGCAACACAGTTTAATGCGTTGATGAGAAAATGGGGCAGCATAGAGGCAAAGATGGAGCCGGTACGCTGTACCATAAACGCGAAGATGGCACCCAGCAGAAAGGCGTATAATGCCTGCTGGAGATTCATGTGCAGCATAGCAAACATCAGTGCACTCATCAGCAGCGCTTTTTTCGCTCCTAAGCTTCGATAGCCGTGAAGGGCAGCGCCGCGGAAGAGCAATTCTTCAAAAACAGCGGGCTGTACGGCAATGACGAACAGCATAGAAAAGAGTGAACTGTCGTTGAGTTCTCCCATGGCTTGCTCTACCAGATTAGGTTGGAGGGGAGATGTGAGCACCACAATCATGGAAATGAAAGGCAGTGCGCAATAAGCGATGCCAAGGCAGAGCAGTGCATTTTTCCAGTTCAGCGGTCTGAGGGAAAAACATTCCTTCACCGAAACCTTCTCTGTCTTTACATAGATGACCAGCATGGGAATGAATACCAAAAACTGTAGGATGATGTTTGCCAAGTCTGAAGGCAGAGCCAGAAAGTTTATCAGCAAAAGCCCCAGTATGGTAGAGCCAAGCATGAAGAAGAGAAATACGAACAAAAAGTATTGGTTTGTGCGTCGTGCCATAAAATTCCTCCTTAAATAAAAAACTTCCGGCGCAGGGAAAAGAAGGCCCTTTCCCCGCCCGAAAGTTCCATGTTCCATTTGTGTTGTCTGCAAAGCTCAGCTTTCCGATTCCTGCTCTGCATCAGATGTACCGATGGCTGCCGCAGTCTTATATTTTTTGTCATATTTGCGGTTGATATAATCCGTACAGAACATTTTGATAGTAGCAAAAATGGGTACCCCGATAAACATGCCTAAAGGTCCCATGACAGCACCGCCTACCACAACGGCAAGGATGATCCACAGGGGGCTGATGTCCAGAGAGTTCCCCAGAATCTTGGGTCCCAGGAAGTTGCCGTCAAACTGCTGCAAAGCAAGAATGAACAGACCGACCCATACCCCATGGATGGGGCTGATGAGCAGTGTGATGATGACTGCGGGAATGCCCCCCAGAAATGGTCCGAAATAAGGGATCATGTTGGTCACGCCGATGATCAGACTCAGCACCAAAACCAGAGGAGCTTTGATGAGGGTCAGACCAATGAACGCCAGAATGCCGATGATCAGGGAGTCCAGGGCTTTGCCAACGATGAAGCTCTGGAAGATATTGTGGATACGGCTGCCGTTATAGAAAATACGATTTGCTGTTTTTTCGGAAGTCAGAGCGTAGATGACTTTCCGCAGCTGGCGCAGAAAGTTTTCTTTGTCAAAGAGCATGTAAAAGGCAATGAAGATGGCCATGATCAGATTGAATACGAAACGTCCCATGGTAAAGACATTGCCGATGAATGTGGTCAGCATTTTGGAAATTCCGTCGGAATCCTGAAGGAATGCCAATTCGCCGCTGCCTGCCTGCAGATTTTCGGAAACGCCCAGAACCGGTGTCAGCAGTCGGTTGATGATGTTGTTTACATCTTCCCCGTCGATGAAATCCACCTGCATGAACAAATCTTCGATCTTCTGGTTCAGTGTTGCCGTATAAACAGGAAGCTGTTTTGCGAAGCTGACGACAGATGTTTTGATCTCCGGCACCAGATAAATGGCGATCCAGATGATGCCGCCAATGACCAGTGTGTAGATCAGCGTAATGGCAACCGCACGGGTCACCCGCGGATGCCGCTGGAAAAAAGAGTTATTCTTCATGGTATGCCGTTCAAAGAAATTGATGAAGGGATTCATGACATAGGCAATCATAAAGCCCATGAGAAACGGCAGACACAGACCCTGTGTCACTGTAAGAAATGTATGTATGGTATTGCTGATGCTGGGCAGGTTGCCTGCAACTTTTTCAAAAAGCACTGTGGCTGCCAGTACCGCGAACACATATACAGCAATTTTAAAATAAGGTTGATCTGTTTTTTTCCAATCCCATTTTTTCAATGTCGTTGCGCTCCTTTATATTTCGTGATTCCATTCTATCCTACTATACTATGATTTTATGGAATGTGCCATATGGTTTTTGTAAAAATTTTCGGAAGCGTCTGCGATGGTGGGGGAATGTGAGAGAAAAATGGGATTTTCTCCATCTTTTTTCCACATGCTAACGATTATATATGGAAACCAAAGCGGGAACAAGGGCAGAAGTTTAAGAAAAACATAATTTTTTCCGCCGAAAAGATTACGTTTTTCCCAGCGCGTTGACGGGGATTTTTTTGCTGTTTATAATAAAGAAAAATCGGTCAGAAAGGCGGAAAAACCATGGAAGAAGAAAAGATTCAGCAATTTGCGTCAGATTTTTTTCGGGTGGAAGAAGAGATTGGCAGCGTGATCATCGGACAGAAAGAACTGGTCAGGAATGTGCTGACAGCAATGGTTGCGGGGGGCAACGTGCTGCTGGAAGGCATGCCGGGTCTGGGGAAAACACAGCTGGTCAAAGCCGTGGGGGACGCTGTTGACCTGCATTTTTCCAGAATCCAGTTCACGCCGGACTTGATGCCTGCCGATGTAACAGGCACAACGGTCATGAACCGGGAAGAAAACGGCAATATGTCCTTTGTATTCCGCAAAGGTCCTATCTTTGCCAATCTGGTGCTGGCAGACGAAATCAACCGCGCCACACCAAAGACCCAGTCAGCGCTGCTGGAAGCCATGCAGGAACATACGGTCACTGGCGGCAGTCAGACATACCGTCTGGAAGAACCGTTTTTTGTGCTGGCAACCCAGAACCCACTGGAAACAGAAGGCACATATCCGCTGCCGGAAGCCCAGATGGACCGTTTCCTGTTCAAGCTGGATGTAGCTTTCCCAAATAAAGAGGAATTGATGAAGATTGTCCTTTCCACTACCGACGGCAAAGTTCATCGGGCATCCAAGGTTATGGACGGCAAAAGACTCCTTCAGATGCGGGAAATTGCTCAGCAGGTGCCCGTGGCAGAACCTGTGGCGGAATATCTGATGGATTTGATTTTGAAAACCCATCCAGAAAATCCCGAAGCGCCGGAAGTGGTGCGGCAGTATGTGCGTTATGGGGCAAGCCCTCGTGGTGCCCAGGCAGTTTTGCAGGCGGCAAGAATTTTTGCCCTGCTGGCAGGACGCTATCATGTGGCTTATGAGGACATCAAGCAGGCGGCAAAACCTGCCCTCAGACATCGTATTTTCCTGAACTTTGAAGGCATGGCAGAGGGAAAAACTCCCGACGAAATTATAGAGGCGTTGTATTGAAATGGAAACACTCAGGGAAGCACTGACAAAAGAATATTTGAAACGGCTGGAAGAAATGGCAATCCGCTTGAAACACCGCCTTTCCACAGACGGTTACAGCGGCGCCAGACGTTCCATGGCAAAGGGCAGCTCTCTGGAATTTTCTGATTACCGGGAATATGCTGCCGGAGACGATTTGCGGCGGGTAGACTGGAATGGTTTTGCCCGTTTCGGCAAACTGTATCTGAAGCTGTTTTTGGAGGAAAAACAGGCTTCTGTCCATGTATTTCTGGATTGCAGCCGTTCCATGGAACAGGATGGAAAATTCTTAGCGGCAAAGAAACTGGCGGCATCTTTTGCCTATGTAGGTCTTTGCGGCGGCGATCAGGTGCATCTGTTTGCCTTTGGGGATACTCTCCGGGCACAGAAGCGGAATCTGGCACAAAAGGGACGTTTCTTGGAAACCGTGGATTTTCTGGACAAACTGGAAGCAGTCGGGGGGACTGCGCCTTTGTCCGCAGCCATGGGATGCGGTCCTTTGCGGCGGGGCATTGCCGTTGTGATTTCCGATTTTATGACAGACAATGGCATCGAAGATACGGTGAAGCTGCTCCAGCAGAAAAAACAGGAGGTTTTGCTGGTACAGGTTCTTTCTAAGGAGGAGGAAGAACCGAAAGTTGGCGGCGCTGTTCGTCTGGTGGATGCGGAAACGGGAGAAACCAGAGATCTGGAGCTGAACGAAGCCATGGCAGCTGCGTACAAAAAAGCCCTCATGAAACAACGGGCAGCCCTCCGGGAATTTTGCAGCCGCAGGGATGCTGTTTTCGCTCACGTTTGTGAGGATGAAGACCTGTTAAGGGTGTTATACGAGATGATGAGATAGAACGGAATAAAAAAAGACTGTCTTTCCGGGGGGATTGGGCAGTCTTTTTTTGAAATTTTGGAAAAGGAAAAAGTGGAGCAAAGGGGTAGTTCTCAGGGGAAGAACAGAGGGTCAGTGGAGGAAATCTTACAAGAAAGAAGCGAAATTCTTATATTTTTCTGAAACATTGGCATTCCCCTTGCAATGAAAACTGTTTTTCGCTACAATAAAAACAGAAAGGATACCCATGCAGAAATTGCGTAGGATAGGGGGTTAGGAAATGAAGAACTTTTTCAGAGCAGCAAAAATCTGTTTGGCTGCCACTGCGGTTGTTTGTCTGGCAGCTTGCGGAACACCCGAAAATGCGGAGAATACAACGCAGACGGGAATGACTCCCGCAGAATATGCAACAGCAGCGCTCCAGAGCTTGGAAGAAGCGAGCAGTTATAAAGGCGCGGTCAATGTGGTTTCCAATATGCAGGGCAGCAATGACAGCACAGAAGTAACGGTTTTCCAGATCAAGGAACCTTTCTGTATGCAGATCACAGAGACCCTGAACGCTGCAGGCGGACAGAGTTATTCCACACAGCGGTATCTGGAAGCGGAAGATACCAATGTGAATCTGTTTATGAATTATAACAACCAGTGGACAGAAATGTCTTTGGAAAAAGATGCGGCATTGGATTCCGTGCAGATTTATGATGTGCGGGAAAATATGATCACACTCCTGCAGCATACATCTGGCTGGCAGGAAACAGCAAGAGAAAACAAACAGGTGACACTGCAGGGCACATTGCCGGCAGCGGATGTATATGCCGTTGTGGAAGGCGGAAAACTGCTGCAGCTGGCTGGGATGAGCGGCATTGCGGAAAATTATTATGAAGGTGTGGCAGATGTTCCTGTGACCTTCGTATTCAAAGAAGATACAGGCGAAGCAGTATCCTGTCATATGGACCTGGGCAATGCATTGCAGACAGTGACAAACAATGTACTGAAAGAACTGCAGGCAGACAGCGCAGGCATTACCGTACAGGAATACGGTGTAACCATGGATATTTCTGATCTCAATGGCGTGCAGTCCATTGAAATTCCCACAGAAGCTCAGGGCGCCATCAATTATGAACAGGAAATCACCAGCATGAACGAAAGTGATGCGGCGTAAGAAAAAAAGATTTTCAACGGTTGTGTATGAAAAAACATACATGACCGTCTTTTTTTGGGGCAAAAATCCCGCAAAAATGCAAAAATCATGGATTTGGGCTATATTTTGCGGGGCAGATGCGCTATAATAGGAAAGATTTGAGTCAAAAAGAACAGAGAAAAGGAGAAAAACAAACATGATCGCAGCACAAGGTGTAAGCTTACAGTACGGCGGACGCGTACTGTTCAATGATGTGAACATCAACTTTACCAAAGGCAACTGCTACGGACTCATTGGTGCCAACGGTGCCGGCAAGTCCACATTTTTGAAAATACTGGCAGGGGAACTGGAACCCAACAAAGGTTCTGTATTCATCACCCCCGGCGAACGTATGGCAGTACTGAAACAGGACCACTTCATGTTCGACGAATTTGAGGTTGTGGAAACTGTTCTGTATGGTCACAAACGTCTTTATGACATTATGAAGGAAAAAGAAGCCCTTTATGCAAAAGAGGACTTTTCCGATGAAGATGGGATCAAGGTTTCCGAACTGGAAGGGGAATTTGCGGAGCTGGACGGCTGGTCTGCCGAATCCAACGCAGAAATCCTGCTGAATGGTCTGGGTGTTACCAACGAATTCCATTATGTAAAAATGAAAGAACTGACTGGTACCCAGAAGGTGAAAGTCCTGCTGGCACAGGCGCTCTTCGGCAATCCTGACATTCTGCTGCTGGACGAACCTACCAACCATCTGGATCTGCACGCCATCAAATGGCTGGAAAACTTCCTGATGGACTTTGAAAATACCGTGATTGTCGTATCCCATGACAGACATTTCCTGAATAAAATCTGTACCAACATCGCCGACATCGACTATGGCAAAATCACCATGTTCGTTGGTAACTACGATTTCTGGTACAGCTATACACAGATGACACAGCGTCAGCTGAAAGACCAGAACAAGCGCGTGGAACAGAAAATCAAAGAACTGCAGGAATTTATCCAGCGTTTCAGCGCCAACGCTTCCAAAGCAAAACAGGCAACCAGCCGTAAAAAACTGCTGGATAACTTGCAGATGGATACCATCAAACCTTCTTCCAGAAGATATCCTTTCTGCAGCTTCAAACAGGATAGAGAAGTGGGCAATGACGTACTGCTGGTAGAAGGTCTGTCCAAGACCATTGATGGCAAAAAAGTGCTGGATAACGTAAGCTTTATGATTCGTCCTAATGACAAAGTTGCTTTCGTAGGCAAAGACGAAATTGCAAGAACTACACTGTTCCGTATCCTCATGGGTGAGCTGGAACCCGATGAAGGTACTTTCAAATGGGGTATTACCACAAAGACAGCTTACTTCCCCAAAGACAATGCGGAATACTTCGACGGCTGCCATGATTCTTTGATTGAATGGCTGCGTCCTTTCGCAAAAGAAGGGGAACAGTATGACGCGGATATCCGTGGCTGGCTGGGCAGAATGCTCTTCAGCGGCGAAGAAGCCCTGAAAGAAGCAAACGTTCTTTCCGGTGGGGAAAGAGTACGCTGTATGCTGTGTAAAATGATGATGAGCGGCGCAAACGTTATGATTCTGGATGAACCCACTAACCATCTGGATCTGGAATCCATCACCGCACTGAACGAAGGTCTTATGGAATACAAAGGCACACTGCTGTTCGATTCCCATGACCATCAGTTCACACAGACCATTGCAAACAGAATCATCGAGATTCTGCCTGGCGGCATCATCGACAGACAGATGACCTTTGACGAATACATTGAAAGTGAAGAAATCGACGCAATCAGAGAAAAAATGACCGGGGAGGTGTAATCAGAATGATTAACGGAAAAATCGACTTGAGAAGCGACACCGTAACGGTGCCCACCGAGGAAATGCGGAAAGCCATGTATGAAGCTGTTGTGGGCGACGACGTTTATGGCGATGACCAGACTGTAAACGAACTGGAAGCGCTGGCAGCGGAAATCATGGGCAAGGAAGCTGGTCTGTTTGTACCCAGCGGCGTGATGAGCAATCAGCTGGCACTGTTTACCCATGTGAACCGTGGGGAAGAAGTGATTCTGCCTGATAACTGCCATATCGTAGCCCATGAAGCAGGGGCGGCTGCTATCATCGCAGGTGCACAGCTGCGTACGGTACAGAATGTGGGTGGGGAAATGCCTCTGGATATTATCGAAAAATATATCCGCAAAGACCCTGACGACATCCATCAGCCCAAAACAGCACTGATTACCTATGAAAATGCCGATTCCGACGGTCAGGTAAGAAGTCTGGAATACATGAAGAACGTAAGAGAACTGGCTGACAAATACCACCTGCCGATCCATCTGGACGGCGCACGTATTTTTAACGCAGCTACCGTTTTGGGTGTAGAAGCAAAAGAAATCGCGCAGTATGCGGACAGCGTTTCCGTTTGCCTGTCTAAAGGTCTGTGCGCGCCTGTAGGCTCTGTACTGGTGGGCAGCAAGGAATTTATTGCCGTTGCCAGAAGAAAACGTAAAATCATCGGCGGCGGTATGCGTCAGGTAGGTATCCTTGCGGCAGCAGGCAAAATTGCCCTGAATGTCATGTCTAAACGCCTGCAGGAAGACCATGACAATGCAAAATACATGGCAGAAGCCCTTTGCGGTGTGAAAGGTCTGGAAGTTTATAAAGAAAGACAGCAGATTAATATGGTATTTTTCCGTTTGAAAGATTATCCTCTGTCCTCCGCGGAATTGGTGGACTATATGGCAAAACATGATGTTATCATCAACGGTGAAGATAACGGCATCATGCGTTTTGCAACTCATAAATATGTTACAAGAGAAGAAATCGACAAAGTGGTCGATCTGATGAAACAGGTATAAGACTTATGGCGAAGATATTTATTGTACTGGCTTTGGGGTTTGTGGTGGGCTTCCGTGGCATCCTCAAAGAAAAAGGACTGAAGATCAACGCCAAACTGCAAACTGTTTGGCTGATGCTGCTCATATTCTGTATGGGAGTCAGCATCGGCAGAAATGGTGACATCATACAGGCTTTGCCGTCTTTAGGCGGCAAGGCTTTGTTGTATGCGGTTTTGGCGGTGATTGGCTCCATTGTGGTGGTGTATCTGCTGACAAAGGTGTTTTTGCGGAAGGGGGCAAATGAATGAGCAAAGCGATTCTCATTGCCCTTGTGCTGGGCATCGGCGCAGGTGTTGTCATGCCGGAGGGCGTCAGCGGCTTTCTGGATACGGCATCTTCTTATATGCTGCTGATCCTGCTTTTTTCCGTGGGCATTGATATGGGCGTAAATCGGGAAGTATTCGGGCAGATTCGCCGGATGGGTCTGCGGATACTGGTGATTCCTCTGGGGGTCGTTCTGGGCTCTCTGGCAGGGGGCGCAGTTTGCGCTATGATTCTGCGTATGGATGTAAAGGAAGGTCTTGCCATCACTTCCGGTTTGGGGTGGTACAGCCTGTCCGGTATCCTCATGACAGAGGCAGGCAATCCCATTGGCGGTACCATTTCCTTCCTGTCCAATGTGTTCCGGGAAGTGCTGACCTTTCTGCTGGTGCCTGTACTGGCTGGCAGAAACGTCTATACAGCCATTGCTCCTGCAGGCGCAACGGCTATGGATACCACATTGCCCCTGTTGAGTAAGTATACAGACAGTAAGACAGCCATACTGGCTTTCGTCAGCGGTGTCATCTGCACATTGGCTATGCCAGTGCTGGTTCCGCTGTTTTGTTAAAAAAATTGAAAAAAGTGTTGACAAAGTTCTGGTTTTGTATTATGATATCCAAGTCAGCTGAAAACAGCAAGACACAAAACCAGATATGCGGATGTGGCGGAATTGGCAGACGCGCTAGATTCAGGTTCTAGTGGGCATTACGCCCGTGCAGGTTCAAGTCCTGTCATCCGCATCCAAGAAAAAATGACTTGCAAATGCAAGTCATTTTTTTGTTTTCGGTGGGACGAGAAACAACCTGCAATAGACGTTTTTGTCCCGGTTTTGCATGATATACAAAATACTTGAAAATTTTTTAGCAAAAAGTGTTGACAAGAAGATAAATTTATAGTATTCTAACTAAGCAAAGAAAAACATGTACAGAAAAAAGTACAATATGCGGATGTGGCGGAATTGGCAGACGCGCTAGATTCAGGTTCTAGTGGACATTACGTCCGTGCAGGTTCAAGTCCTGTCATCCGCATCTGAAAAGGCCATTGCAGAAGCAGTGGTCTCTTTTTTTATCTCAGGCTTTCAAAGGACAGATTAGGAGGAAAGAAAATGAGTTTGGACAGAACCAGAAGATGGATGCGTTTTTGTTGTTTGATTGGTTTGTTCTGCGTCATCTATACGATTTTTACAGGGGATTATTCTGGAAAAAGCCCGCTGATGTGGATTGGCATTGCCTTCATTGCGGCAGCGGCGTTTATTTATTTTCGCCATGGGGTTTGCTGTCACTGTGGCAGACGTCTGCCTATCCATGACATTTATCAGGGGAAATTCTGCCCCTACTGCCGGGGGGATCTCCATATGAATTCTTCCTCTACACCCAAAAGATAAGGATAAGAAACGGATGTTTCCATGACTGGAAATGTCCGTTTTTTGTTTAGAAGATGGCTTTTCTTCCATACTTATGCTATGATGACAAAAAGGGGGGATTGCCATGACATGGAAGAAACTGCGGAAAAAATATAAGATGTGGCTGACGTTGGCATTTGTATTTATGGTTTTGATGTTCGTTATGATGGGATTACAGATTGACGGATGGGTTGAGGTTTGTATGGGGGCAACATTCTTTTGCTTAGTTATGGTGATTTACATGATGCTCCGTTATGGCAGATGCAGGGTCTGCTATAATTTGCTGGACCCTTATGTCCTGTTCCATGGGGGCACTGCAAGTTCTGCGGTACACCTGTGGAGGATGAGGAGGAGAAGAAATGCTGACTTTTCGGAATATGCGTGAAATGACAAAAGACGAAATTAATGTTTTTTTGCGGGAAGGTAAGAAAATCGGCTGTGCCGTGCATACAAAAGAAGAACAGCAGGAGCTGCTGGAAGCACTTTCTCGTTCCAAAGAAACGGGATTCCCTCAGTTTGTACTGGTATATGAAAAAGATGTGCTCATGGGCTTTCTTTTCATTTACGGAGAGGAAGGGCATACTTGGATTATCCACAATGCCGACGAAAAGACATACGAACAGGAAAAGGAAATGCTGGCTTATGGTCGGGACTTATGCAAAAAATTGGGCAGTGAAAAGCTGGCAAAATGTTTTCAGCAACAGCTCGAAGAAGTGGAACGCATGGGGAAAAGCCATCAGGAGGCACGGATAGCATGGATCGAAGAAAACAACAGAAAAAAGAAAGAAAACTGACAGCGGCAGAACAGAAGCGGAAGGAAATGTTCCTAGAGAAAAAAGCCGCATTGGAAGCAGAAGGCTTTGAAGCCCATGACCTGACTATTTCTGCGGTTTATGCCAATGCTATGGCGTTGGTGCTGGCTTTGCCCATTGTGTTGGTGCTTTGGGCAGTTTTTGTCTGGAAAAATGGGCATGGTTCCATTTCCAGCCCCATGCTGCTGGGGGTGCTGGTGTTGTTTTTCCTGCTCCTTGTGGTTCATGAAGCCATCCATGGTCTGTTCTGGTCTTTTTTCGCAAAAAATAAATGGAAATCCATTTCCTTTGGCATCATGTGGAACTCTTTGACACCGTACTGCACCTGTCAGGAGGAATTGACAAAGGGACAGTATGCCATTGGCGGGATCATGCCTTGTGTGCTGCTGGGGATTCTGCCGGCAATTGCGGCTATTTTTGGGGGAAACTTGCCTTTGTTTTGGCTGAGTGCCCTGATGATTCTAGCGGCTGGCGGCGATTTGACCATTCTTTGGAAGTTATTTCGTTTTCGCGGTTCTAAAGGAGAGGTGCGGTTTCTGGATCACCCTTATGAGGCGGGTTTGGTAATTTTTGAAAGAACTTTTTCAAAAGTTTAAAAAAGTTGTTGACAAAGAACCTGTTTTATAGTATGATAGTCAAGCAAGTTCAAAAAAGCATATGCGGATGTGGCGGAATTGGCAGACGCGCTAGATTCAGGTTCTAGTGGACATTACGTCCGTGCAGGTTCAAGTCCTGTCATCCGCATCCAGAAAAAAGACCATCGTAGAAACGATGGTCTTTTTTTACGCCAGTTGCTTTTCTTCTGCAAAACGCTGCTGTACTTCTGTGCGGATTTCTCCCGGCTCTTTGCCAAGAGCTGCCGCCAGTTCCCCATAAAGAAGGCATTCCGCCTGTTTCAGATACCGCTGTTCTGTTTGCGAAATGTGTTTTCCCACACGGGCGTTTTCTTCGATTTTCTGATAAAGGGATTTCATTAACTGCAAATACTGCATACAGTCGTGGGTGTTCAGCATTTCGCTGTAGTGATTGGCTGTTTCTTTGTGGTCCCGGCTGCGGAAAGGCTCCGCGGAGATGTGGCTGATGTTGTCCAGATAGCTTTTTGCCTCAGCAGCAGAAATGACGGGACGCATGAATGCCCGGGTGGAAACGGAAACGTGGATGGTTTCAGAAAAAGGGGAGAAAAGCGGAATCAGGGTGTAGTATAGGCGGCCATCTTTTTGCTGGGGAAGGGGCGCAACGTCTGCTACGCGGCATACGCCTGTATTGCCATAAAAAACCAACTGATCTTTTCGATACATGAAAACACTCCTTTCGCTTTTCCTATGCTGTTTTTAGGATATCCCAGAAAAACCCTTCGTATTCAGTGTATCACTGTTTTTTGCCCAAAATCAAAGGAGAAATGGGGCAAAAACGCATTTTTGTGAAGGATGCGCAGGGGGCGAAAAGCAGGTTTTGTGCAGAAGTTCTAGGGGTTGTTGGTGAATTTTTCGCAAAAAAGGCATAAAAAAACCCCTTTCAAAAGAAAGGGGTTTTCGTGTCTGTTTACAGGCTCATTTCCAGTTTTTTGCGCATGTCTTCGATCTGTTCGTCTGTCAGATCCATGGGTTTGTATGCAATGGTGATGCCGTCGTTTTCATAACGAGGAATCAGGTGCAGATGGAAATGGAATACAGTCTGACCGGCAACGGTGCCGTTGTTCTGCATCACGTTCATGTGGTCAAAGCCCAGTCTTGCTTTCATTTCTCTGGCGATGATAGCTGCCAGACGGAACAGTCTGCCGGCTTTGTCCGGGTCGATTTCAAAGATATTGGCAACGTGTTCCTTCACCAGAATCAGCACATGACCTTCGTTGGCAGGAAAACGGTCCAGAATTACTTTAAATTCATCGTTTTCATATATAGTGGCGGAGCCAAATTCCCCCGACACGATTTTACAGAAAATACAGTCGCTCATAAGTATTCATCCTTTCGTATGTGATTTGCTATCAGTATAGCACGAAAGGAAGGAGATTGCACAGATTTTTGTTCAAAAATATTTGCTGAACAGATAGGTCAATGCGTTGGCATGGCTCTGCTTATCTGTGAGAATCTCGAAAAACAGGTCACGAAGGGCACCGTCGGGCACTGCCAGAAAGAAATTCCGGTAGAAATCTGCCGCATCCAGTTCCTGCATGAGAGTTTCCTCCAGATAGGTTTTGGGGTCGATGACTTCCAGTGTGGATGGTGTCTGGCTCTCGTCAGGGGTTTCCGGTGTTTCGCCTGTAATGAGGAACAGGGCTTCCCGCAGGTTTTTCAGATGCTTTTTCTCGTCCAGATACATGGATTTGAGCATATCGGCAGAGGGGGAGAGGACAGGGGCTTCCGTCAGCAACCGGCGGTAGCGGTTCGCAAGCTGGGCTGTTTCCTCTGCGGCAACTTTCAGCAGCGCCAGCAGACGATCGTCCTCTGCCAGTTCTGCAATGGCAGGGTCTTTGGCTTCTCGTGCCGTCAGGCTCTGCCGCTGAAAATAATGGGTATTGCGATTATATGGGTACATGTTCGTCAGTCTCCTTTGCTTTTTTTCTATCATATCTATGCACAAGAAAGGTGGGACTTGCATAAAATCGCCTTTTTTTCAGAAAAAACAGAAATCTTCTGGCAGTTGCCCATTTTTTCTGTTATGATAGGAAACGGTGAAAAATAGTATATTACAGGGGTGAATCTCTATGAAACGAATCGTATTGACAGGCGGCGGCACAGCGGGCCATGTGACGCCCAATCTGGCAATCCTGCCTTTGCTGCGGCAGGAAGGCTGGGAAGTTTTGTATATCGGCTCCGAAAACGGCATTGAAAAGAAACTCATTGAGGCGGAAGGCGTGCCTTATTACAGCATCCCTACGGGAAAACTGCGCCGTTATCTGTCCAGACAGAACATCACCGATATGTTCCGTGTGGTAAAAGGCGTCAGCGAAGCCACCAAACTGCTGAAAAAGCTGAAACCCGATTTGGTATTCTCCAAAGGGGGCTTTGTGGCAGTGCCTGTAGTGCTGGGGGCAAAGAAAAACAAGATTCCTGTGATCATCCACGAATCTGATATCACACCGGGTCTGGCAAACAAAATCGCGATGCCTTTTGCGAAAACAGTCTGCACCACATTCCCGGAAACACTGAAATATGTTCCCAAGGAAAAAGGCATCCACACAGGCACACCTATCCGTGCGGAACTGTTCAAAGGCGACAGACAGAAAGGTCTGGAAATCTGCGGTTTTGACGGCACAAAGCCTGTTCTGCTGCAGATGGGCGGCTCTCTGGGGGCAGTGAAACTCAACGACGCTTTGCGGGAAAGTCTGCCTTCTTTGCTGAAGGATTTTGACATCATCCACCTTTGCGGCAAAGGTCATAAGGAAGAAAGTCTGGAAGGCACAAAGGGATACCGTCAGTTTGAGTATGTCACCGATGAACTGGCAGACCTGTTCGCGGCGACAGATGTCATCATTGCTCGTGCGGGCAGCAACTCCATTTCCGAGTTTTTGGCGCTGAAAAAGCCCCATCTGCTGATTCCGCTTTCTGCAAAGGCAAGCCGCGGCGACCAGATTTTGAACGCTGCGTCCTACGAAAAACAGGGCTTTGCCATGGTGCTGCCGGAAGAAGAACTGACAGCTGCAACCATGGAAGAAAAAGTGCGTGAACTTTATGCAAACAGGGAAACCTATATTGCAGCTATGGAAAAGAGTACCCAGAATAACGGCGTGGAAGCAGTCATGTCCCTGATTCGCCAATTTTAATAAACATTTAAGAAAAACAAATTGACACAGACTTTTTGCGTGTAATACAATATTTCTCATGTATGAGATGAAAAAAGCAGGCAGGAGGAAAACAATGATGAAAAAATATATCAGTTTGATTCTGGCAGGACTTTTGATGTTCACAGCAGCAGGATGCGGCAGTGAAACAAATGCAGAAACCGATACAGAATCTACAGGAGAATATGTGAATCTGCAGGCGCAGATGCCCGAAGAAGGCGAAGAAATCGCTGTGATCGACACTTCCAAAGGCGTGGTAAAAATGCGTTTCTTCCCCGAAGAAGCACCGAAGGCAGTGGAAAACTTCAAAACACTGGCAAAGGACGGCTACTATGACGGACTCACATTCCATCGTGTCATTGAGGACTTTATGATTCAGACTGGTGACCCTACAGGCACAGGCACTGGCGGTGAAAGCTGCTGGGGAGAGGACTTCGAGGATGAAGTTTCCCCGAACCTGCATTTTTATAACGGCGCTGTTGCCATGGCAAACAGAGGACCCAACACCAACGGCAGCCAGTTCTTCATTGTGCAGGCAAAGACTGTCACAGAGGATTATCTGAAAGCCCTGGAAGATGCTCGTGACAACAACGAAGAAGAAATGGGCGTTACCATTGGCGATGAATTTTATACACTCAGCCAGCTCTATCCCGAAAGCGTCATGGATTATTATCGGGAACATGGCGGCGCAGTGCATTTGGAATATGTTTACGGCAACCCTTATACCATTTTCGGTCAGGTCATTGAAGGAATGGATGTAGTGGATGCCATTGCTGCTGTGGATGTGGATGAAAATTCCAAACCACTGGAAGATGTGATCATCAACAGCATCACATTTGAACCCTACACAGCAGAATAAAGAAAGATAGAAATGAGGATTTGGAATATGAGAAAAAAACTGGTTTTGGTATTGACATTGATGTGTGCTGTTGCGGCTTTTGCCGGCTGTGGGAAAGAAGAAGTGCCTCAGCAGGAAGTTTCCTACAACATGACTTTCATCAATGAAACAGGGAAAGGCGCATCTGCCCTGAAAATTCGTCCCACAGAAGAAGACGATTGGACAGATAACATGCTGAAGGAATCCGAATGGAAAAACGGTTTTTCCGTCCCTGTTACCCTCAACGGTATGGTGCCTGTGGTGGAAAACGGCTGGCAGGTGCAGATGACATTCACAGACGGTACAGAGCAGATCTGGGACAATGTTGTGCTGGAAGACGGCGACACCATTACATTTACACTGGAAAATGGTACTCCCTCTGTGACACACATGCCCGCGGAAGACATGACAAGTGACACAGAAGATGTGCTGGATGACAGCGATGTACAGAACCAGTTGGATGACGAATCTTTGCAGGATGATACCCTGACAGAAGAATAAGAAAAAACAGAGAGGATATGGCAAAAGCCGATTCTATCTCAGACTGAAGAAAAACTAAGTTTTACACTTTTTCAAGAACGCGGAAGGGGTTGGGGAACAAAAGGGTCAACACATTTGCTTCGCAAATGCCAGCCATAAATGGCTGTCCGCATCTCTTGCGGTGTGGGGTTCCCCAAATGGAATCCGCAGTCGGAATTCACTTCTGACGAGGAAAAGCCGGAGTTTCAAGGCATTTAGCTGATGGAACTTCGGCTTTATACTTCTGTCTACTCGTCAAAGGCCCCCATGAAATGAGCCTTTGACGACACCCTGAGAGAGGATTTGGCAAAAGCCAGTCCTCTCTTTTGTTTTGTAAGAAAGAATTAAGAGAAACCATCGGTGTTTTCTAAGATTTATGGGTTATGATAAGTATGGAGTGTATGGTAGCTTTTGAAAAACAAAATTTTCGCCATACAGGGAAACTGGCGAATGATGTAAGGAGGCAACCTTCATGAAAACAAAAAAAGAAAACATACTGGTGCTGGTAACGGCGGGGAAAGAATCCAAAAGATTCATGGAACTGGCCAAAGATGCCGCAAAGGCAGGCAACGGGGATTTATACATCTTGCATGTAGCGCAGGGCGAAAATATACTGGAAAGTGGAGAAATGTACGAAATGCAGCGGCTGGCGAATTATGGGTGCCGGCTGGGCGGGCAGGTCTGCCTGTGCTGTGAACAGGACGTGGCAGCGTACATCAGCCGCTTTGCCAGAGAAAAAGACATCACAGGCGTGCTGCTGGAGCCGCCGGTGAAAAAAGAGAAAAAATCTATCTGGAAAGAACTGCTGGAGCGGATTGCGGCACTTTTACCGCCGGGCACCTGCTTGCTTTCCGAGAGAGAACTGGCTGCCGCGGCAGTATGACAGAAAAAAACACAGGATGCTTAAGCAAATTCTCCTTAAGAAAACATATTCAATATCTTCATAAAATAAGAAAGCTGAAATCCTCTGTTATGATAAGAATTTCAGCTTTTTTTGTTTTCTTCTGAAGATGCCCCTTACAGTGTACCTGTGTTTTTTTGCGGATTTTTAGGAGCCACAGAGGCGGAATTGCTATTTTTTGTTGCAAATCGGGCAAAATTATATTATGATTGCAAAGAGCAAGTTTTTTGCGAAAGAATGGATGATAAAGTTAAAGGAGAGAAATGATATGAGTTTGTATGAAAGCTGGATGGAAAAAGCATTTTCCAAAGAAGGCAGAAGTGTGGATGCGATTTGGGATGAATACCTGCCCAAGGAACAGCACATCTATGAATATATTCTGGCAAATAAGCTGACAAAGCTGGAAGGTACTGTGAAAGAACTGGCAGAACGTTTCTCCATGACCACAGAAGAAATCGTGGCTTTCGTGGATGGCATCAACGATGTACTGCCTACACCTTACGAAATGACAACACTGGAAGAAGATACAGCTATCGTGCTGGATATCGACTTTGAACGTCTGTTCAAGAAAATGGTAGAATACCATGCAGAACACCTGTATCAGCTGCCCCAGTGGGACGGCATCTTTGACGCAGACACAAGAAAACGTCTGACACTGGAACAGAAACGCTCCAGAACCATCGTCAAAGGCGAAAAAATCGGACGCAATGACCCTTGCCCTTGCGGCAGCGGCAAAAAATACAAAAAATGCTGCGGAGCGAACCTGTAAGCATATGAAAACCATTTTGCGCAAGGTTGACCCCCTGCAGCCCGATGCAGACATCATCGCCGAAGGCGCTGAAATCCTCAAAAGAGGCGGTCTGGTTGCTTTTCCTACGGAAACGGTTTATGGTTTGGGAGGCAACGGTCTGGACGGTGAAGCCTGCAAAGGCATTTATCTGGCAAAAGGTCGTCCTTCCGACAATCCTTTGATCCTGCATATCTCCCAAATCAGTGAATTGCGTCCCATTGTGCGGGAGATTCCTGCGGCGGCGCAGAAACTCATGGATGCTTTCTGGCCGGGTCCATTGACCATGATATTCCCAAAAACGGATATTGTGCCTGATTCCGTCACTGGCGGACTGGATACGGTAGCGGTGCGCTTTCCCTCACATCCTGTTGCCATGGCGCTGATCCGCGCGGCAGGTCTGCCCATTGCGGCGCCCAGTGCCAACGCATCCGGCAAGCCAAGCCCCACAAGGGCGTCCCATGTGGCTTTCGATCTGGATGGGAAGATTGACATGATTCTCGATGGCGGCGCGGCAGAGTGGGGACTGGAGTCCACCATTGTGGATGTTTCCGTGACCCCTCCGATGATTCTGCGTCCCGGTGCCATCACAAAGGAAATGATGGAGCCTTTTGTGGGCGAAGTGACTGTAGACCCTGCCATTTTGCAGAAACCCCAGGAAGGACTGCGTCCCAAAGCCCCCGGCATGAAGTACACCCATTATTCCCCCAGAGCGGAAGTGTATCTGGTGCGTGGAGAAGGGGTTCAGGCGAAGATCAATGCCCTGACGGCACAGGAAAAAGCAGCGGGGAAAAAAGTCGGCGTGCTTGCCACAGAGGAATCCAAAGACGGCTATACAGCGGACATTGTCCTGTCTGTGGGCAGTCGGGAAAATCTGGAGGAAGTGGGCGCCAACCTGTTTAAAGTATTGCGCAAATTCGATTTCTTGGAAGCAGATACGGTATACGCGGAAGTATTCCCGCTGGAAGGGGAAGGGCTGGCAATCATGAACCGGCTCCAGAAGTCTGCCGGATACCGTTTCATTGAAGCGAAAGGAGAAGAAAAATGATAGCACTTGGTTGTGACCACGGCGGTTTCCCTCTGATGAAGGAAGTCATCGCTTATTTAGACGCAAACAACATTCCTTATAAGAATTATGGGACATTCTCCGAAGAATCCGTGGATTATCCCGTATATGGCAAACTGGTTGCCCATGCGGTAGCAGATGGCGAATGTGAAAAAGGCATCCTCATCTGCGGCACAGGCATCGGTATCTCCATTGTGGCAAACAAAGTCAAAGGCATCCGTGCAGCACTGTGCGGCGATGTGTTCTCCGCAAAAGCAACCAGAGAACATAACGATGCCAACATTCTGGCAATGGGCGCTCGTGTGACAGGCCCCGGTCTGGCACTGGAGATCGTAAAAGCATTCTTGGAAACACCTTTTTCCAACGATGAACGCCATATCAGAAGAATCAAACAGATCGAAGATTGAGAAAGGGGAAATCCATGAGTAAATTATTCGTATCGGAACATCCGCTGATCCAGAGCAAAATGGCAATGCTGCGTGACGCAGAAACTGGCGCAAAGGAATTTCGTGAGATCATCGGCGAAGTAGCCATGCTCCTTTCCTACGAAGCTACCAGAGATTTGCCTTTGAAAGAAGTTCAGGTGCAGACACCAGTGGATGTGGCACAGTGCCGCACCATCGACACAAAACTTGCCATTGTGCCTATTCTCCGTGCAGGTATCGGCATGACAGAAGGTCTGCTGCGGCTTATGCCCACAGCAAAGATCGGTCATATTGGTCTGTATCGTGACCCCAATACACTGCTGCCTGTGGAATATTACTGCAAACTGCCTGCCGATGTGGAAGAAAGAACCGTTTTTCTGACAGATCCCATGCTGGCAACAGGCGGTACAGCGGAAGCTGCCATCGGATTTTTGAAGGATAAAGGCGTAAAGAAAATCATCTTCCTGTGTATTCTGGCTGCGCCCGAAGGCGTGAAAAAGATACAGGAAGCCCATCCTGATGTAGATATCTACGCAGCGGCTTATGATAAATGTCTCAATGACCATGGCTATATTGTGCCGGGTCTGGGGGACGCCGGTGACCGTATTTTCGGTACGAAATAAACTGGGTTCCTGTTTTCGGCGTTTGCCGAAAGGGTTAGGAGTGAATTTTTTTGGTAGAGCATAACTGGTTGTTATATATTGCGGCTTTTGCCTGCGCTTTTGCCATTACGCTGGTGACAACACCTTTCGCAAAATGGCTTTCCGCAAAAGTGGGCGCCATTGACTATCCCAAAGACAGAGGGGTACATAAAAAACCCATGCCTCGTATGGGCGGCGTTGCCATTGTGCTGGGCTTTCTCGTTACCGTGCTCATGGTCTATTTCTTTGACCGCAGCATGAGCCCCAAACAGTTTGTGGGCTTTATCGTAGGCGCTGGCATCATTGCGGTGCTGGGCATGATCGACGATATGAAAGACCTGCCGGCAAAACTGAAATTCTGCGTGCAGATTGTAGCGGCGCTGATCGTCATTTTTTCCGGCACACAGATTCAGATTGTACTGTGGCCTGTAACGGCAACATTGCAGAAATTAAGTATTCCCATTACGCTGGTGTGGATCGTTGGGGTTACCAACGCCGTAAACCTTATTGACGGTCTGGACGGTCTGGCGGCAGGGGTAACGGGCATTGCGGCCCTGAGCCTCATGGTGCTGTGCATCATGACAGGTTCCACCACAGCGGTGGTGCTGACTGCGGCTTTGGCTGGGGCGTGTCTGGGCTTCTTGCCCCGTAACTTTAACCCCGCGGAAATCTTCATGGGGGATACAGGCTCCACATTTTTGGGCTTTGTATTGGCAGTAACCAGTATTCTGGGCGTGTTCAAAGGCTATGCCCTGCTGGCGCTGGTAGTAAGTATTTTCTGTATTGGTCTGCCTATTTTCGATACCATTTTTGCCATGCTTCGTCGTATGGCGAAACATCAGCCCATCATGCAGGCAGACAGGGGGCATCTGCACCATAAACTCATCGACCATGGTTTCAGTCAGAAAAAGGCGGTACTCATCATGTACGCCATCAGTATTTTTCTGGGACTGCTTGCCATCTTCATTGCCGTCAAAGACTCCCGTATCTTCGTGGTGGCTTTGCTGACAGTGGTGGTACTGAGTTTCATCATTTACTATTTCAATGCCCACATCAAAAATAAAAATCAGTGATGCCCTTTGGGGCTTCTTCATAAGAAAACAAAGAAAGCTGAAATCAGAGGATTTCAGCTTTCTTGTTGTGATGAGATTTGATGGGATATGTTTTCTTCTGAAGAAAGCCATCGCAGTTCCCATTCAGAAATCGGAAAAAGAAAGATAATGTTTTCTGTGGGAACTTGCTGAGCAGGTTCCTCTTTTATTGTGAAGGGGCGTGTTTTGTAGTATAATAACCCTGTATGCACAGAGAAAAGGAGGGAGAGATATGGCGGAGGAAATCCGTATTTTGAAAGATTTTATCGAAAAAGAAGTGCCAAAAGCGCCCCCGCTGTATGTGTCCGTCTTTTTGATGACAAAAGCGGCAGAAGGCAAGACTTCGGCAGCAGAAATCGCGGAAAAACTGGAAATACTGGAAAGCGATGTGCTGAAAGCATGGCGGTATTGGGAAGAACGGGACTGTTTCGCAAAAGAAGCGGCGCAGATGTCCCAGCCAAAAGCCATCCCCTCGGAACGTCCCCAGTATTCCCCTGCGGAATTGTCCTGTTATCTGAAACGGGAGGATGTGAAACGTCTGTTTCAGTCTGCTCAGCAGAAATTGGGCAAGACCCTTTCCAGCGGCGATATGGCGACATTGTTCAGTTTTTATGACTGGCTGGGACTGCCTTTGGAAGTCATTGATCTGCTCTTGACTTATTGTGTTTCCCGTGGCAAACGGGGGATGCATTATATCGAAAAAGTAGCCATGGGCTGGGCAGAGGAAGGTTTGGATTCTCTGGAAGCCGTGGAGGAATATTTGCAGATGCGAAAGGAAGGCTATGGCGCCATCATGCGTGCTTTCGGTCAGGGAAAACGTCTGCCTGCGCCGGAAGAAGAAACGTATATAAAAAAATGGCTGCGAGAGTATAAACTACCCTTGGATGTGGTGGTGACGGCTTGCGAGCGTACCATCATGCGTACCGGCGGCGTCAGCTTTGCCTATGCGGATAAGATTTTGCGTGAGTGGCATCAGGCAGGGGTGAAAAGTCAGGCGGATATTGCCAAGCTGGATGAAGCCTTTGCAGCAAAACGCGCCCAGCAGAAGGCTTCCGAGCAGCCCAGACAGACAGCGCCTCAAAGACAGAATCGTTTCATCAACTACACCCAGCGGGAATGGGACTATAACGAACTGGAACGATTGGAACGGGAAAAACAACGAGAATGGTAAGGCAGGTGAGAAATTTTGGCAACCAGAACACAGATTTATAAAGAAATCCTGCGGGAATATGACGCTCTGCGGACAGAACAGGCAGCAAAGCTCCGTCAGCGGAAAGAAGAAATCTACCGCCGTTTGCCCCGTGTGCGGGAAATCGACGAGACCCTTTCCATGCTGGGGGTACAGACCGCAAAACTGGTGCTTTTGAAGCCCGGCGATATGCAGGATGCCCTGGTGGAAATGCGGGCAAAGCAGAAAGAATTGCAGACAGAACGGCGGATGTTATTGGAAAGCATCGGCTTGACTCCGGCAGATATGGAGCTGGAATACGTCTGCGAAACCTGCAAAGATACAGGCTATGTGGATAACGTGCCCTGTACCTGCCTGAAACAGAAAGTTATGGACAAGCTCTATGACCAGTCCAATGTGCGGGATATTGTGAAAGTGGAAAACTTCGACCATTTTGATGTGCGCCTTTACAGCGAGCAGGTTTCCAAAAAAGAAGGTATTTCTCCCAGAGAAAACGCCATGCAGATTTTGCGGCAGGCGCTGGCTTTTGTGGAAAACTTTGCCGATGGGGGACAGAACCTCCTCCTTTACGGCGCAACGGGCTTAGGAAAAACATTCCTGTGCAGCTGTATCGCCAAAGAACTGCTGGATCAGGGCTATGTGGTGCTGTACCTGACGGCAGGGCAGCTGTTCCGCAAACTGGAAGAAATCCGCTTTTCCAAGGATGAAGACGCGGAGAAAGAAGAATGGGACAAGGAATTGCTGGAGGCAGACCTGCTCATCATCGACGACTTGGGCACAGAGTTTGCTACCCTCTTTACAGCGTCGGAACTGTTCCGTCTCATCAATGACCGGAAATTGAAGAATAAATCCGTTATCATTTCCACAAACCTCAATCCCGAGGACATCACCAATCAGTATTCAGACCGTATCACTTCCCGTTTGCGGGAATATAAAGTGCTGAAATTCTTCGGGGATGATATTCGTGTGGTGAAGAAATTCCGAAAGTGAGGGATTGCCATGAAAAACGAGTTGTGCCAGATTCCCGGCGTGGGACCGAAAATGGCGTCCTATCTGGAACAGCAGGGCATCCATACCATTGCAGACCTGAAAGGAAAAGACCCGCAGGAAATTTATGAAAAAGATTGCGCCGCTAAGGGCTTTCGGGTGGACCCCTGCGCCCTGTACGTATGGCGGCTGGCGGTCTACTATGCGGAAAATGAGGAGAAAGACCCGGAAAAATTGAAATGGTGGTACTGGAAAGACCACCCATACCCGGAAAGATAACAGAAAGTCGTTCTTAGGAAATAAGGACGGCTTTTTTTGTCGGAAAAAACAATACGATAAAGACAGGTTTCGCCAAAAAAAACAGGCATATTTCCGTAAACTATGGCTATGGAGGGAAAGAGACATGGAAAAAACGGAAATTTTACTGGAAACGGAACAGAAATTGCCCCCTTTGGGGAAAGCCCTGCGTCCTGCGCCTACACCTAAGGCGAAACAGAAAACTTCTCTGGCACAGGCAGGACGATATGGCGCCTTATGGGCAATGGTGTATCTTTGGAGCGGCGGCGAAGTATTGCAGATTTTACATCCCCTTGCCATGAGCATATTGACGGTGTTTCTCGGCAGTGGTCGGGTATTTTGGCTGGCACTGTCAGCGGCGGCACTAGGCGGCATGGGAAATGGTGTGGCATTGAAGCATGGAGCGGTGCTTTTGGCGGCAACACTCATCCATTTGACATTGGGTCGTTTTGTCACAGCAGAAGAAACCCTGAAAAAAGCCCTGCTGGGTGCCTTTGCCATGGCGCTGGGCGGATGTTTTTACGCCGTGGGGCAGGGTGGACTGACATTCTATTTTGTGGTGGCAGGGGTGGAAAGTGCTATGGTATTGGGCATTTCCCTGCTGGTGCAGAAGGGGTCAGGGGTGCTTTTTGCCCCCAAGAGAACGGCGGTGTGGAGCCGGGAGGAAACTTTATCGGTACTTTTGATACTGGGCGGCGCGTTGACGGGTGCGGCACAGATGGAACTGCCTTTTTTGCAGGACAGGCTCTTTCCGGTGCTGACGGCGTTGTTTTTGCTCATTGCCGCATGGCGGGAAGGTGTTGGCGGCGGCGCGGCGGCAGGTGCCCTTATGGGTTTTCTGCTTTTTGTCTGCGGTGTCGGGAATCTGCCACTTTTTGCGGTGCTGGCGTTAGGTGGATTGTTGGCTGGATGCCTGAAAGATGTTGGAAGGCTGTTCGCTGGGCTGGCTTTCTGGATGACGGCGGTGCTGTTCAGTTTTTACGGCGAGCCTGTATTTGAAAATAAGGAACAGCTTCTTTGGCTGGGAGCTGGTGCTTTGGTGTTTTTGTTTCTGCCGAAAAAGATACTGGCAGGGGCTGGGGGACTTTGGCAGGCAAATCAGGCAAAAGACCGGTATACCCAGATGCGGGAAATGGCGGAGGAACGCTTGCGAGGCTTCGGGAAAGCCTTTCACGGTCTGGCGAAGGTATTCGGCGGCGAAGAAGAAACGAGAAAACAGGAGATTTCCGCCTTGGTGGATACGGTGGCAGAGAAGGTCTGCCAAAGTTGCGGCATGGCGCACTATTGCTGGGATGAAGAAGTGTATCGTACTTACAGCATGACGTTTTCCGCCTTGTCCTGCTGTGATGGGGCAGGACGGGTCACTACGGAACAGCTTCCGGCGTGGTTTCAGGAGTTATGCCCCCGAAAAGAAGCCTTTGCCCAAACGGTATGCACTGTCTATGAACGGTACCGCCAAGACTTGGTCTGGGCAGGCAGATTGCAGGAGTGCCGGAATCTGGTGGGGCAGCAGTTGGATGCCGTAGGCGGTATTCTGGAGGAACTGACGGGACAGATGGATACAGGATGTATCATTCTGGAAAATTTACAGGAAAGCCTCACCCTTGCCCTGCGGAAAGCAGGCATCCGTGTACGGGAAGTACAGGTCACCGAGGAGAAAGGCGGCAGAGGAAAACAGGTGCGGCTGGTGGTGCGGGGATGCAACGGCAGAGGTATTTGTCGGGAAGCTATCCTGCCTGTGGTGCGAAAGACGCTGGGGCGGCAGATGGAACAGGTGGACGAAAATGTGTGCCATCTGGAAGGGGAAGGCTGTGTGCTGACTTTTGTGGAAGCCCCTGTTTTTGCTTTGACGGCGGCAACGGCTTTTGCGGCAGGAGAAATGGGCAAGCCCTGCGGCGACGCATCTTCTTTTCTGGAAAGTGAAAGAGGGACTGCCCTTTTGGCAGTGTCTGATGGCATGGGCACAGGAGAAAAAGCGGCGGCAGAAAGCAAGGCTGCCATTGAACTTTTGGAACAGTTTGCGGCGGCAGGATTTTCCAGAGAATTGGCGGTACAGCTCATCAATTCCGCTTTGCTTTTGCGGCGAGCAGAGGAAAACTATGCCACACTGGATATTTGCAGTGTGGACCTCTACGACGGACAGGCGGAGTTCATCAAGCTGGGAGCGGTGGCTTCTTTTATTTGCCGGGGAAATCGGGTCATTTCCGTTTATGCCCATACTTTGCCTGCGGGGATACTGGAACAGGTGCGTGTGGAGAAAAACGACATGCGTCTGAAGGATGGGGACTTGATTCTCCTTTTGACAGACGGCATCACCGATGCTTTTGGAGGAGAGCGGCAGACAGCCCAATGGCTGGAGGAGAAATTTTTGCCCCAAGGCTTTGCGAATCCCCAGGATGCGGCGGATTTTATATTACAGGCGGCACAGGAACACTGCCAGAAAGAGCCGGACGACATGACGGTGCAGGCGGCAAGATTCTGGAAGAAAATTGCGTGAGAAAAGGCGTGGAATCACAGGCTGTGGTTTTGCGCCTTTTTGGATTTTCATTGACGGCAGGGCGGTTTTCGTGTAAAGTTTTCACAGAAAGGCGGCGAGGAATATGCTGGAACAGGTGCGGCGTACCATTGAAGAATATCATATGGCAAAAGGCGGCAGAGTTATTGTAGGGCTGTCCGGCGGTGCGGACTCCGTGTGCCTGCTCCATATATTGCGGCGGTTAGCACCTCACTATGGATGGGAGTTGCAGGCGGTTCACATTCATCATGGTCTGCGAGGCGCAGAAGCAGATAGAGATGCGGCTTTTGCTATGAACTTTGCTCAATCCCTTGGCGTATCTTGTCAGGTGGTTTCCTTTGATATGGCAGCAGAAGCCAGAAAACAGGGCAGAAACACCGAAGAAATGGGCAGAATCCTGCGGTATGAGACCTTTGCGAAGCTGGCAGGAGAAAATGGGCAAATTGCCGTTGCCCATCATGCCAACGACCAAGCGGAAACCTTGCTCATGCGTCTTTGCAGAGGTACGGGACTGCTGGGTTTAACAGGTATGGCTCCGGTACGAGGAAACATTATCCGTCCGTTGCTTTTTTGCAGCCGGAAGGAAATCGAAGCCTACTGCAAAGAAAACGGGCTCATGTATCAGGAGGACAGCACCAACAAAGACACGGCATATACTCGGAATAAAATCCGCCATGAGGTATTGCCTTTGCTGGAGGAAGTCCATGGCGGCAGTACGGCGCATCTGGCGGAAACAGCAGCACTTCTGGCAGCGGACAGTGATTTTCTGGAACAGGCGGCAAAGGCAGCTTATGCAGAAACAAAACTGAATGAAAACCCTATCGCATTATCCTGCGAGAAACTTTCAGCCCTCCACCCTGCTTTGCGGATGCGTGTCCTGCGGTACGCCATGGCGGATATGCTGGGCAGCAGCAAAAATATTTCCCATGTGCATTTGCAGGATGTGGAAAGCCTGCTGACAAAACAGAGCGGCACTTCCGTGAAAACAGCAGGGGGACTTGTGGTATCTCGGCAGTATGACAGGCTGATTTTTGGCAGAGCGGAAAAGATGCAGGCAGGATTTTCCTATGCTATCCCTTTGGGGACGGACGTTTTTGTGCAGGAGGCGGAGCTTTTGGTGGAAAGCGGCGTTTTTTCAGGAAAAAGGGAAGAAATTCCCCTGGATGGCTGTACGAACGTCTTTGATTATGATAAAATAACACAGGACTTGTGCTGCCGTACCCGAAAAGCAGGGGATCAGATCACTTTGCCCGGCGGCACCAAAAAACTGAAATCGTTTTTCATCGACGAGAAGATCCCGGCGGAGGAAAGGGGCAGCATCCCTCTCATTGCCTGCGGCAGGGACATCGTCTGGATTTATGGCGGACGGACATCGGCAAAATTTGCTCCCGACGCCCAAACGACACAATATGTATGGATTCGAATTACGGAGGCTCATCACAATGAAAGAAAGAATTGAAGTCATGTTCACAGCGGAAGAAATCACCAAACGTCTGGAAGAAATCGCCCAGGAAGTGTACGAAGAATTCGGCGATGAACAGGTGGAAATGGTATGCGTCCTCAAAGGCGGCGTTGTGACACTGGTAGAACTGGCTAAGAAAATGAAAATGCCTGTTACCATGAACTTTATGGATGTATCCAGCTACGGCGACGGTACAGAAAGCAGCGGTCATATCAAAATCCTGCGCGACCTGGATGAAGACATCACAGGCAAAAACGTACTGCTGGTAGAAGACATCATCGACAGCGGCAGAACACTGAGCAAACTGCGCACACTGCTGATCCAGAGAAATCCTAAGAAACTGAAACTCTGCACACTGCTGGACAAACCTGACCGTCGTGTGACAGAAGTGCCTGTGGATTATGTAGGCTTCACCATCCCCGATGCTTTCGTTGTGGGCTATGGTCTGGACTATGCACAGAAATACAGAAACCTGGACTACGTAGGCGTGGTACATTTCGAAGAAGAATAATCAAAAAATAAAAAGCGCGGATTTTTCTGTCAGAACGGCGGAAATTCCGTGCTTTTCTATTTGGCAGGAAAGAGCCGTTTCTCATGGAATTTTAAGAAAAGGCAGATTTTGGACAGGCATAGGAAAAATCAGCTTTTTTTACGAATTCTTTCCCAAAAGGGACATTGCCTTTTGGCGGAAGATGTGCTAGAATTATAAATTGATATGCTGGCTCATTTGGACAGCGTCAACAAAAAAATTAAGCATTTTAGGAGGGAAGCCTTTGAAAAAATATTGGCAGTCAGCAGGCTTATATGTGTTGATTTTTGTAATCATCTTAGCTGCTTTGGCCTTCAGCGGCAAAGGATTGATGCAGCCTGCGGAAGAAACGAAGGTCTATAATTACAGTGATCTGATCAGTGAACTGGATCAGGATAATGTCAAAACCATTGAAGTTACTAAGAGCAAAGAAGTATCTAACTATGGCATTGCTACAGCTGTGCTGGATGACGGTACCAAAATGACAGTGAACGTGCCCAGCGTGGATGTGCTCATGGAAGAAGTGAGCCAGATGCCTGCAGAGGGCAGCGACATCCAGATTGTGACACCCAATGCACCTAGCAATATGCTTTCTGCAATCCTGCCTTCTTTGATCATGATGATTGTCATGGTCGTGCTCTTTGTGGTGCTCATGGGCAGAATGCAGGGAGGCGGCGGCAAAATGGCCTCCTTCGGCAAGAGCAAAGCCAAAATGAGCGGTGTAGACGACAAAAACAAAGTGACATTCGATAATGTTGCTGGTTGTGACGAAGAAAAAGCCGAACTGGAAGAACTGGTGCAGTTCCTCCGCAACCCTAAGAAATTTACAGACCTGGGTGCAAGAATCCCCAAAGGCGTTTTGCTGGTGGGCCCTCCGGGTACTGGTAAAACACTGCTGGCAAAAGCAGTGGCAGGGGAAGCGGGCGTGCCTTTCTTCTCCATTTCCGGTTCCGACTTCGTAGAAATGTTCGTCGGCGTAGGTGCATCCCGTGTTCGTGACCTGTTCGATCAGGCAAAGAAAAATGCACCCAGTATCGTATTCATCGACGAAATCGACGCCGTGGGTCGTCGCAGAGGCGCAGGTCTTGGCGGCGGTCACGACGAAAGAGAACAGACATTGAACCAGCTGCTGGTTGAAATGGACGGTTTCGGCATCAACGAAAGCGTTATCATCATTGCAGCAACCAACCGTGCAGATATTCTGGACCCTGCGCTGCTGCGTCCCGGTCGTTTCGACCGTCAGGTTTATGTTGGCCGTCCCGACGTAAAGGGCAGAGAAGCCATTTTGCGTGTACATTCCAAAGGCAAACCGCTGGCACCTGAAGTTGACCTGAAAGTTGTGGCACAGACCACAGCAGGCTTTACCGGTGCGGATCTGGCAAACCTTTTGAATGAAGCGGCGCTCCTTTCTGCAAGAGACGGCAAGAAAGCCATCGACATGGAATCCTTGCAGAAAGCCCTCATCAAAATCGGTGTGGGGACCGAAAAGAAAACAAGAGTCATTTCCGACAAGGAAAAATATATCACCGCATACCACGAAAGCGGTCATGCGATTCTGTTTGAAGTTCTCAGCGAACTGGACCCTGTTCACAGCATTTCCATCATCCCTACAGGTATGGCTGGCGGTTACACCATGCCACTGCCCGGTGAGGATAAGATGTATATGACAAAGCTGTATATGGAACAGGAAATCATCAGCCTGCTGGGCGGACGTGCGGCAGAGGCGCTGGTCATCAAAGACATCACCACAGGCGCTTCCAACGATATCGAACGTGCCACAGCCATGGCAAGAGGCATGGTAACCCGTTATGGTATGAGTGAGATTCTGGGCCCTATCCAGTTTGGGGAAGACAGCAACGAAGTGTTCATCGGCAGAGATTGGGGTCACACCCGCAACTATGGCGAAGCCGTTGCAACCACCATCGACGAAGAAGTGAAACGCATCGTCATGGGGGCTTATAACGAAGCCATCCGCATCCTGCAGGAAAACATGGAAGTGCTTCATGCATCCGCAAAACTGCTGGTAGAAAAAGAAAAAGTGACCGGCGACGAATTCCGCAAACTCTTTGATGCGGATGTGAGAGCGGAAATTCTGGGTCTGGCAAACCAGACAGAAGAACCCGTTGAAGGGGAAGCAACAGAAACTACAGAAGCAACAGAAACCACAGAAACTACATCTGCTGCGGCAGAGGAAGATACAACCACACAAGCGTAAGAAAGGGGATTTTTACAATGGAATTTAACAACATCGTACCCGGCATGACCTATGAAAGAGAATACATCGTGGAAGAAAGCGATACAGCTTCTCATTTCGGCAATGACAAAGTGCCCGTATTCGCTTCTCCCAAGCTGCTGAGCTGGATCGAAGGCACAGCAATCGGCACAGTCGCACCTTTCCTGCCCGATGGCTGGGAAACAGTTGGTACAACTTTTGATTTCAAACATCTGGCAGCAACACCTGTAGGCATGAAAGTACGTGTGGTTACAGAACTGACAGAAGTAAACGGCAAACTGCTGACATTCGCTGTAAAAGCTTATGACGAAGTAGACAAAATCTGTGAAGGTACACATGGCCGTGCCATCATCGACCTGAAAAAATTCCTGAGCCGTGTAAACGAAAAAGGAAAAAAATAAGAAGCTGCGGATAAAAACAAAGCGACATAAAAACGTCAGGAGGAACCCCCTCCTGACGTTTGCAGTTACGGCAATTTTACAGTCGGAAAGGAGGCATGGATATGTATCGCATTTTGGAATTGCTCCGGCGACAGGAAGGGTTCCTTTCGGGAGAGGACATCGGCAGAGAGCTTTCCATCACCCGTGCGGCAGTGTGGAAAGGCATTAAGAAGCTCCGGGAGGAAGGCTACGAAATCGAGGCGGTGACAAATCGGGGATACCGACTCACCAATCCTGAAACCATGTACAACAAACGGGAACTGGAACAGGGACTGAAAACAAAGACCATGGGACAGACCATTTATTTCTATGAAGAAACAGACACCACAAACAACCGTGCCAGAGAATTGGCACTGGAAGGTGCGTCAGAAGGCACCTTGGTGGTGGCGGAAAAACAGACAGCAGGCCGCGGCAGACGGGGAAAAGTGTGGGAATCCCCTTTGGGTACAGGTATTTGGATGAGTCTGGTGCTGCGTCCCCAGATTGCACCGACGGAGGCATCTGTGCTGACTCTTTTGTGCGGGCTGGCAACGGCAGAGGCTATCGAGGCGGAAACAGGTCTTTCTGCTGGTATCAAATGGCCCAATGATATTCTCATCAATGGAAAAAAAGCCGTAGGGATTTTGACGGAAATGGACTGCGAAATGAGCGAGGTGCATTTTGTCATTCCCGGTATCGGCATCAATGTGAACACAGCATCTTTTCCGCCGGAAATCGCGGAAATTGCCACAAGTCTGTATTTGGAATGCGGTAAGACCGTTTCCCGCCGCCGTCTGGTGCATAGGGTGCTGGAACGGCTGGAGGAGCATTATGAAACCTTCCTGCGGACAGGCGGTTTTGATGCCATACTGGAGGATTATCGGAAACACTGCATCACATTGGGCAAGGAAGTCCATGTGCTGGGCAGAGAGCCGTTTTTCGCTGAAGCTTTAGACATTACACCAGAAGGAGAACTGCTGGTGCGTCGGGCGGATAACGGGAAAGAAGAAGTGGTATTTTCAGGAGAAGTGTCCATTCGAGGAGTGATTTAATGGAAAGAAAAGTATTGGCAGCAGCCAGTTATGCAGAACAGAAATATTTTTTGGAGCCGGAGTTTCAGGCGCTCCCCGAGAGCATTCAGGAAGAAGTGCGGGTCATTTGTGTGGTATTGGCGCAGAAACTGGGCTGTACCTTTTTGATGGGATTCAATGAAGACGGGGAACTGTATTTTGAAACCGTGAAGCAGGAGGACGATTTCGATTTTGACGATATTGGTGCGGAATTGGAAATCAAACGCCTTCAGCGGGAAAAAAAGGAACTTTTGAAAGCGCTGGAACTGTGGTATGCGGTATATTTCACAGAAGAAGGGGAAAAGATTAAGGAAGAATTGCTGAAAAAGGCAGAAAAAGAAACTGGAAATAAATAGTTTGTATAAAAAATAACAAAAAATTGCAAAAAAACGTTGCAATCCTTTCATTTGCTGTTATAATGTATGGTGGTTATGCGAAACGGCAGGAAAACAGCCGAAGATGTTATGTCCCATAGGAGGGCAAATATACTGCGTCTGTGCTGAAACGCGGAACGGTTACTATTTTCCATATCATCTTATATCTTATAAGAATGAGAATGAAAGGAGCAAATACATATGAGCGAAACAGTTGTAAACAAACCCGTAGCCAAAAGCAAGATGTCTGTTGGCGAACTGACCAGCATTGGTCTGATGACAGCGATTCTGATTGTCATGTCCTTTACACCTTTGGGATACTTCCGTACATTGGGGCTTTCCATTTCCCTGATGATGATCCCTGTAGCCATCGGTGCCATGATCATCGGTCCTAAAGCAGGGCTGTGGCTGGGACTTGTCTTTGGCGCAACCAGCTTTTATCAGGTACTGACAGCACCCAGCGCTTTCACCAGCGCATTGTTCAGCATCAGCCCCCTGTACACCTTCTTGGTATGTGTACCTACCCGTGCACTCATGGGCTGGCTTACCGGTGTTTTGTTCCAGCTGATCCATAAAGTAGATCGTACCAATACCTTCAGTTATTTTGCAGGCGGTTTCCTGGCAGCATTCCTGAACACCCTGTTCTTCATGGGCACACTGGTTCTGCTGTTCTGGAACACAGATTACATCCAGGGTCTGAACCAGACTTTCGGCAATGTAAACCCTCTGGTATTTGTGGTACTGTTCGTAGGTGTTAACGGTGCGTTGGAAATGCCCGCAAGCTGTGTTGCAGGCGGTATCGTTTCCAAGGCTCTGAGCAAAGCCGTACATAAAAAACGGGCTTAAGAGAAAGAAATAGAAATGATGTTTTTACGGCGCGGGAACGGGTTCCCGTGCCGTTTTTTGAGAAAGGTATTTTTTTGAGCAGAGGAGATCAAGCATGATTTTAGTCATTGATGTAAGCAATACCAACAGCACATTGGGCGTCTTTGACGGGGACAAGCTGGTGGCAAACTGGCGGCTTTCCACCCTCAGCAGCCGTACTTCCGATGAAACAGGTATGCTGCTGCGGATGCTGTTTGTCCACTCCGGTATGGATATTTCTGAAATCGACGCCGTTGTGGTATCTTCCGTAGTGCCAAACGTAATGTATTCCCTGTTGAGCGGCATTCGAAAATATTTGCAGAGAGAGCCTATGGTGGTTCGTGCCGGCATGAAAACAGGCATCAATCTGCGGATGGAAAACCCCAAGGAAATGGGGACAGACCGTATCGTCAATCTGGTGGCAGCTTATGAACTCTACGGCGGTCCTGCCATTGTGGTGGATTACAGCACAGCCACAACTTTTGACGTTGTCAGTGAAAAAGGCGAATTTCTCACAGGCATCACTGCACCCGGCGTGCAGATTTGCGCAGACGCTCTGACAAGAAGAGCTGCACAGCTGCCGAAGATTGAAATCAAACGTCCTGAAACACTGATTACGAAAAATACAGTGGACAGTATTCAGGCTGGTTTGGTGTTGGGACATATTGGCGAAACCATTTATATCATCCAGCAGATTAAGGACAAATTGAATCTGCCGAATATGAAAGTCATCGCTACAGGCGGTCTGGCGAAAGTCATTGATGAAAACGAAGAAATCTTCGATGTATACGACCCGGTTCTGGCATTGCAGGGCTTGCGCCTGCTTTATGAAAAGAATCGGAACAGAAGATGATTTTTAGGAGGAAATATACATGCTTTTGGTAATTGATGTAGGGAATACCAACTATGTTTTGGGGGTATACCGCGGGGATAAACTCATTAAGTGCTGGCGTATGGCAACAGCCGGTGTCAGAACTGCAGACGAAACGGGTATCTTTATCCATTCCCTCTTTGACGCTTCCGATGTAAAGGCAAGCAGCATTGACGCGGTCATCATTTCTTCTGTTGTGCCGGATATCATGTATTCTCTGACACAGGGCATTCGGAAATATTTCCATATTGAGCCTATGATTGTCAGTGCAGGCATGAAAACAGGCATTTCTGTTAAACGTGACAACCCCAAAGGCGTTGGGGCAGACCGTATCGTTAATCTGGTGGCAGTCAATGAAATTTATGGCGGTCCTGCGGTGGTCATCGACTACGGCACAGCCAATACCTTTGACGTATTGAATGAAAAATCCGAATTTATCACAGGTCTCATTACACCAGGTATTTCTGTCTGCGCAGATGCATTGACACAGCGTGCGGCACAGCTGCCGAAGATTGAGATCAAAAAGCCAAAGTCCATCATTGTGAAAAACACAGTGGGCAGTATTCAGGCAGGTCTGGTGCTGGGGCATATTGGACAGACCATTTATATCATTGACCAGCTGAAAAAAGAGCTGAATATGCCGGATATGAAGGTCATTGCCACAGGCGGTCTGGCAAGAGTCATCGACCCTGACCGTAAGATTTTCGATGTTCTTGACCCTGTTCTGACACTGAAAGGTCTGAAGATTCTGTATCACAAAAACAAGTAAATCCAAAACAGGCAGACAGAAATTTTGTTTTCAGGTCTTGCCTGTTTTTTTCTGATATGATAGGATAGGAAAAGCCCGGAAAACGGGCAGAAATCGCATGTTGGAGGAAGAAAATGAAAATTGGAAATGTAACATTGGACAACAATGTTTTTCTGGCGCCCATGGCTGGGGTCACAGACCTGCCTTTCCGTCTGCTCTGCAAGGAAATGGGCTGCGGTCTGGTGTATTCCGAAATGGTCAGCGCAAAAGGCATTTTATATAACAACAAAAACACCACAGAACTGTTGCAGGTGGAGGCGGCAGAACGCCCCACAGCCATTCAGCTTTTCGGTTCTGACCCGAAAATTCTGGGGGAAATGGGCAAGAAAATCGAGCCTTACCCCTTTGATATCATTGATGTGAATATGGGCTGTCCTGCACCCAAAATCGTCAAAAACGGGGAAGGCAGCGCCATCACAAAAACACCGGAACTGGTTGGGCAGATTGTAAAATCTCTGGTGGAAAGCCAGAAGAAGCCTGTTACCATCAAATTCCGTAAAGGCTTTGACGACGACCATATCAACGCTGTGGAAGTGGCGAAAATTGCCGAAGCCAACGGCGCGGCAGCAGTAGCAGTCCATGGACGCACCAGAGAACAGTATTACAGCGGCAAAGCCGACTGGGATATTATCCGTCAGGTGAAAGAAGCCGTTTCTATTCCCGTTATTGGCAATGGGGATGTGTTTACGCCACAGGATGCCAAGGCTCTGCTGGATTACACCGGCTGTGATGCCATTATGGTAGGCAGAGGCGCTCAGGGGAACCCTTGGCTGTTTAAGCGCATCATTCATTATCTGGAAACAGGAGAGCTTCTGCCGGAGCCTACAGCAGAAGAAAGGGTGGAAAAAGCCCTGCGTCACGCCCGTATGCTCGTTGACTACAAAGGGGAGTATATCGGCGTTAGAGAAATGCGCAAGCACATGGCTTGGTATATGAAAGGACTGCCCGGCGCTTCTGAACTGCGGGGCAAAATGAATTTCATGGAAAGCTATGAAGCCATGGAAGAACTGCTGCGTGCATATCTGGCAGGCAAATAAGCAATATAAAAAGAAATAAGAAAAGACGTGGACAAGAGATTCCTCAAGTTCACGTCTTTTTTTGGTATATACGGCAATGCGCAGCGATGAAAACACATTGCCCGAAGATAGGGAGATGTTGTCTATTTGAAAATCCGATGGCGCAGACGGGAGAAAAAGCCTTCTTTCTGCGGCAGTTCGGATGGAGTTGTCGCTTGCTGTTGTGCCTGCTGCATCAAAAGCTGCTGGCTGTCAACGGCAGTGCCAGTAAAGGGTTTCTTGATGTATTCCCCGTCGGCACAGAGGATACGCGCTTTCACGTTATCGGATTTGGCTGCATCCATGACGTTGTGGATCTGTGCTTGGATGTCCGGGTCATAAACGGGTGCTGCCACTTCCACACGGCGTTCCGTGTTTCTGGTCATAAAGTCGGCGGAGGAAATATACATTTTCTCGTTTTTGCCGCTGCCGAAGCAGTAGATACGGGAGTGTTCCAGATAACGTCCTACCACGTTGAACACACGGATGTTTTCTGTCATGCCGGGAACCTGCGGCAGTAAGCAGCAGATGCCGCGGATCATCATCTGAATCTGCACCCCTGCACAGGAGGCTTCTTTCAGCTTTTCAATGATGTCGATATCTGTCAGGGAATTGAGCTTCAGGAAAATGCGTCCGTCATTTCCTTTGGCGATTTCCTTGTCAATGAGGCGCATGACAGAGGTTTTCAGGCTCACAGGGGCAACCAGCAGGTTTTTGTAGCTGCCCATGAGGTTGCCGATGCCCATGTTCTGGAAGAAAATATTGGCATCCTGACCGATTTCCTGATTGGCTGTCAGCAGAGAAAGGTCTGTGTACATTTCTGCTGTTTTCTCGTTGTAGTTGCCGGTACCAATCTGGGTGATGTACTGGATTTCGCCCCGCTCTTTTTTGGTGATGAGGCAGAGTTTGGAATGAACTTTGTAATCCTCGAAGCCGTAAATGATGGTGCATCCGGCTTCCTCCAGACGTTCTGACCAGTCGATGTTGTTCTGCTCGTCAAAACGTGCCCGCAGCTCGATGAGGACGGTAACGTCCTTACCGTTTTCCGCCGCGTTGCAGAGATATTCCACCAGTTTGGTCTTTCTTGCCAGACGGTAAATGGTAATTTTAATGGAAATGACTGTAGGGTCATTGGATGCTTCCTTGATCATTTGCAGGAAAGGCTCCATACTTTCAAAGGGATAGGAAAGCAGGATGTCTTTTTTCTGCACCTGCCGCAAAATGCTTTCGTTTTTGTGGATGCGGGCAGGATACTGTGGTTTAAAAACAGGGTAGGTCAACGCTTTCCGCTTGGTGTCGGTGAGCTTATCCGCCAGGGAGAATACATATCCCATGGTCATAGGGGCGGATGTGGTGTAAATCATGGCAGGCGTCAGTGTCAGATGTTCACAAAGATAGGAGATGAAATGTTCGCTGATAGAATGGGAGATCTCCATACGCACAGGCGCCAGTCGCCGCCGCTGTCCCAGCACTTTCTTCATTTTTTTCCGAAAGTCGCTGCCTACGTCAAAGGCTTCATCGTCGGGGTTGATATCCGCGTTTCTGGTGATGCAGATACAAACCTTTTCATCGACGGTGTAGTTATCGAAAACCTGGTCCATAAATTCCAGTATGATGTCTTCCATACGGATGTAACGCACGTCGATTCCCGGCAGGAACAAAACTTCAGGCAGTGCCTGAGGCACAGGAATAACGGCAAAGACCTGTTTGCTTTTGAATTTCAGCATCGCGCATACATGGATGACTTTATTTTGCAGATGTGGAAACGGATGGTGGGTATCCACAATCTGCGGAGATAAGATAGGCAAGACGGAAGATTTGAAGTACTGCTTCACATATTTCTGTTCCACAGATTCCAGTTCTTCATAGGCAAGGTGAGAAACGCCATGGGCGCGAAGCTGCAATTGAATACTGCCAAAGAGTTTATCCCGCTTTTCGCAAAGGGGATGCACAGCGCGGTAAATGTGTTCCAGCTGTTCTTTGGGGGTCATACCGGATTTGTTGTCGATGGCATGGGCTTTGACATGCATCATGTCAAAAAGGCTGCCCACACGGATCATGAAAAATTCATCCAAATTGCTGGTGAAGATGGAGATAAACTTCAATCTTTCCAGCAAAGGCAGGGTTTCATCCATGGCTTCACTAAGGACACGGTCATTGAACCGCAGCCAAGAAAGTTCACGGTTTTGAGTGAACGGATATTTTTTAGTGCCCATGGATTTTCCCCCTCTGTTCTAACAAATAGTACAAATAACCTTCCCGGACACCATAGTTGATGGTGGTAATGCGGGAGATGTTGTAAAACTCAGCAATGGTATATAAAACTGTAATACCGGGCAGGAACGTATGGATACGGTCAGGCGCGGTTTTCAGTAGTTGTTTGATAAAAATATCAGGTGTATCACATGCACTGTCCAGAATGGCTTTCAGACAGGCAGGATCGTAATAAGGAAGGGGCTGTTCCTTCTTCTTTTTGGAAACAGCCTGCACCATCTGCATGGCCGCACGGGCAGAACCGCCGATGGCGCACAGGTCGGAAATGACCGCTTTCTGAGGCGGTAATTCCTGTAATTTTTTGCGCACTTCTTTCTGAATCTGCTGTAATTCGGATTTTTTCGCAATGAGGTGATTTTTTACATACTGCTGGTACAGGTTCAAAGAGCCCATAGGCAGAGAAGTTGCCCGCTGGATGGCGTGATCCTGATAGAATACCAGCTCGGTACTGCCGCCGCCGATGTCGGTCAGCAGACCTTTGTCCATTTCCATGGCCTGCAGTGCGCCGTAATAGTCGAAGATAGCTTCTTCTTCGCCGGAAAGGATGCGCACTTCAAAGCCGCAGTTTTCCCGAATGGCTTCCAGCACTTCCGGTGCGTTGTTGATGTTGCGCAGGGAAGCGGTGGCAAAGGGAAAAACTTCCTGAATGGTCATATGATCCAGAATTTCCTTAAATTCGGAAAGGACTGCAACAGCCTTACGAATACCGCTTTTTTTCAGGCAGCGGTCTTTATTGATATAACCTGCCAGACCGGCAGGGCTTTTTTTGTTGAGCAATGATTTGATTTGATTGTTTTCGATTTTATAAAGCACCAAACGGATGGTGTTGGAGCCAATGTCAATAACTGCGTACAAATTAAATTCCCCTCGTTTTCTACTTTTTTCACTATTATTTTGCCTTTGATTTGTTAAGTCTGCTACTTTATTTCTGTTAAATCTATGTAAAATCTATAAGAAATCTGTGGAAAATATGTTGCGATGAAATGTTAAATCCTTGATTTTTCAGCCTTCGAAAATGTTAAATGTTTGCTTTTGCTGAAATGCTTTCCAAATCTATCCGCACGACCCCTGTCTGGGCAAAGTAATGCTGGATGTATGCGTCGATTTCTTCGTCGCTGTGCTGGGTGTAACGGCGGCAGAGAAGCTGGAGGGCATGGCGTTTTTCTGTTTCTTCCTCTATAATGGCAGCGGTGCCTTCGGCAATGACGCTTTCATAACGTGTGGTGAAATTTTCGCCATCTACCAGACGTAATTTGGCAAAAGTCAGGCAAACATGGGGATTTTGCTGGATATTTTCCAGTTTTCGACCGGCTTTGGCACAGTGGAAATAGAGGTGATTTTCCTCCAGAACTACGGAAACAGGTACGCCATAAGGCATGTTTTCATTGTCTGTGGTGGATAATACGGCAAAGTCACAGCTTTCCATAATGGCTCTGGCTTCTTCCTGTGTTCTCAAGCGGTCTTTTCTGCGTAAAGGTGTGTTTTGTGTAGACATATGTATTACCTCCTTTTTCTATCCATTATACAACTGTATGGGAAAAAAGAAAGAAAAATATCAAAAAGGTATTGCACCTACCATTTTGGTATGATATACTGTCCTCAGAAAGGATACCCCCCTAGGGGGGAGGGTATAAAGAGGGAAAGGTGTGTTACCATGCGTGCAGATAAAGATAAGATTACGAAATTGCTGAAAACAGCCAGAGGACAGCTGGATGGGATTTTGAAAATGGTGGAGGATGACCGCTATTGTATGGATATTTCCCAGCAGCTCATGGCAGTGGAAGCCATTCTCAATAAAGCAAACAAGGAAATTTTGACAGCCCATTTAAAGGGTTGTGTGGTAGCAGCCACCACCGATGCCGAAAAGGAAGAAAAGGTAGATGAACTGGTGGCTATGCTGGGCAAAATACTGAAATAAGGAGGAAATGCCATGAAACAAAAATTTGACGTGACGGGTATGACCTGTTCTGCCTGCTCTGCCCATGTGGAGAAAAGCGTCAGCAAGCTGGAAGGTGTCCAGTGTGTCAACGTAAACCTGCTCCAGAACAGTATGGTGGTGGAGTATGACGACAATGCCCTTGGTACGACGGATATTATCCATGCGGTGGAAAGCGGCGGTTATGGCGCATCGGTACAGGGAGAAACCAAAACGCAGGAAGCGCCGAAAAATGTGGCAGCGGAAGAAATGCACCATATGAAACGGCGGCTTATCGCATCCTTTTGTTTCTTGATTCCCCTGTTCTATATTTCCATGGGGCACATGATGGGAGCACCATTGCCTGCCATTTTGCTGGGGGACGAAAATGTCATGATTTTCGCTTTGACACAGCTGTTCTTGACCATTCCCGTACTCATCATCAACAAGAAATATTATGTGGTAGGCTTCAAAGCTTTGTGGAATCGCGCGCCTAACATGGATTCCCTCATTGCGCTGGGTTCTGCGGCGTCAGTGGTTTACAGTGTGTTTGCTATTTATTCCATGGCTTACGCAATGGGGCATGGGGATTTGATGACAGCCCATCATTACGGTATGGAGCTGTATTTTGAATCCGCGGCTATGATTTTGACCCTCATCACTGTGGGGAAATATATGGAAACCCGTTCCAAAGGGAAAACTTCTGAAGCCATCAGCAAACTCATGGACTTGGCACCCAAAACAGCCACGGTCCTGCGAAATGGTGTGGAACAGGAAATCCCTGTGGAAGAAGTGGTGACAGGGGATACCATCATCGTAAAACCGGGACAGCGGATTCCCGTAGACGGTAAAATCATGGAAGGCTTTTCCGCTGTGGATGAAAGCGCCATCACTGGCGAAAGTATCCCTGTGGAAAAACAGGTGGGCGATACAGTTATCGGTGCGACTGTCAACAAAAGCGGTTATTTCCGCATGACGGCTACAAGAGTCGGCAAAGATACCACTTTGTCCCAGATCATCGCGCTGGTGGAAGAAGCAGGGGCATCCAAAGCACCCATCGCCAAAATGGCAGATAAAGTCAGCGGTGTATTTGTGCCCGTGGTTATTACCATTGCTGTTCTGGCGGCAGTCATCTGGTTTGTGGCTGGAAATCAGCCTTTCTCCTTTGCGTTGTCCATCGGTATTGCGGTGCTTGTCATTTCCTGCCCCTGTGCTTTGGGTCTGGCAACACCTACCGCTATCATGGTGGGCACAGGTAAAGGCGCAGAATACGGTATTCTGGTAAAATCCGCCGAAAGTCTGGAAATTGCCCATCAGGTGCAGACTGTGGTGCTGGACAAAACAGGCACTTTGACAGAAGGCAAGCCCGTTGTCACTGATGTGGTGCTGGCAAAAGGTATTCTGCGAAACCGTCTGCTGAAACAGGCGGCGGCAGTGGAAGCCCTTTCGGAACATCCCTTGGCAGAAGCCATTGTTGCCTATGCCAAAGAAAAGGAAGTCTTTTTTGAAAAGGCGGAAAACCTCACCGCAACAGCAGGTCAAGGCGTGGAAGCCGATGTGGCAGGAAAACATATTCTGGCTGGGAATCTGAAAATGATGCAGGAAAGAGGCATCCAGCTGGGAGAATGGGAAGCAAAAGCCGTGGATCTGGCAGAAGCGGGAAAAACGCCTCTGTTCTTTGCAGAAAATGAAACATTTCTGGGCATTGTGGCATTGGCAGATACCTTGAAGCCTACCAGCAAAGCCGCTGTGGACGCGTTCCATCAGATGGGCATTGAAGTGGTCATGCTCACAGGGGATAACAAACGGACAGCAGAAGCCATTGCCAAGGAATTAGATATTCAGGTCATTGCGGAAGTTTTGCCTCAGGATAAGGAACGGGAAGTGCGCCGTTTGCAGGAACAGGGCAAAAAAGTTGCTATGATTGGAGACGGCATCAACGACGCTCCTGCCCTCATGCGTGCGGACGTAGGTGTTGCCATTGGTGCAGGTACAGATGTTGCCATGGAATCCGCGGATATTATCTTAATGAAAAGCGACCTCATGGATGCGGTGACAGCCATTGAACTGAGCCACGCTACCATCCGCAACATCAAAGAAAATCTGTTCTGGGCATTTTTCTACAATGCCTGCGGTATCCCTCTGGCGGCTGGGGTCTTCTATCCTCTGCTGGAATGGAAACTGAATCCCATGTTTGCGGCGGCGGCAATGAGTTTCAGCTCTGCTTTTGTGGTGGGGAACGCCCTTAGACTGCGGCTCTTCCGCCCGAAATACGCGAAGACAACAACGGCTTTGCCGAAAGAAAATATACAGAAAGAATCAAATCATAAGGAGGAAATTGGTATGAAAAAAGTATTGAAAATTGAAGGTATGATGTGTAATCATTGCACAGGCAGAGTGGAAAAAGCCCTGAACGATCTGGAAGGCGTAACAGCGGAAGTAAGTCTGGAAGGCAAAAGCGCAACGGTGACACTGTCCAAAGATGTCAGCGATGAAACACTGGTGCAGACTGTCACAGATGCAGGCTACGAAGTGGTAGATATTCAGTAAAAAAGTATTCTGAAATTAGAAGACTTTACTAGAACATCTTCATGAAGAAGAAAAAGATAGCCGGAATTCCCAAAAGGTTTTCCGGCTATTTTTTTATCTGTATTGTATCATGGGAACTAATGGCAGATACCATGGCTGTCAATGGGAAAAGTGTATCAAAAAAAGCCCATATTTTCGGCAATGAGCTGAAAATACAGGCTTTTTGTTTTTAGGAAAGCAGACTTTTCAGATACTCCTTGTCCTCATCAGAAACCCGTCTGGATTCCCGTGCTTTTTGTACGAATTTACGGAATACCCAAGGGTCTAAATTGGCGGCAAGGACAGCTTTCTTTGTTTCTTCGGGGAATTTCACCCATGCTTCTGCCATCAGCCATGCCTGCGCCATGCGGACATAATAGAAGTCTGAGTCCACTGCCAGCGTACGAGTCAGAACCGTATTGATGGTGGTGGGTGTCAGATAATGGTGGAGCATGACAATGAGCCATACCCGTACTGTCCATGGATTCAGGGAAGACAGATACACGGAGATGTAGCGGAAATAGTGGGCTTTGTCTGCTTTATGGGACAGTACCTTTTTCAGAGAAGAACAGAAGGTATCGCAGATTGCCCAGTTTTCCACAAGGAATTTTGCCATTTTGTCGCTGTGAGGCAGAAAGTCCGCATAGGGCAGTTCCGCAGCTACCAGCCCGTAAAGAAGCCGTTCTTCGTGATATGTTTTGCCGCAGACAGCCAGAAATCCATTGGGGTCGCCTTTGGCAATGGCTTTTGCCGTTTTGCGCAGAAAAGGCAGTCGCAGTCCCAGAGTGGGCAGTTCAGAAGCCAGCAGTTTTTCGTTAAACAGACGGTAGGCTTCATCTGCCTCCTGTTTCAATTCCGCAAGAAAATCGTTGTAGGTTTCCGGTGTCCAGCGCTCCGGCATCGCTTGCATAAAATCACTTCCTGTTTCTATAAATATGTAAAATTTTGGTTCAATAATGCATTTTCAGACAACAAAAAAGACGGCAGTTTGTTTTGGGGGGAAACTGCCGTCTCCTTTGAAAGGGCTGTCATTGTCAATACATGAAAAACGGAATTGGGGGGAGTTTTCCATGTACGGAGGGACAATGACATGAAGAGATGAAAAGTTTGATTCAATACGCAAAACCGTCAGGAGAGGACGATATTGCGCAGAAACAAGCATTTTTGATATACAGGTGTATGATGCCTGTATACGTATCTTTATGATGCAATATTTTCCGTAAATTGTCAATGGAAAGTGTAAAATTTTTTGTGAAAACGGAAAGTTTTGTATTTGCAGTTGTATCTTTGGGAAAACTCTGTTACCATAGAAACAAGTTTAACTTTGGGGTGAGAAAATGATTAAAACAAGAGAATCTATGGAAAATTACCTGGAAACCATATATATTTTACAGCAGAAAACAGGCTACGTCCGCGCCATCGACATTGCCACAGAATTGGGATTCAGCAAGCCCAGTGTCAGCAATGCCATGAAGAAACTGCGGGCAGAAGGTTATATCACCGTCACAGACCGCAGCAAAATCGCCTTGACAGAAGCAGGCAGAAAAGTGGCAGAAGCCACCTATGAACGGCACTGTGTCATTGCTGCGTCCCTCATGCGCATCGGCGTTTCGGAAAAAACAGCCCTGGAAGATGCTTGCCGGATGGAGCATATCATCAGCGAGGAAACCTTCGCCTGCATGAAGCGCCATCATCAGGAAAGTCTGGACGAAATCAAACAAAAAGAATCTTAAAGCAGAAAAAGCGTTCCGTGGAGAATTTCCGCAGAACGCTTTTTTATGTAGATTTACTGGAAATAAGAATAGCCGTAAACTTTTCCAGCTTTTGGTGTTTCGTTGTGTTTGTATTGAATCAGCTCGGAAACGGTTACCAGCTGATAGCCCTGTTCCTGTAACATAGGAACCAGTTTTGCCGTTGCCTGTGCGGTGGTGTCATAGATGCCGTGCATCAGGATGACTTTGCCGTCCAGATTGCCTGCTGCTTTCACTTCTTTCAGGATGCTGTCCACATTCCGTGTCTTCCAGTCCAGTGTATCCACAGACCATGTGACGATGGGCAGGGGAACATTTGCCTGTACGGTGGCGTTTGTGTTGCCGTAAGGAGGACGGAAGGAAGTAGGTTTCACGCCTGCTTTGGCGAAGGCTGCATTGACCTGTTTCACATCTGCCTGAATCTGGGATGCAGAAAGTTTTTTGAAATCCTTGTGGTCATAGGAATGACTACCTACTTCACAGCCCAGGGCTGCTTCCCGTTTCACCACATCGGGATACTGTGCCACACGATAGCCTACATCATAGAAGGTAGCCACTGCGTTGTATTTTTCCAGCACATCCAGAATGGCGTTGGTGGCTGTAGGAGAAGGACCGTCGTCATAAGTCAATGCCACCATGGGCTTGTTGGGGTCAATGACCCGTCCGGTTTCTTCTGTGGTTCCCTCAGGCTGGGCAGGTTCTTCCACAACGGGTGGAACTTCCTCAGGGTCTGTCAGGAAGGAACCTTTGAACACCTCTCTGGGGATTTCCAGGCGGATGGCACCGTATTTGCCGGGAAGAATCTCATATTTGTCAATGTAGAAAATCACGCTGTCGTCAGTCAGAGCAAATGTGCTGAACACATCGCTTTCCGGCGCCAGAAGGGCTTTGTAATTGCCGAAAAGCTGCTTGCCGTAGGTTTCGTGTTTCTGGAAATAATCTAAGGCATAAGCGGATGCTTTCTCACGGTAGGAATCCCGGAAAATATCCGCAGCCGTCAAAGCTTTGCCTGTAGCGGCATCAAACAGATATGTGCTCCAGGATGCCGGTTCTGTGTAGGCGCCGTCGATTTTCCGTGTTTCCAGAAACGATACACTGGCAATGTTGTCTTTGGTGATGTAGGAATCATAGCCAATGATGAGGGTGCCTGTGTATTTGCTGGGCGTTTTTTCCTCGGCTTTTTCTTCTGCCGCTTTGGTGTAGGCGGTTTCAAAAGCATCGGCCTTTGTTTTCAGGGTTTTGATGATTTGCTCATCCAAAGCCGCCTGATTTGTCACAGGATACTGCACAGCATAGGAAAAAGGTTCTTTTGCGCTGACGTATGTCTTTGCTTCGCCCCAGTGCTGGGTATCCTTATGGAAATTGAAGTAGCTTTCTGCCTGAGTGGTCAGGGCTGCTGTGCGGCTGTCCGCAGCGGCGGCTTCCGTAAAGGAACCAAAAGCAGTCAGTGCCAGCAGTGTGCAGGCAGTGAAAGCTGCCAGAAATCTATTTTTTTTCATGGGATCACTCCTTTTTGCGGTAATCGGGGTGCAGATAACGTCCTTTGTTTGCGGTGCCTCTGCCATACTGGATGGCCTGTCTGGGACAGTGCTGCAAACAGGACATGCACATGTAGCAATGGTCTTCCTCCCAAACGGGAACCCCTGCTGTCATTTTGATGCAGCCGGAAGGACAAACATAGGCGCAGATGCCGCAGCCGATGCAGTCCACAGTGGGATAGAAGGGTTTTGTTTTGGTGGCGAAACGGCGGAACAGAGGATTCACCACATTGCTGAGGAATGTGCCGCCTTTGCCTTTTTTCACACGGAAGAAGTCTTTCCGTTCCAGTTTGACTGCCCGCAGGATGAGCTGTACGATTTCGTCTGCCTGACGGAGCATCTGTCTTTGGGTTTCCGGTGAAGGCGCTTTGAACAATACGGCATAGTTATCGGGCATGATCACGGAATAGCCGCTGTCCAGAGAAAGATCGTTTGCCTCCAGAGAAGCCTCCAGAATGGACATGGTTTCCCCGGCAGACTGCCCGCAGGTGCAGACAGCGTAGGTGTAAACATCTTCTTCATAATACAGTTCCAGACGCTGAACGAACTGCTCCACCATCTGGGGTGGCGCCCAAGCGTGAACAGGGAACACAAAGCCCAGTTTTTCCCCTTTTTTCAGGGTATATTCGTAAGCATCTTCTCTTGTGGCTCTTGCCATGTCGATCATTTTCTCGCCAAGACCTTCTGCTAGTTTTTTCGCTACATGATAGGAATTTCCGGTGCCGGAAAAATAAAAAACCATATAAATAACCTCCCCGATCGGTATTGATGTTTTTTTAAGATAGTATTATCATATCATATTTTTGTGTGGATAGTTTTGCGAATTTATTAAAGTTTTTCATTATTTTTCGAAACAAATTTCCATGACGCAAAAAGAAGCCATACCTCCCTAAAGGAAGTATGGCTTCTTTACATCTCCCAATGGGAGGAGGGGTCATTATTTCAGGTTTTCCACAACGTCAGCGGATACGTACAGTACGCCGTCTGTCAGTTCAGCAGCAGCGGAAGATGTCATTGCCATGTCGCCTTCTACAACATATGTTGTGCTGCCCAGTGTGATCTGTGCGGTCATACCGTCTTTTTCCAGTACAACGGGAGCTGTTTTGCCCTGCCATTTTACGCTGTAGCCTTTTGCTTCTGCTGCGTCACGCAGTGCTACCATTTCAGGTGCTTCTACGGATTTTGTATCAACAGCAGCTTCTTCAGTATCTTCTGTTGCAGCTTCTCTTTCTTCCAGCAGCAGTACCAGAGAAGGATTTGTCTGTGCGGGGATGCTTCTTGTTGTGATGTCGTAGAATACAACAGCATCTTTGCCTTTTACATCGTCAGCGCTCAGGATGCTTTTTGTACCCAGAGTTGTCAGGATGGTAGTATCTTCGGAAATGTTCAGCTGCAGCAGGTCTTTTTCGTTGAGCAGGTCATCGTTGAAGTGACCAACGGAGATGGAGCCTTTGTCAGCGTTTGCAACCACTGCTGTTACCTGACCCATGTAAGGAGGCATGCTCATGCCCATGGGTGCCATTGCGCCGTAGATGACTGCAACTTCCATACCTTCTGTCAGTTTGTCAGCTGTGATCACGCTGCCTGTTTCTCTGTCAACGATGGTTGTTGTGGGAGATACTACAAAACGCAGACCGCCGTTTTCGTTGTCCATGGTGAATACTTTGTTGCCGTCTTCTGTGTCAGCTACTTCTGTGATTTTGCCTGTGTTGCTGATATAAGCGGATGCTTCTGCCTGATCGTCAGCTTCTGTGCTGATGGGAACAGGTGTTGCTGTTGTTTCGCCTTTCATCACTTCTGCGTATGCAGCTGTGCTGCCTACAACAGTGAATGCCAGTGTCAGTGCCAATACTTTGTTCAGATTCTTTTTCATAGTGAATTCCTCCTGTTAATCAAAAAATGTATGTTTCGTTTTTTGCGTTGTTTTTTTTGTTGATTGTTTGTTACGCTTATTCAGACGGGAGCTTTTTTTGAAAAGTTCCAAAGTTTTTGAAAAAATTTTTGAAAAATCGAAAAAATAACGTGAACAATGGGAAAAAAGCCCGTAAATCCAGGGTTTTTGCCAAAGAAAAAATATGATTTTCAGTACGGAAAAAATCATTTTATGCATATTTCGTGCCATATGGGCGAAAATTTGCGGTTATTTCCTGTGACTTAGTTACGGAAGGAATGGTGGGAAAAGGACTATACTGAATCCAAGAAAACGACAGATCAATGGGATTGGAGGAATGGATTATGATGCGTGTTTTGATTTTAGGCGGTGTGGCAGCAGGTACAAAGGTAGCGGCGAAACTGAAACGTCTGCGCTTTGACGCGGAAGTGCTGATCCTCACCAAAGATGCGGATATTTCTTATGCTGGCTGTGGTATTCCTTATTATGTAGGGAATGTCATCACAGATCGGGAAAAGATTATTGTCAATACACCGGAAAAATTCGCGACCCTCACAGGGGCAAAGGTTTTGACAGGCAGAGAAGCGGTGAAACTGGATGCGGCGGGAAAGACTGTAACAGCGAAAAATCTGGCAACAGGCGAAGAAGAAGTTTATCCTTATGACGCATGTGTCATCTCCACAGGGGCTTCCTCCATCGTTCCACCTTTGCAGGGGGTCAATCTGAAAGGCGTATTTACCATGCGCACTCCTGATGATGCGGAAGGTCTGAAAAACTATGTGAAAGCCAGCGGCGCAAAAACAGCTGTTGTTGCCGGCGGCGGTTTCATCGGTCTGGAAGTAGCGGAAAACCTGCTGGAACAGGGCTTAGATGTAACTGTTATGGATATGGCACCTCAGGTGATGCCCGGTTTTGACCCGGAATTTGCCGCTTATGGCACAAGACATCTGGAAAAGGTCGGTATCCATGTTTCCACTTCCACAAAAATGGAAGGTATCACAGGCAGTGAAAAAGCAGAAGGTGTACAGACAGACAAGGGACTTATCCCTGCGGATGTGGTGGTACTTTCTCTGGGCATCCGTCCAAACACTGCATTTTTGAAAGAAACTGGTCTGGAATTTGCCAAAAACGGCGCCATTCTGGTAGATAAATCTCTGCGGACAAATCTGCCGGATGTTTACGCCGCTGGGGACTGTGCAGTGGTAACCAACCGTTTGACAGGTGAAATGGCGTGGGCGCCCATGGGCTCCGCGGCAAATATGGAAGGACGTGTGCTGGCAGAAGTGCTGGCTGGCAGAGAAAAAGAATTTGCTGGCGTGCTGGGGACAGCTGTTGTGAAACTGCCCGGACTGAACGCAGCCAGAACAGGGCTCAATGAGGCGGCAGCCAGAGCAGCAGGTTATGATGTGGAAACCGTTGTGGCAGTCAATGACGATAAAGCCCATTACTATCCCGGTGCGGATAACTTCATCACAAAACTCATTGTGGACAAGAATACAAAGAAACTGCTGGGCATTCAGGTTATGGGTCCCGGCGCTGTAGATAAAATGGTGGATATCGGTGTGACAGCCATTTCCTTGGGTGCGACACTGGATCAGCTGGAAAATCTGGATTTGGCTTATGCGCCTCCTTTCTCCACAGCCATCCATCCCTTTGTAGCGGCAGTGAATATCCTGCTGAACAAAATGAATGGGGATCTGGAATCCATGACTCCTGCGGAATATATGGAAAACAGAGGCGAAGGATACCGCGTGCTGGATGCGGCACAGGCACCATCTATTCCCAATGCAAAATTTGTGGATGTGGCACAGGTACACGGACCTTTGGAAGATGTAGACAAAGACGAAAAACTGATGATCATCTGCACAAAGAGCAAACGTGCTTATATGCTGCAGCAGAGATTGAAATATTTCGGCTATACCGATACCACTGTGGTAGAAGGTGGTCTGTGGTTCAATGAACTTCCTGTGAAAGGAAAATAATGAGCCTATCTTATAGAAAAGAAGGGCAGTTGGAATCAAAGGGTTCTGACTGCCCTGTTTTTATGGGGATTTTGGCAACGTTCTTTTTGCTTGCCTTTTCATAGGAAAAGCCGTATCATAAAGCAAAAGTAAGCAAAGGAGAATCATCCATGGAACCCATCACTGTACAGCATACCTTTTCGCCTATTTTCGACAAAAACAGCCGTTTGCTCATTCTGGGCACAGTGCCTTCTGTGAAATCCAGAGAAAACGACTTTTATTATGGTCATCCTCAGAATCGTTTCTGGAAACTCATTGCCATCCTTTGCGGCGAGAAAACCCCTGTGACAAAGGAAGAAAAAACAGAAATGCTCCTGCGCCACGGCATTGCCCTTTATGATGTGGTGGAGAGATGCACCATCGTTGGCAGCAGTGACAGCTCCATCAAAGATGTAGTGCCTGTGGATTTGACACCCATTTTGGAGCAAACAGGGAATATCCCCATTTTTGCCAATGGCGCAACAGCGGAAAAATTATATCGGAAATACCTTTTTCCAAAGACAGGTATCTCTGCTGTGAAACTGCCTTCCACCAGCCCTGCCAATGCGGCATGGTCTTTGAGCCGTTTGGAAGAAGCATGGCGGGAAGCTATGGAGCCATATCTGGGCTAACCCTATGGGCGTTTTGCATGGAAAGGGCGCGGAATTTCGGGAAAAGTTATACAATATCGGAAAAGTGTACGATTTTACTGGGATTTTTGCGCCAAAAACATTGACAGACAGGGCAGAACCTGCTACAATACCACAGAAGTCAATAAGGAAACTTATCAAGAGTGGTTGAGGGACAGGGCCCTGTGACACCCGGCAACCGGCGGAAACGCATCGGTGCCAATTCCCCCGCATATTTTGCGGAAGATGAGTAAAAACGAGAAAGCCCTGCGGCTTTTTTTTTATGCCTTTTACAGCGTCCCAAAGAACGACTGAAACTTGATAATACAAAAAAACAAACTGGAGGAAATTATGAGCAGAAGATTATTCACATCTGAGTCCGTAACAGAAGGACATCCCGACAAGATCTGTGACCAGATCTCCGACGCCATTCTGGACACAATTCTGGCAAAAGACCCTAAGGCAAGAGTTGCCTGCGAAACATGCACCACAACAGGTATCATTTTCGTAATGGGTGAAATCACCACAAGCGCTTATGTTGATGTAGAAGGCATCGTTCGCGATACTCTGCGTCAGATCGGTTACGACCGTGCAAAATATGGTTTTGACTGCGACACATGCTCCGTGATCACATCCATCCACGGTCAGTCTCCTGACATCGCTCTGGGTGTAGACAAAGCCCTGGAAAACAAAACAGGCGAAGACGACAGCGAATTTGATACAGGTGCTGGCGACCAGGGTATGATGTTCGGTTTTGCTTGTGACGAAACAGAAGAACTGATGCCCCTGCCCATCTCTCTGAGCCACAGACTGACAAAAAGACTGGCAGAAGTACGTAAAAACGGTACACTGTCTTATCTGCGTCCCGATGGTAAAGCACAGGTAACAGTAGAATATGTAGACGACATACCCGTTCGTGTTGACACAGTCGTTGTTTCCACACAGCATGACCCCGAAGCAACACAGGAACAGATTCGTGCAGACATCATCGAACACGTTGTAAAGAAAGTTATCGATGCAAACCTGCTGGATGAAAACACAAAATACTACATCAACCCCACAGGCAGATTCGTTATCGGCGGCCCTCAGGGTGACAGCGGTCTGACAGGCAGAAAGATTATCGTTGACACCTACGGCGGTTACGCTGCTCACGGCGGCGGCGCATTCAGCGGCAAAGACCCCACAAAGGTAGACCGTTCCGCATGCTACGCAGCAAGATACGTTGCAAAGAACATCGTTGCAAGCGGCATCGCAAGCAAATGTGAAGTACAGCTGGCTTACGCTATCGGCGTTGCAAAACCTGTTTCCATTCTGGTAAATACATTCGGTACAGGCAAAATCTCCGATGATAAGATCACAGAACTGGTACAGCGCAACTTCGACCTGCGTCCCGCTGCGATCATCAAGAACTTCGACCTGCTGAGACCTATCTACAAACAGGTTGCGGCTTATGGTCACTTCGGCAGAACAGACCTGGATCTGCCTTGGGAAAAGACAGACAAAACAGACGTATTCCAGATCTGATTTTGAAAAATACGCAAAGAAAAAAAGAGCCTGTGTTAGGGGCATCTTCATAAGACAACAAAGCAAGCTGAAATCCTTATGATATAGAGGATTCCAGCTTGCTTATTTTTATAAGCTTTTATTTGATATGTTTTCTTCTGAAGATAGCCGTCGCAATTCCCCTTAAGAAATCAAGAAAAAGGAAACCCAATGTATTCTTAAGGGGAATTTGCTTTTTTGCGCAGGTTTTTTCTATTTATGAACTTTTGTAATAAAAAGTTAAAAGAAATGTCAATATATTTCATGGGATTCGCCTTGTTTTTTTCGCCTGAAAAAGAGAAAATGATACTAGGATATTGTGCGAAAATACAAGGAAAGGAGGATGCCCCATGAAAAAGAAAAGATGCTTTGCGGCTTTATTGTCCTGTATCATGCTTTGGCAGACTCCTGTTTTTGGGGCGGAGCAGGAAGAACTTTCTCCGCCGGAATATAGATGCACCATAGACAATACGGACGAAGATTATGCATCCGGTGATTGGAAGTATGGCTTCACTGTGGAAGAAGAACCCCTCTTTTATTTGAAAGAAGGGGAGAAGCATGTTTTCCTTCTGTGTGATGGAAAATATGTGGATGCGCCTGTACTCATTGCAAAGGATACGGCATATGTGCCTCTGTGGGTGCTCATCAACGATATGGGCTTTGAACTGCGGGAAGAAGGCAACGGACTTTTGCTGGTTAGAGGCAATCAGAAGCTGACAGTCAGCAGTAAGGAAAGCACATTGGATACCAGTAAAATGCTGCCCCTCCGGGATGTTTCCGAGGCGTTGGGGGCAGAAGTGACATATATGCGAAAAGGTGTTATGCCTTTGGAGAATCCCCTGATCAGTGTAGATTTCCGGGGAACAGAATTGACAGAGGAAGAAGCGCTGGAAAAGGCGAAAGAAGTCCTCACATCCTGTCTGGAAGCCCAGCAGGAACAGGGTTATGTCCATGAGGATACGCTTGTTGACCCGAAAATCACCAAGAAACTGGCGGCAGAAATTGACGCGCTGCATGTGTCAGAAGATGTCATTGCGGGATATTACCTGTTTGAAGGCATGGAAAATCTGCCCTATATTCTGGTGGAAAAAAGTACTGGAGATGTTTACTGCAAAACGGGCAGCGGTGATGCTGGAAATGGTTCCTATGTGGAAGCCATTCAGAAAGTGGAAGCAGATGATGCAGACCTTCTTGCCATTGGATATTATTTTGGATAAAAAACAGACGGAAACTTTCCGAAAAAGGGAGTTTCAGTTTTTTTATGGCAAAATACTTGACAAAGTCAGATAAATAACATATGCTTGACAAAGTCAAGTAAATGAAAGGAGTGTTTGTATGTTTGATACATTTGCATATCTCATCACTTCTCTGCGGAAAGACTTCACGGAATTCTGCAACGAAAAATTGCAGGAAATGGGTCTGACACAGGGATTGCTGTTTTTTATTCTGTATGCGGGAAAACATCCCCAGTGTTCTCCCAAAGAGCTGACGGAAGCCCTTCATATGGATGCGGGCTATTGCGCCAGAACGTTGGCAAAGCTGGAGGAAAAAGGTTTTCTGGTGCAGGAGAAAAATCCTGCTGACCGCAGAGCCAGAATGGTGACGCTTACAGAAGAAGGGGAAAAGGTATTCCATGCCAGCTATGACCTTTTTGCACAGTGGGACAAAGAAGTCCTGAAAGATTTGACACCGTCCCAGAAAGCGGAGCTCATGGGAACCATGAAAAAAATCGCTGCCGAAAGGAGGCAGATGCGTCATGTATGAAACCATTGGAAGCCCTGTGAATTTGGGGAATGTGACTTTGAAAAACCGCATTGTTTTTGCACCTACCACATTGGGAGTGCCTAATGATGCGTATTTGGAACGAATCGAAAAGATTGCTGCCGGCGGCTGCGGCATGATTATCATCGGTGATGTGCCGGTGCAGTCCATGCCCTTTGGCAATAACCTTTATACAGAAAGTGGCTTTGCTTTTTATGAGAAACTGGCAGAAACAGCCCATAAGTATGGCTGTAAAATCTGTGCCCAGCTCCATCAGGATGATACAGATCTTGGAACACTGCGGCAGTATGCGCCTCAGGTGAAGGCAGGGAAACTCACTCAGGATGATTTGCGGCAGATGATCAATGACCTTGTAGGTCCTTATGTTACTAATATGCCTGTGGAAAAGGTACACAGCATCATCAATGCGTTTGGGGATGCGGCGGTGCTGGCGAAAAAGGCTGGATTTGATGTGATGCAGGTCCATGGGGATAGAATGTGCGGCAGTTTTGCCTCTCCCCTGTTTAACAAGCGGACAGATAGCTACGGCGACTCTCTGGAAAACAGAGCAAGATTCCTGCTGGAAGCTGTAGAAGCCGTGCGGAAAGCAGTGCCGGATATGCCCATTGATGTGAAACTGGCAGTCCGTATGGAACAGCCACAATACGGCAAAGCAGGATTTACAGAGGATGAATTGAAAACAGTGGTTCCCATGCTGGAGAAGGCAGGGGCAGACAGTTTCCATGTATCACTGGCAAACCACGCTTCTTTGTCTGATACCATTCCTCCTGCAAACCACCCATATTTTCATGAAGAAGGCTGTTTTCTGGGGTTCTGCGATACCGTGAAACAGTATACAAACCTGCCTGTCTGCGGCGTAGGCGGATTGACCAGTCCGGCTTTTGTGGAAGAACAGCTGAAAACAGGCAGAATCGACTGTGCTGCCATGAGCCGTCAGCTTCTGGCAGACCCCCAGTGGACGGAAAAAGTTTTATCAGGACGAGAAAAAGAAATCAGACGGTGTGTCCGCTGCAATAAAGATTGTCTGGGCGGCATGATGCGCCATGAAGGTACCCATTGTATTTATGAGAAAGGCGGAAAATGATATGAAATATGCCATTTGTTACAGCAGCAGAACAGGAAATACAGGAAAACTGGCAGAAGCCATTCGTCAGACACTGCCCACATTGGATTGTGTTTACTGCGGCGCGCCTCATGTTGCAGCAAATTCCGCAGATGTGATTTTTGCGGGATTCTGGACAGATAAAGGTACCTGTGACAGCCAGATGGGTGAATTTTTGCAGACACTGGAAAACAAAAAGGTATTCCTTTTCGGCACCGCTGGTTTTGGCGGCAGTGCGGCGTACTTTACACAGATTTTGGAACGGGTACGGACAAATGTGCCTGCATCCTGTGAGATTATCGGTACATTCATGTGTCAGGGGAAAATGCCTGATGTGGTGCGGGAACGTTATGCGGCTATGGAGCCCTCTCCCAAACGGGATATGATGCTGGAAAATTTCCAGAAAGCACTGGCGCACCCCAATGAAGATGATTTGGCGGCATTGACGAAATTGATACAGGATTTGGCATGATACATAAAAAAGGCTTGTTGACTGTAATATACAGTCAACAAGCCTTTTTGGCTTTGATTATTTGATATCCTGTCCTTTCAAACGCTGGAAACCAATGAGGAAAGACAAAATCAGATAACCGCCTGCTACAAGGAAGCAGGGCAGAAATGTGGATAATTGATTGGATGCTTCATAAACAGAAGGCATGTGTGCAGAAAGCTTGATAAAGTCCAGGCTGATATGAATCTTAAAGATGCCAAGGACCATTTCCACAGCCTGCGGGATATAGGGCACAAGGAAACCGAAAATGGCGCCGGTGATAACATTCTGTGTCAGAACAGCCATGGTAACGGCAAAACTGATATGTGCCATGACAAAAAGAATTTTTGCTACGAGGGAAAGAGCAAAATATGCAGGGTATTCAAGGGTCCCCATACCGTATTTGCTCATGGCGAATATGCCCATAAAAATGGAAAGCACCAGCATCACCAGTACGTATGCGCCGGAAATAGTAAAGACCATAGATAAATAGTAGCTCTTCTTTGAAATGCCTCGTCCGACGATGTTCTTCATGGCGCCGGAACGATAAACCTCTGCAATGATATTGGCTGCCAGTACCATAAATGCATAAAGAACCATGTCGCCGCCAAGGAATGTCTGCATCATACGGGTCATTCCCGTGTCAGACGTAAAGCCCAGCAGGAAAATCCGGATGGAGACAGCCAGAAAAATCAGCCCGATCCCAAGGCATCCGTAAAAGAAGCGATCCTTTTTCAATTGATAAATATGTCCGCGAATTAAATTTGTCATACAGCTTTCCCCTTGAAAGTTTTTCTACAAAGAATTTTTCCATATCTTCATCGTTTGCGCCCAAACCGCACACACGCACTTTATTTTCCACCAGATACTGGTTCAGATCAGCCAGATTCATTTTTTCATGGAGACGCAGGCTGTGATTGGAAAGGACTTCACAGCGCACATCAGGATAACGGGACGCGATCAATGTCTTTGCGTCCTGCAGATAGTCAGGTTCTACGGAAATCTGGACACTGCTGCTGCATGCGTCTTCCAATGTTTCTTTACTGAATTCATCGATCAGACGTCCGCCGTCAATGATGGCGTAGTTTGTTGCCAGCTTATACAGTTCGCTTAAAATGTGGCTGGCAATGAGAATGGTGATCCGTGCTTCTGATTTAATTCCTCCAGCATTTTACGCATTTCGTATACGCCTTCCGGATCCAGACCGTTGATAGGCTCGTCCAGAATCAGGAAGTCAGGATTGCTAACAGCGCAATGGCAATGCCCAGACGCTGCTTCATACCAAGAGAAAATGTACGGGCTTTCTTTTTGCCTGCGTTTTGCAAGCCCACCATTTTCAAAATTTTGTTATAATCAGGAGAAGGAATGCCAAAGAGCAGAGAGAAGTAACGAAGGTTTTCTGTTGCTGTCATGTGTTCGTAGATACCAGGTTTTTCAATGAGCATCCCCATGCGGTTGCGTGCAGAATCATCATTTGATTTTCCCAATAATGTGTAATTGCCTGCGCTTTGCTGTGTCAGACCGCAGATGATACGCATCAGCGTCGTTTTCCCTGCGCCGTTTTTTCTCACCAGACCGTAAATAGAGCCCTTTGGCACATGAATGCTGACATCATTTAAGACTGTTTTTGTTCCATATACTTTCGACAGATTGTTTGTAAAATATATTCCATGAGATTCCCACCTTTTTTATTTTCTTGTTTCCGTAATGGCAAATATTAACTGGACACTAATATAATATAGTTTTTCTATTTTTCCTATTTATGAAGTCGTAATTTTTGTTTAAGATTCTTTAAAGGTGTATATTTTGAAGTGCGAAGGGACAAAAAGAAAGGGAAAAATCTTTGATTTTACAATATGAAAGAAATATGTACAGAAAAAAGACTGTATATTGGATGCATAATGTCATAAAAACGGAATACTGTGGTCATTCTGATGAAATGAAAACAGCTGGAATCCATATCCTTTGTATAGATTCCAGCTGTTTTTCTTTTAAAGATATTGATAGAAAAATCCCTTTGTAGTGCTGTACCAGAATAAGGTGCCATGCCCACGTTTGGGAATCCGCAGCTGCAAGTCCCATTCGGGATATTGCTTGTAGAGCTGCACTTTATCTCCCGTTGCAAATGCCACAAAAGAGATGTAGTTTTCTTTTTCCATGGGATGGTCTGTGGTGAGGAACCAGTCGTTTTCAATGACTTCTACATGGAATTTTTCACTTTCCTCAGCCTTTTTGGCTGTCATGGGTTCCAGACTGCGTCCGCAGCAGGTAATGGAAGCGTCCCCTGTGGTTAAAGTCAGATTGCCGCAGTGGGGACAGATAAAATATTTCGATTTTTTCATGTTTCCCTCCAGAAATGATGTTGGCAGATTGCCTGCCAGCAGTTTTTCGATGGGTACCCCAAACAGTGCGGAAAGGGACGGCAGCATGGAAATGTCCGGACATCCCAGCCCGGTATCACATAGTTAAAGATATTGGTGTCATTTAATCAATTTTGCCGATAAAGCGGTAGAAGATTTCTACCTCCTGTTCCCGGCTTCCGTCCTCACCTTTGACCGCTTCATGGACAACGATTTTTTCAATCAGCGTATTCAAAAGTTCGGCGGTCAGTTCTGTTGGATTGACGCACTCTTTCATCAAGGCAATCCATTTTTCTGCGTCTGCGGCGTTCTGGCTTTCAGTGGCGATAGCGGATTGAAGCTGTTCAATCTTTGTGTCCAGTTCAGCCTGTTCGCTCTGGTACTTCCCGGACAGCATAGAGAAGTTGTATTCTGTGATACGCCCCGCCGCCCAGTCCTCATACATCCGGGCAAACAGGGTATCGACTTCGGCTTTCCGCTTCTCCGCTTTGTTCAACTCTGCGGCTTGCTTCTTTCTTGCGGCGGCCTGTCCCTTGTCATTGGCATTTAACAGCCGCTTCAAAAGCCGTTCTTCATCATGCTGTACCAGCCTCGACCAGTATTGCAGACGGGAGAGGACATAGGCGTAAAGCACATCATAGCGGATATAATGCATGGAGCATTGGCGTGTGCCCTGTCCGTACTTGCTACAATGATAATGGCCGTAAGGCTTGCTGTTCTGCCTGTTCTCCCCATAGGACAGCGACCAGCCGCAATCCGCACATTTTACCAATCCGGAAAAAATCTGCGTCGTACCATCCTTGCACTTTCTGCGGCGGTTTGCTATCTGCTCCTGTACCTGCCGGAAAACCTGTTCGCTGATAATCGGCTCCTGCGTGTTCTCTACCCGCACCCATTCACTTTGGGGCTTGCGTATCCTCCGCTTGTTCTTAAAGGAAATGTTTGTTTCCCGGTAGTGGATGGTATGGCCGATATAGGTTTCGTCTTTCATAATGCTCTTGACCTGGGCTATCGTCCATGCGTAGCTTTTTTCCTCTGGCGCACCCGCATAGATGTTTGCAAAAGTCCCGTCACGCTGGAAATTGATAAATCCCGGTGTGGGAACCTTTTCCATAATCAGTATTCTTGTGATACTGGCCGCCCCTCTGCCATGAATGGCAAGGTCAAAAATCTTCTCCACTATCCAGCGGGTTTCCTCGTCGATTATCAGCTTGTTTTTGATTTCCGGGTGTTTCCTGTACCCGATGGGAGCATAGGCACCGATACGCTGTCCTGTGGCAAACTTCGCTTTGAAAGCGGCCTTTACCTTGCGGCTCGTATCTTTCGCAAACCATTCATTGAACAGAGGTTATTCGGGAAAGGGAAAGACAAACAAGCAGAAATCCAGTATTCATGCGGGTTTGCGGCGGGATGGCTCCCCAAAAGCTGAACACAAATAAGACAAGCAGCAATACAATCGCATATCGTTTCTCAGGGAGAATGTTGATTTATGTCACATTCTCCCTTTTTTTATTCCAGAAACGAGGTGATTGCAAAGTGAACACACAAATTATCACCATCGCCAACCAGAAAGGCGGCGTTGGTAAGACAACGACCTGTGCCAACCTGGGGATTGGATTGGCACAGGCTGGAAAGAAAGTGCTGCTGATTGATGGGGACCCGCAAGGCAGCCTGACCATCAGCCTGGGTCATCCCCAACCGGACAAGCTGCCCTTTACCCTGTCTGACGCTATGGGCCGTATTCTGATGGATGAACCACTCAAACCCGGCGAGGGCATCCTGCACCACCCGGAAGGCGTTGACCTGATGCCTGCGGACATCCAGCTTTCCGGCATGGAGGTTTCCCTGGTAAATGCCATGAGCCGTGAGACCATCCTGCGGCAGTATCTGGACACCGTAAAGGGACAGTATTCCCATATCCTGATTGATTGCCAGCCCTCCCTGGGGATGCTTACGGTCAATGCCCTGGCAGCCGCCAACAGAGTCATAATCCCCGTCCAGGCGGAATATCTGCCCGCCAAGGGTTTGGAACAGCTGCTCCAAACAGTAAATAAGGTAAAGAGGCAGATTAACCCCAAGCTCCAGATTGACGGCATCCTGCTGACGATGGTGGACAACCGCACCAACTTCGCCAAGGAGATCGCCGCCTTACTGCGGGAGACCTACGGCAGCAAAATCAAGGTGTTCGCCACCGAGATTCCCCATTCGGTCCGGGCAAAGGAAATCAGCGCCGAGGGCAAGAGCATTTTTGCCCATGACCCCAATGGCAAGGTGGCCGAGGGGTACAAAAATCTGACGCAGGAGGTGACGAAACTTGAAAAGCAGCGCGAAAAAAGTAGAGCTGGCATCGGTAGATGACCTGTTTTCCACCGAGGAAAGCCGTGCCGACGCACAGCGGGAACGGGTGCTGGAAATCCCGCTGTCTGAGCTGCACCCTTTTAAGAACCATCCGTTCAAAGTCAAGGATGATGAATCCATGATGGAAACTGCGGACAGTATCCGACAGTATGGTGTGCTGGTTCCGGCGATTGCAAGACCTGACCCGGAGGGCGGCTATGAACTGGTAGCCGGACACAGGCGGCACAGAGCCAGTGAACTGGCTGAGAAAGAAACCATGCCGGTCATTGTCCGGGATTTGGACGATGACGCTGCCACCATCATCATGGTGGACAGCAACTTGCAGCGTGAAAGCCTGCTACCCAGCGAAAGAGCTTTTGCCTACAAGATGAAACTGGAGGCTGTAAAACACCAAGGAGCCAGAACAGATTTAACTTCGGCCCAAGTTGGGCCGAAGTTGACTGCGGCAGAAAAAATCGCAGAGAACAGCCCGGATAGCAAGTCGCAGATTAAGCGATATATCCGTCTAACGGAGCTGATTCCCAAACTGCTGGATATGGTAGATGAAAAGAAAATCGCCTTTAATCCGGCCTATGAGCTGTCGTTCCTGAAAAAAGAGGAACAGGTGCAGCTTTTGGACGCGATGGACAGCGAACAGGCCACACCTTCTCTCTCCCAGGCTCAGCGGCTCAAGAAATTCAGCCAAGAGGGGCATTTATCCATTGATGTGATGCGGGCCATTATGGGCGAGGAAAAGAAAAGCGATCTGGACAAGGTGACATTCACCTCAGACACCCTGCGGAAGTATTTTCCCAAGAGCTATACTCCGGCAAGGATGCAGGAAACCATTATCAAGCTGTTGGAACAGTGGCAGAAAAAACGCCAACAGCAACATGAACGCTGAGAAAGGAGCGCCTATGAGGGATATTTCAGCCCGTGAGTTGAAAGGACACAACATTCTTGCCGTGGAGCGTTTTCAGGACAACACCCGCCGAATGATCGAGTTTTCTGTCCTGCGTTCCTGTGCCTACGGCAGTCCCGGTGATGAAACGCGGCTGTTTCTTACGGAGGACGGCTATCAGGCTGCCCTCCTGAGCCAGCAGCATCGGGAAATCAAAATCAAGCGGTATGCCCGTGTGATTGAGGGACATATCCTCGATTTTAAGCCGGACAAGCGCCGCCGCCACTCATAAACAAATCATTACTGCGAAAGGAAAGGATTGAAATGTGTACTGTAAAGGAAATCCGGGAAGCAATCCGGGAGGATTGCCATTCCCAGCATGATATGGAATCTATGGAGATTGACCGTGTTCTGCAAACTCTGCCATTCTCTCAGGGAAATGACCTGTTGGATAAACCGCCCATTCCCAAACGCCCCTACCGGCGCAGAAAAAGTGAACAAAACAGCTGACTGCCACAATTCTTTTTACAGGATTGTGGCTTTTTTCATATCCTGAGAAATTTGGAAGGAGTGAGGTCAATGGCCGTATTTCGCATTGAACGAACCAGAGATTATACCGTAATGAGCAATCACCATTTACGCAACGGGAAACTGTCCCTGAAAGCCAAGGGGCTGCTTTCCATGATGCTGTCCTTACCGGAGGACTGGAACTATACCACCAGAGGGCTTGCCGCCATCTGCAAAGAGGGCGTGGACGCTATCGGCGGCGCGCTGCGGGAGCTGGAAACTGCCGGGTACATTGTCCGTCATCAGCTACGAGATAGGCAGGGTCGGATCAGTGATACCGAGTATGTCATCTACGAACAGCCACAGCCGAAGAACCCGGATACGCCACAGCCGGATACGGCTTCACCAGATACGGGAAAACCGGATATGGACAAACCGGATACGGAAAAGCCCGCAGAATTAAATATAGAGAAATCAAATACTCAAAAATCAATTACTCATGGATCAAGTACCGATTCCATTCCCTTCCGGGAGAAAACGGCGGCAAGACCGCCGGAACGGAAAGGAAGGGATGCGATGTCTGTCTCCGAGATAGAAAGTTATCGGGATTTGATTTTAGAGAACATCGAGTATGACTACCTGTGCAGGGAGTTTGCCACCTATCGGGAGGATTTGGACGAGATCGTGGAGCTGATGGTGGAAACCGTCTGTGCCAGACGCAAAACCACCCGGATTGCAGGCAGCGACTTCCCCCATGAGGTGGTGCGCTCCCGTTTTTTGAAGCTGGACAGCGAACATATCCGGTTTGTCATGGACAGCTTGCAGAAAAACACCACCGAGGTCCGCAACATGAAGCAGTACCTGCTGACGGTGCTGTTTAACGCACCCACCACCATCAGCAACCACTACACTTCACAGGTTAATCATGATATGAACGCAGGCGGCTGGTAAGGCCGTCTTTTTTCATCCCACAACAACGACTTTTACAGGAGGTTACGCTATGAACCAGATGGAAATTTTCAAAAACCCGGAGTTTGGTTCTGTTCGGGTCATCGAAGAAAATGGCAAATACCTGTTCTGCGGTTTGGATGTTACTGCCGCACTCGGTTACAAAGATTCGGCTAAAGCACTGAAAGCGCACTGTACTTCCGATGGGTGGGCGTTTTACCCACTCATCGACAACGTGGGCAGAACCCAGCAAACCCGGTTTATTTCGGAAGGAAATCTATACCGCTTGATCGTTCACAGCAAACTGCCCTCTGCGGAACGATTTGAACGCTGGGTGTTTGATGAGGTGCTGCCCTCTATCCGCAAGCACGGGGCCTACATCACCAGAGAAAAGCTGTGGGAGGTTGCCACTTCCCCGGAAGCCATGATGAAACTCTGTTCCGACCTGCTGGCAGAACGGGAGGAAAATGCGGCGCTGCGGGAGGAAAACGCCATGCTGGAGGGCAAGGCAGCCTTTTATGACCTGTTCATTGACCTCAAGCACAGCACCAATCTCCGTACCACCGCCAAGGAACTGGTTGTGCCGGAGCGCCGGTTTGTCCGCTTCCTGCTGGAACAGCGGTTTGTGTACCGCGCCCCGTCCGGGAATGTACTGCCTTATGCAAAGCCCGCCAATGATGGCCTGTTCACCGTCAAGGACTACTGCAACCACGGGCATACCGGCTCCTATACGCTGGTAACGCCCCAGGGCAAGCTGTATTTTGCCCAGCTGCGGGACAGCATCCTGCTGATGATATGATTACCCGGTATCTTTTGCGGCGGCTGGTGGTCCCGCCTTAGTAAAATGCACCACCCCTGCAAATTTTCACAGGAAGGAGGCGTTACCCCATGCAGGAAGAAGTGGAAAACAGGACTTTGACGCTGGTAGTCAACGGCACAAAGTTCACCGGGCGGCTGTTTAAGGCCGCCATTTGTAAATACCTTGCCCACTGCAAGGAAAAGAAGCTGCAAAAGCAGAGAAGCCGGGACGCGCCTGTGAAGCCCCAGGGTAAGCAGACGGTCAAGCAGCTCATTGGTCAGAACCAAGGCGTTTCCAATATCGAAATCACCGATCCTTCCATCAAGGAATTTGAAAAGATTGCCCGGAAATACGGTGTGGATTATGCGGTAAAAAAAGACCGCAGTACCTCCCCGCCCAAGTACCTGATCTTTTTCAAGGCACGGGATGCGGATGCGCTGACCGCCGCTTTTACCGAGTACACCGGCAAAAAAGTGAAAAAAGCAGAGAAAACAGAACGTCCGTCTGTGCTGGCAAAGCTGAATCAGTTCAAAGAGCTGGTCAAAAATGCCGTGGTGGACCGCACCAGGCGAAAGGAGCTGGAACGATGAAAAAGCAGCTTGACATCAAAAAGCTCCTGATTTTGAACCTGCCCTATATCCTGATGGGCTTGTTTGCCACCAACTTCGGGGAAGCATGGCGGATGGCGCAGGGCGCGGACGCTTCTCAAAAGGCGCTCTCCCTGATTTCTGTCTTGCCGGTGGCGCTGGCAAGCTGGTGGCCCAGCCTGCACCCGTTGGACCTGTTGGTGGGAATCTGCTGCGGTGGTGGTCTGCGGCTGGCGGTATATCTGAAAAGCAAAAATGCGAAGAAATACCGCCACGGCATGGAGTATGGTTCCGCCCGCTGGGGAACACACGAGGACATCGCCCCTTATGTGGACCCGGTTTTCCAGAACAATGTGATTCTGACGAAAACCGAGAGCCTGACCATGAACAGCCGCCCCAAGGACCCCAAGACGGCGCGAAATAAAAATGTGCTGGTGATCGGCGGCTCCGGTTCCGGTAAAACACGGTTTTGGCTGAAACCCAACCTGATGCAGATGCACAGCTCCTATGTGGTGACAGACCCCAAAGGTACGATTTTGGTGGAGTGCGGCAAGATGCTCCAGCGCGGTACGCCGAAAATGCGTCCCAAGCTGGGCAAGGACCATCAGCCAATAAGGGACCGGCATGGCAATCCGGTTTATGAGACCGTAAAGGACAAAAACGGCAAAGTGGTCTATGAGCCGTATCGAATTAAGGTTCTCAATACCATCAACTTCAAGAAGTCCATGCACTATAATCCTTTTGCCTATCTGCACAGCGAAAAAGATATTTTGAAGCTGGTCACGACTTTAATAGCGAACACCAAGGGAGAAGGCAAAGCCGGGGACGATTTCTGGGTCAAGGCAGAAACGCTTTTGTACTGCGCCCTCATCGGATATATCCACTACGAGGCCCCGGTGGAAGAACAAAACTTTGCCACTCTCATCGAGTTCATCAACGCGATGGAAGTCCGGGAGGACGACGAGGAGTTCAAGAATCCGGTGGACCTGATGTTTGACGCACTGGAAGCGGAAAAGCCCAATCATTTTGCCGTCCGCCAATATAAAAAATACAAGCTGGCGGCTGGCAAAACTGCAAAATCAATCCTGATTTCCTGCGGTGCGCGCCTTGCCGTGTTCGATATTGCCGAGCTTCGGGAGGTCACTTCCTACGATGAGCTGGAGCTGGACACTCTGGGAGATCGGAAAACTGCCCTGTTCCTCATTATGAGCGATACGGACGATTCCTTTAACTTTCTGATTTCTATGTGCTACACCCAGCTGTTCAATCTGCTCTGCGAAAAAGCCGACGATGTGTACGGCGGGCGGCTGCCGGTCCATGTGCGCTGCCTTATCGACGAGTGCGCCAACATCGGCCAGATTCCCAAACTGGAAAAGCTGGTGGCCACCATCCGAAGCCGTGAGATCTCCGCCTGTCTGGTCTTGCAGGCGCAAAGCCAGCTGAAAGCCATCTACAAGGACAACGCCGATACCATCATCGGCAATATGGATACCTCCATTTTCCTGGGCGGCAAGGAGCCGACTACCCTCAAGGAGTTGGCCGCCGTGCTGGGCAAGGAAACCATTGACACCTACAACACCGGAGAGAGCCGTGGGCGGGAAACTTCCCACTCGTTCAACTATCAAAAATTGGGGAAAGAGCTGATGAGCCAGGACGAACTTGCCGTTATGGACGGCGGCAAGTGCATCCTCCAGCTGCGCGGTGTGCGTCCTTTCCTTTCGGATAAGTACGACATCACCAAGCACCCCAATTTCAAATACACAGCCGACGCAAGCGACAAGAACACTTTTGACATTGAAGCGTTCCTGTCCACCCGGCTGAAACTCAAGCCCAATGAGGTCTGCGACGTGTACGAAGTAGATACTCAGGGCGCTTAAATCTGTTCCGCTATGAAAGGAGTGGTCTTATCTATTCGCCGCAACTGCCCTTTTGGGGCCATTGGCGTACAAGGCGGACAATCACCAAAAAACAATGAAAAAAGGAGGACAGCCGGAATCACCCCCCGGAAACCGGGCGGCGGATTGTCCGGCTTTTGTATGCCTATGAACGACTGAAACTTTATCAAAACGATTCCGGCTAACAATGATTTATGGAATTTTTCAATGAAGCGATCAATGTGTTGCAGACCCTCGTGATTGCCCTTGGTGCTGGTCTTGGCGTATGGGGCGTTATCAACCTGCTGGAAGGTTACGGAAACGACAACCCTGGTGCAAAGAGCCAGGGTATGAAGCAGCTCATGGCGGGCGCTGGTGTGGCTGTGGTCGGCCTGATCCTCGTACCTCTGCTTTCCGGCCTGTTTGCCGTCTAAACTGTCCCTGAAAAATCCTTGCCCCTCCCGTAATAATCGGGAGGGGCTGAAAGGAGGTCACACTGTATGGATTTTCTGCTGGACGCGCTTACTGAGTGGCTCAAGGAAATGCTTGTAGGCGGCATTATGGGCAACCTGTCCGGGATGTTCGATTCTGTAAACCAGCAGGTCGGAGATATATCCGTGCAGGTTGGGCAAACGCCGCAGGGCTGGAACGGCGGCATTTTCAGCATGATCCAGAGCCTCTCCAACTCCATCATGGTTCCCATCGCCGGTGTGATTCTGGCGATTGTAATGACGCTGGAACTGATCCAGATGATTACCGACAAAAACAACCTGCATGATGTGGACACCTGGATGATTTTCAAATGGGTGTTCAAGTCAGCCGCAGCCATACTCCTTGTCACGAATACATGGAATATCGTCATGGGCGTGTTTGATATGGCGCAGAGTGTGGTGGCACAGGCATCCGGGATCATTTCTTCGGATGCAGCCATTGATATTTCCTCTGTCCTTACGGACATGGAACCTCGGCTGATGGAAATGGATTTGGGTCCGTTGTTCGGGCTTTGGTTCCAGAGTATGTTTATCGGCGTTACCATGTGGGCGCTGTATATCTGCATCTTCATCGTGATTTATGGCCGTATGATTGAAATTTACCTTGTGACATCCGTTGCGCCCATCCCTATGGCTGCCATGATGGGCAAGGAATGGGGCGGCATGGGCCAGAACTATCTGCGCTCCCTGTTGGCGCTGGGATTCCAGGCATTTCTCATCATTGTCTGTGTGGCGATTTATGCTGTACTGGTACAGGACATCGCTACCGAGGAAGATGTGATTATGGCGATTTGGAGCTGTGTGGGCTATACGGTTTTACTGTGTTTTACCCTCTTTAAGACCGGAAGCCTTGCAAAAGCTGTATTCCAGGCTCATTAAGAAGGAGGGAGTTTCTATGGCCTATGTACCTGTACCCAAAGACCTGACGAAAGTCAAAACCAAGGTTGCTTTCAACTTAACCAAGCGGCAGTTAGTCTGCTTCGGCGGAGGGGCGCTTTTGGGCGTACCGCTGTTCTTTCTGCTCCGTGGCTCTGCCGGAAACAGTACGGCAGCCCTGTGCATGATGTTCGTGATGCTGCCCTTCTTCCTGCTGGCGATGTATGAAAAGCATGGTCAGCCGTTGGAAAAGATTGTGGGCAATATCATCCGCGTCACGGTGATCCGCCCCAGGCAGCGCCCCTACCGCACCAATAACTTCTATGCCGTGTTGCAGCGGCAGGCAAATCTCGACGAGGAGGTGTCACACATTGTTTACGGCAATCAAAAACTGGCTGCACCGGCTGTTCGGAAAAAACGAGGAAAAAGCTGTGCAGCCGGTCAAAACAAAGAAAAAGCTGTCCCGCGCCGACAGAAAGCAGATTGAAGCTGCGATTGCCCGTGCCAACCGCACGGACAAAAAGGAAAAATCGGCGCAGGACAGTATCCCTTATGAACGAATGTGGCCGGACGGTATCTGCCGGGTATCAGACGGTCACTACACAAAAACCATTCAATTTCAGGACATCAACTATCAGCTTTCACAGAACGAGGATAAAACCGCGATTTTCGAGGGCTGGTGCGATTTCCTCAACTACTTCGACAGCTCGATTCAGTTTGAGCTGTCTTTTTTGAACCTTGCAGCATCGGAGGAAACCTTTGCCCGCGCCATCAACATCCCTCTCCAGGGGGACGATTTTGACAGCATCCGTATCGAGTACATGACCATGCTGCAAAACCAGCTGGCAAAGGGCAACAACGGCCTGATTAAAACCAAGTATCTCACCTTTGGTATTGACGCAGACAGCATCAAGGCGGCCAAGCCCCGTCTGGAGCGCATTGAGACCGACATTCTCAACAACTTCAAGCGGCTGGGCGTGGTGGCGGAAACGCTGGACGGAAAGGCGCGGCTTGCCCAGCTGCATGGTATCTTCCACATGGACGAGCAGCTGCCGTTCCGGTTTGAGTGGGACTGGCTCCCCATCAGCGGCCTGTCCACCAAGGACTTTATCGCACCCAGCTCCTTTGAGTTCCGCACCGGCAAGCAGTTCCGCATGGGTAAAAAGTACGGGGCGGTTTCTTTCGTGCAGATTCTCGCCCCGGAACTGAATGACCGGATGCTGGCTGATTTTCTGGATATGGAATCCAACCTGATTGTCAGCCTGCATATCCAGTCGGTGGATCAGATCAAGGCCATCAAGACGGTCAAGCGAAAAATCACCGATCTGGACCGCAGCAAAATTGAGGAACAGAAAAAGGCTGTCCGTGCCGGATATGACATGGACATCATTCCTTCCGACCTTGCCACTTATGGTGTTGAGGCCAAAAAGCTCTTGCAGGATTTGCAGAGCCGCAACGAGCGAATGTTCCTTGTGACATTTCTGGTGCTGAACACGGCGGATAACCCCCGCCAGCTGGACAACAATGTGTTCCAGGCCAGTTCCATTGCACAGAAATACAACTGCCAGCTGACAAGGCTGGACTTCCAGCAGGAGGAAGGGCTGATGAGCTGCCTGCCCCTGGGCATCAACCAGATTGAGATTCAGCGCGGACTGACCACCAGTTCCACGGCAATCTTTGTGCCGTTTACCACCCAGGAATTATTCCAGAACGGCAAAGAAGCTCTGTACTATGGCATCAACGCCCTGTCCAACAACCTTATCATGGTGGACCGCAAGCTGCTGAAAAACCCTAATGGGCTGATTCTCGGCACACCGGGTTCCGGTAAATCTTTCAGCGCCAAGCGTGAGATCGCCAACTGCTTCCTGCTGACTTCCGACGAGGTGGAAATCCTGGACCCGGAAGCGGAATATGCCCCTCTGGTGGTGCGTCTGCATGGGCAGGTTATCAAAATTTCGCCCACCTCCACCAACTATCTTAACCCAATGGACTTGAACCTGGACTACTCGGACGATGAAAGCCCGCTGTCACTCAAATCTGACTTCATTCTCAGCTTGTGCGAGCTGATCGTGGGCGGCAAGGAGGGCTTGCAGCCGGTGCAGAAAACCATCATCGACCGTTGTGTGCGGCTGGTCTATCAGGACTATCTCAACGACCCGCGCCCAGAGAATATGCCCATTCTGGAGGATTTGTATAATCTCTTGCGGGCGCAGGAGGAAAAAGAGGCACAGTACATCGCCACGGCGCTGGAAATCTATGTGACCGGCTCCCTCAATGTGTTCAATCACCGGACCAATGTAGACATCAACAACCGCATTGTCTGTTATGACATTAAGGAACTGGGCAAGCAGCTGAAGAAAATCGGGATGCTGGTGGTGCAGGACCAGGTGTGGAACCGCGTCACCATCAACCGCGCCGCCCACAAGTCCACCCGTTACTACATCGACGAGATGCACCTGCTGCTGAAAGAGGAACAGACCGCCGCCTATACGGTGGAGATTTGGAAGCGATTCCGTAAATGGGGCGGCATCCCGACCGGTATCACGCAGAACGTCAAAGACCTTTTGAGCAGCCGCGAGGTTGAGAACATCTTTGAAAACTCCGACTTCGTGTATATGCTCAACCAGGCGGGCGGAGACCGGCAGATTCTCGCCAAGCAGCTGGGTATTTCTACACACCAGCTATCTTATGTGACCCACTCCGGTGAGGGCGAAGGGCTTTTGTTCTACGGTTCCACGATCCTGCCGTTTGTGGACCACTTCCCCAAGAATACGGAACTGTACCGTATCATGACCACCAAACCGTTGGACTTAAAAAAGGAGGATGAACAGCATGACAAAGAAAGAAATTGAAAAAGGCGCAGGTCTGCTTCTGGCCGCTGTCAGCGGCTGTGAGCAGATGGTGGAACTGCTTCGCGCCGCCGTCCATTACTGCTATGAGCAGGAAAAGACAGCAAAAAATCTCACGCCCAAGGGCTATGCCGGATTTACCCGGATTCACCATATCTGGACAGAGGGCATACCGGATGTTCCCAAGCTGTTTATTGGCAGCCCAATTCAGGATCGGGACATGGCAAGAGGAACCCTGATGGCGCTTTTCCTGTCCACAACGGTTTTTCCGGCAGAAACCATTCAGATTCCAGTATATGCGGAAACCTGTGTGCTGCTGGATGACCTGATGGCGGGTGGCTGGTATGCGTAAGGAACCGCGCCTGCACTTTACAGACGAGGAACGCGCTGACCCGGCGCTGGAAAAGCCCATCCGTAAAGCAGACCGGGCCGCCGCCAAAGCAGACAGAGCGCAGGCGAAAATCCCCAAAAAGCAGGTGCGGCAAAAAACGGTGGACCCTAAGACCGGCAAAGTGACCACCAAACTGGTGCTGGAGGATAAGAAAAAGCCGCCCTCCAAGCTGTCCCAGGCGGTCCGGGATGCTCCGGGAGATGCGGCGCTGGGGAAACTTCACAAGGAAATCCGTAAAACGGAACAGGACAATGTGGGCGTGGAGAGCGCCCACAAGTCTGAGGAAGCTGTTGAAACCGGTGCGCGGCTGGTCCAGGAAGGCTACCGCAGTCACAAGCTGAAGCCATACCGCAAGGCGGCACAGGCGGAACAAAAGCTGGAAAAGGCCAATGTGAACGCCCTGTACCAGAAGTCTTTGCGGGAAAATCCCCAGCTTACCAGCAATCCGTTTTCACGCTGGCAGCAGAAACAGGCCATTAAAAAGGAATACGCCGCCGCCAAGCGCGCCGGTCAAGCTGCCGGAAACACCGCCAACACCGCAAAAAAGACCGGCAAAGCCGCCAAGACGGTCAAGGAAAAGGCACAGCAGGCCGGAGCATTTGTTATGCGTCACAAAAAAGGCTTCTTGCTTGTGGGCGCGATTTTTCTGCTCATCTGCCTGCTGCTCAATACCATGTCCTCCTGCTCCATGATGGCGCAGAGCATTGGTTCTGCCATTTCCGGTTCTACCTATCCGTCGGATGACCCGGAACTTGTTGCGGTGGAGGCCGATTACGCCGCCAAGGAAGCGGCGCTGCAAGCCGAGATCGACAACATTGAGAGCAGCTATCTGGGATATGACGAATACCGTTATGACCTGGATATGATCGGACATGACCCCCATGAGCTTGCGGCATACCTGTCTGCCGTGTTGCAGGGCTACACCCGACAGAGCGCACAGGCGGAGCTGGAGCGCGTATTCAACGCACAGTATCAGCTGACGCTTACCGAGGAAGTCGAGGTGCGCTACCGGACGGAAACCCGGACGGACAGCGAGGGCAACAGCTATACCGTTGAGGTTCCCTATAACTACTACATTTTGAATGTAACGCTTACCAGCAAACCCATTTCCTCCGTTGCCACGGAGCTTTTGACCCCGGACCAGCTGGAAATGTATCAGGTGTACCGGACCACCCTGGGCAACAAGCCGCTGATCTTCGGCGGCGGTTCCACAAATACCAGCGATTCCGAGAGTTTGGAGGGTGTGGAGTTTATCAACGGTACACGCCCCGGCAACCCGGAGCTGGTGGAACTGGCCAAACGTCAGGTGGGCAATGTGGGCGGGCAGCCCTACTGGAGCTGGTACGGCTTCAATTCCCGTGTGGAATGGTGCGCCTGCTTCGTGTCCTGGTGCTACGGCCAGATGGGTCTGTCTGAACCGCGCTTTGCAGGCTGCCAGTCCCAAGGGGTTCCCTGGTTCCAATCTCATGGACAATGGGGCGCGCGGGGCTATGACAATCTGGCCCCCGGCGATGCCATCTTCTTCGATTGGGACCTGGACGGCAGCGCCGACCATGTGGGCATCGTCATCGGCACAGACGGCAGCCGGGTCTATACCGTAGAGGGAAACAGCGGCGATGCCTGCAAAATCAGAAGTTACGATGTGAACTACGAGTGCATCAAGGGCTACGGCCTGATGAACTGGTGACAAATCTTTTGATAGGAGTGATTGATTATGGCTACGAAAATTGAACGCATTGACCGGGAAATTGCGAAAACCCGTGAGAAGATCGCAGAGTATCAGGAAAAGCTGAAAACGCTGGAAGCGCAGAAAACTGAAGCGGAAAATCTGGAGATCGTCCAGATGGTGCGCGCTATGCGTATGACCCCTGAGCAGTTAAGCGCCATGCTGTCCGGCGGCACGCACCCCGGTATGGCTGTCCATGACGAACGGGAGGACACCGCCCATGAAGAATAAGAGAATTTTTAAGACCCTTTCCGCCCTCTGCGCCGCACTGGTGCTGATGGGCGGTTTTTCTGTCACCGCTTTTGCCCAGGGAACGGAGCAGCCCCCGGCAGAGGATGCCACCAACGATGAAGATGTGGTGGTGGAGGAAACCGAGGACAGCCCTGCCCTGACCCCGGAGGGCAACGTTGCCCTGGTGGACGATTTCGGCGGCAACAAGCAGCTCATTACCGTCACCACCAAGGCGGGCAACTATTTTTATATCCTCATTGACCGGGCCAACGAGGACAAGGAAACCGCCGTCCATTTCTTAAATCAGGTGGACGAGGCCGACCTGATGGCGCTGATGGAGGACGGGCAATCCGCCGAGAAACCGCCCGCTGTCTGCAACTGCACGGAAAAATGTGAAGCCGGTGCAGTCAACACCAAATGCGAGGTGTGCAGTACGGACATGACCGGCTGTACCGGCAAGGAACCGGAGCCGGAAACACCGGAGGAACCTGCGAAGCCTGAGAAAAAAGAATCCGCAGGACTAAACCCGGCTGTCCTGCTGCTGGTGCTGGCTGTGATGGGCGGCGCTGCCTTTGCCTACTTCAAATTTATTAAGGGTAAAGCCAACCACAAAAACAGCAGCAATCCAGACGATTATGACTATGAGGACGGCGAGGAACTGCCGGACGAGGAAGACATCGAACTGGAGGACGAGGAATCGGACGAGCTGGACTCTGACAGGGGCGGCGGTGAAGAAAGTGAGGATGAGACCCCATGACCCGGTTTACCGACAGCCCCTATGAACGCATGATGACACGCAGGCCGGAGGGCGGGAAGGACACTTCCCGTCCTCTCTCTTTACCCAAAAGCCACCCCTGTTATGGCTGTGGGAATTATGGGCAGCCCTGCGTGGGAGTCTGCCATCGTGAGATGGAACGATGGCTCAAGAAAAGGAGGAAAACAAACCATGAAGCTGGTAATCGCTGAAAAACCGTCTGTTGCCCAAAGTCTGGCCACCGTGATCGGCGCGACTGTCCGCAAGGACGGCTATCTGGAAGGAAACGGCTGGCGGGTCAGCTGGTGCGTGGGGCATCTGGCTGGGTTGGCCGATGCCGATGTATATAACCCGGACTATGCCAAGTGGCGCTATGACGATCTGCCCATCCTACCGGAGCATTGGCAGATGGTGGTGGGCAAAGACAAAAAGAAACAGTTTGCTGTCCTGAAACAGCTGATGAACGCCCCGGACGTGACCGAGGTGGTAAACGCCTGCGATGCCGGACGCGAGGGTGAGTTAATTTTCCGCAGCGTCTATGAGCTGGCGGGATGCCAAAAACCCATGAAGCGGCTCTGGATTTCCTCAATGGAGGACTCCGCCATCCGGGAGGGCTTTGCGAACCTGCGCCCCGGTGCGGACTATGACGGTCTGCATCAGGCGGCCCTCTGCCGCGCCAAGGCAGACTGGCTGGTTGGTATCAACGCCACAAGACTGTTTTCGGTGCTGTACCACCGCACTTTGAATATTGGGCGCGTCATGTCCCCGACGCTGGCCCTCATCGTTCAGCGGGAAGCCGAGATCGACACCTTCAAGCCGGTTCCGTTTTACACGATAGTCCTGGAGCTACCTGAGTTTTCCGTTTCCGGGGAACGCATGGCGGATAAGGCTGCCGCCGAGCAGCTGAAAACTGCCTGTCAGGGTGCGGATGTGACGGTCAAAAAGGTGGAGCGCAAGGACAAATCCGAGAAGCCGCCCGCCCTCTATGACCTGACTACCCTCCAACGGGATGCCAACCGATTGTTGGGATATACGGCCCAGCAAACGCTTGATTATCTGCAAAACCTGTATGAAAAGAAGCTCTGCACCTATCCCCGCACAGACAGCCGCTATCTGACTTCGGATATGGCGGAGGGATTGCCGGTGCTGGTCAATCTGGTTGCCAACGCCATGCCGTTTCGCAAAGGGATCGCCATTTCCTGTGATGCCGGTGCGGTCATCAACGACAAAAAAGTGACCGACCACCATGCAGTGATCCCCACCCGCAATCTCCAAAACGCCGACCTGTCCAGTCTGCCGGTGGGTGAACGGATGATTTTGGAACTTGTAGCCTTGCGCCTGCTGTGCGCGGTGGCGGAACCGCATACTTACTCAGAAACTGCTGTCACCGTGGAGTGTGCCGGTGCGGAGTTTACCACCAAGGGCAAAACGGTGAAGCGCCCCGGCTGGCGGGCGCTGGACGCTGCCTACCGTGCTGCGCTGAAAAATGCGGAGCCGGACAAGGAAACCGAGGACAAGGCCCTGCCGGACGGAGGCCGTCTGCCAGAACTGTCCGAGGGTCAGACGCTGCACCTTTCCGGCGCTACCGTCAAGGAGGGCAAAACCAGCCCGCCCAAACACTTCACCGAGGATACGCTGCTTTCCGCGATGGAAACTGCCGGGAAAGACGATATGCCGGAGGATGCGGAGCGTCAGGGTTTAGGAACCCCGGCCACCCGCGCCGGGATTCTGGAAAAGCTGGTGTCCACCGGCTTTTTGGAGCGAAAAAAGAGTAAGAAAGCTGTGCAGCTCATGCCATCCAAAGATGCGGTGTCCCTGATTACCGTTCTGCCGGAACAGCTGCAATCGCCCCTGCTGACCGCTGAATGGGAACACCGTTTAAGCGAGATCGAGCGCGGCGAGCTGTCCCCGGAGGACTTCATGGGCGGGATCTGTGCCATGCTCCGGGAGTTGGTGAGAACCTATCAGGTCATCAAGGGGACTGAGTACCTGTTCACGCCGCCCCGCGAAGTGGTGGGCAAATGCCCCCGCTGCGGCGGTGATGTGGCGGAACTGCAAAAAGGGTTCTTCTGCCAGACAGAATCCTGCAAATTTGCCATCTGGAAAAACAACAAATGGTGGGCAGCCAAGAAAAAGCAGCCTACCAAGGCACTGGTGACAGCACTGCTCAAGGATGGCCGTACAAGGATCACCGGCTGCTATTCCGAAAAGACCGGCAAGACCTATGATGCCACAGTGGTTCTGGAGGACGATGGGCGGTACGCCAACTTCAAGCTGGAATTTGACCGGCAGAAAGGCGGTGCAAAATGAAGCTCTCCCTTTATGAACAGGAAACCATTCTCCTCTACAACCAGGCCGAGGACACCGCCGAAGTTTATACCCATGACCGGAAACTGATGGTGAAGCTGACCCGCCTTTCCCAAAAGCACCCGGAACAGGTTTGTAAAAAGGATAAGCACAATTTTACAGTTCCCAAACGCTGTGTGTCCGTCCGGGAGCCATACAGCGCCGAGCGCCGCAAGGCTGCCAGTGAACGGGCCAAGGCTGCCGGGTACAGGCCGCCCATCCCCAAATCGAAATCTGATTGACGATGGGCGCAAATGTATTTGAGACGGTCAAGCAGTCTGTCACCATTCGGGAAGCCGCAGAACGATATGGGATTGAGGTCAGACGGAACAGCATGGCCTGCTGCCCCTTTCACGATGACAAAAATCCCAGCATGAAGCTGAACGAGGAATATTTCTACTGTTTCGGCTGCGGAGCCACCGGCGATGTGATAGACCTGACCGCCCGGATCTACAACCTGTCCCCAAAGGAAGCCGCCGAGAAGCTGGCGCAGGATTTTGGCCTTATCTATGACAGTCAGGCCCCTCCCCGGCGGAACTATGTCCGGCAGAAAACCGAGGCGCAGAAGTTTCAGGAGAGCCGGGACCATGCCTTTCGGGTTTTGGCGGACTATTTCCATCTGCTCCGTAAGTGGGAAACGGGCTACACACCCAAAACACCGGTGGAACCCATGCACCCCCGTTTTTTAGAGGCGGTGCAGCAAAAGGATTATATCGGCTATCTGCTGGATTCTTTTCTGGAGGACAGCCCAGAGGAACAAAAGCTGTGGATCGCTGAACATCAATCAACAATCGCTAATTTAGAGAGGAGAGTGAACATCATGGCTGATAAGCCCACCAACCGGGAACGGTTGCAGGAAATCACGGCGGGTATCGAACAGGGCATCAAGGAGCTGTTCGAGAGCGAAAAGTATATACGCTATCTGTCCGTTATGTCCAAGTTCCACCGTTATTCGGTCAACAACACCATGCTCATCTATATGCAGAAGCCGGAAGCTACGCTGGTGGCCGGGTTCAACAAGTGGAAAAACCAGTTTGAGCGCCATGTGAAAAAGGGTGAGCATGGCATCACCATCATCGCCCCCACGCCCTACAAAAAGAAAATCGAGGAAATGAAGCGAGACCCGGACACCCATGCCCTCATTCTGGATGCAGACGGCAAGGCAGTTATGGAGGAAAAGGAAATCGAAATCCCCATGTTTCGCCCGGTCAAGGTGTTTGATGTGAGCCAGACGGACGGCAAGCCCCTGCCGGAACTGGCTTCTTCCCTGTCCGGGACGGTTCCGCACTATGAAGCGTTTCTGGAGGCAGTGCGGCGCTCTGCCTCGGTTCCCATCGAGTTTGAGGCGATGGCCGCCAACACGGACGGCTATTTTTCACCCGACCGCCAGCGCATCGCCATCCGGGAAGGCATGAGCGAGGTGCAGACCGTTTCTGCTACTGTTCACGAGGTTGCACACAGCAAGCTCCATGACCGGCAAAAGATACAGGAAACTTCCGCTGCCGGAGACAATGCTTCTGACCAGCCAAAACCCAAAGACCGCAACACAGAAGAAGTTGAAGCAGAAAGTATTTCCTATGCAGTCTGCCAGTATTTTGGCATCCAGACCGGCGAGAACAGTTTCGGTTATATCGCTTCCTGGAGCAAGGACAAGGACCTGAAAGAATTACGGGCCAGTCTGGAGACCATCAACAAGACTTCCTGCGAGCTGATTAACGACATCGAGCGCAACTACAAGGAAATCTGCAAGGAGCGCGGCATTGACCTGAACGCCCAGAAAAAAGAAACTGTTCCGGTGGTTCTGCCGCCAGCAAGAGAACAGGCAGAGTCCTTTGCCCGCGAATATGTCTTGTATGCACAGGCAATTCGTGTCGAAACCCTTTCAGAAACAGAGATTCAGGCGCAAATTACCCAATACACGGATAAAATCCTGCACCATGACATCGCGGATATGGTTCTCTTTTTGGAGGAACAGAAACAGGCAAAATGGGAACGGGACGAAGAAATGGAGATGGCTCTGGACAATGGCGCTGCCCCGGATGCCGATAACAGCAATTTTGTGGACCCGGAACATCTTTCCGCACAGCTTGCGTCTCTCTATCGCACAGAGTATCAGGAGATTTCCGCCAATGCGGAACATTCCCCGCAGGAACTGTCAGAACCCGCCGAGGCTCTGTTTCTTCTGAACGATGCCACCTATCTGCACATTCAGCCGTGCGATACCGGCTGGGACTATACCCTCTATGACAAAGAAACCATGAAAGAACTGGACGGCGGCCAGCTGGATACCCCGGAACTGTCCCGTTCCGCCGCTGTCCGGCAGATTTGTGAGGGGCTGGAACTGGAAAATCCGTCTGTTCAGGATGCCCCGCTGTCTATGATTGAGACCTTGCAGGATGCAGCCTGTCAGCAGATGCAGGAACAGGTCAGCCAGCAGACCGCAGAAACTGCCGACACCCAGCTGCCGGATGCTCAGGAACAGTCTTTGGATGAGTACCCCATGCCCGACAGCGAAGTATCTGTTTCGGATATGCAGGGATACGGCTACTTTTACGATGGGATGCTGCCTGTCACCAGAGAACGGGCGCTGGAACTGGACGCTGCCGGGTTGACCGTCTATATCCTCCATGAAGATAACACGGAAAGCATGGTGTTTGACACCGAGGAAATCATGGAGCATGGCGGACTTTTCGGCGTGGAACACGAGGAATGGGAGCAAAGTCCGGCGTTCCATGAAAAGGTGCTGGAACGGCAGGACCGGCAGCTGGAACGGGAGCAGGCGTTTCTCTCCCATGAGGGCAGCTGCTTTGCCATTTATCAGGTGAGCCGGGATGATCCGCAGAATGTGCGGTTTATGAATCTGGACTGGCTGCAATCGCACAATCTGGCCGTGGATCGAAACAATTATGACTTAATCTACACTGCCCCGCTGAACGGTTCCGGCAGCACTATGGAGCAGTTGGAAACGCTGTATGAACAGTTCAACCTGCAAAAGCCGGTGGATTTTCACAGCCCGTCCCTGAGCGTCAGTGACATTGTTGCCATCAAGCAGGACGGTAAGGTATCCTGTCATTACTGCGACAGCGTTGGTTTCACCGAGATTCCCGGATTCCTGCCGGACAATCCGCTGAAAAATGCGGAAATGATGCTGGAGGATGACTACGGCATGATCGACGGCATCATCAACAACGGCCCAAAAGAGCCGACCGTGGCGCAGCTGGAACAGCAGGCCCGCAGCGGCCAGCCTATTTCCCTCATGGATTTAGCGGAAGCTGTCCACCGGGAGGAACGGGACAAGAAAAAGTCCGTCATGGAGCAGCTGAAAAGCCAGCCCCGGACGGAACACAAAAAGACAGCGCCTAAAAAGAGCGCGGAAAGGGAGCTTTGATATGGGAAACTTTACTTTTGAAGAAATGAACCTGATGTGCATTTACAACACCGACAGCCGCACCGGACTGATGGAGGCTCTGACCGAGATGCGCGGCGAACTTTCGCCGGAGGAAACGGAACTGCGAGAATTGACGGACAGCGCCCTGATGAAGCTCCAGGCTATGAGCGATGCCGAGTTTGCCCAGCTGGAACTGTACCCGGATTTTGATGAATAAGCATTTCATAAACACCCAACGGGGCGGCGCAAAATGCCGCCCCATTTCCATTTAACACGAAGGGAGGACAACAACCATGCCATCCAAAACAGAATTTTACCGGCAGATGGCCGACCATGTGGCAACCCAGCTCACCGGCAGCTGGCAGGAGTGGGCGGGGTTTCTGACCACCGCTGCCCGCCTTTACAAGTATCCATTCCATGAACAGCTGCTGATCTATGCCCAACGCCCCGACGCTACCGCCTGTGCGGAGTATGATTTATGGAATGAAAAAATGGGCCGCTATGTGCGCCGTGGCTCCAAGGGTATCGCCCTGGTGGACGATTCCGGTGACAGGCCCCGGCTGCGCTATGTGTTTGACGTTTCTGACACCGGGACCCGCGAACATTCCCGCACTCCCTGGCTGTGGAAGATGAAGGAAGCGTATCAGGAGCCTGTGTCTGCCATGCTGGAGCGTAACTACGAGGTCAGCGGCGATAATCTTGCCCAGCAGCTGGAGGCAGTGGCTCACAAGCTGGCGGGCGAATACTGGAACGAGCATCGTCAGGACTTGCTCTATATCGTTGACGATTCCTTTTTAGAGGAATATGATGAATTTAACATCGAAGTACAGTTTAAGGCAGCCGCTACCGTCAGCATTTCCTACGCCCTGATGTCCCGCTGCGGATTGAAGCCGGAACGCTATTTTACCCACGAGGACTTTATGGCGATTTTCGACTTCAACACCCCGGCCACCATCGGTGCGCTGGGAACGGCGGTCAGCCAGATCAATCAACAGGTGCTGCGGCAGATCGGCGTTACCATCCGAAATTATGAGCGCGAACAACTCGCGGAAAGGAGCAATCACCATGAAGAATCCCATGAACTACATCCAGAACGGCGATTACCTGATTCCCGACCTGAAGCTGAGCGAACAGCCGACGAAGCCCCTGGGCAAGTACGGCAGGATGCGGAAAGCATACCTGAAGGAACACCGTCCCATCCTCTACAACCAGCTGCTGATGAGCGAGAAGCTGTACCCGCACCTCATCGAGATCGACGAGACCGCACAGAGCCGTCTGGAGCAGATGATGCCCCAGCTGGCGAAAGACGCGGGCGCGACGGAGCAGCTGAAAGCCAGCGACCCCATGAAGTGGGTGGGCCTGATGAACACCTGCAAGGCACAGGCCGAGGAGATTCTGATGGCGGAGCTTATTCACAGCTGAGTTTCTTCCTCTCCGAAAACGAACAAATCCGAATCATAGACGAAGCAGAGAATGTGAAAACATCCTCTGCTTTTTCTTTTGCCCAGGCGGATATTGACCATGTGCTGCGGCTGGGCGGCAACACGGACCGCCAGAGGGAGCGTGTGGTTGCAGCCTTTGAAAAGCAGAAAACCACCGCCGAAATCGCAGACATTCTGAAAAATCTGTATCACGGCGGCAACGGGATCGGCAGCGTCACCGCATGGTATGCCGAGGACGGCATCCATCTTTCCCACGGCAAAACAGCCCGTTACGACAAGTCCGCCCAGGTCATTTCCTGGGAGAGCGCCGCCGAGCGTATCGGCCAGCTTTTGCAGGATGGCCAGTTTGCCGCCAAGGTGGAGCTGACCGAGGCGGCAGGCTATGAACGCTCCCTCCTTGCGGAAAAGTTCTGGAATCTGTACCACGATTTCAGCGAGGAAGCCAGAGAAGCCGGGTATCTGCCCAGCCTCGCAGGTAATCCGGGTCGTGGTTTCCCGGAGGAATCCGCATGGCTTGCCGAACAGCTGAACCGCCCGGAGTTTCGCCAGACCCTTGCGGAAGAATACGCCGCCTTCTGGACGGCCTACCAGCAGGACCGGGAGTTGCTGCGCTTCCACTACCACAAACCGAGAGAGATTTGGGAAAACCTGAAAGACCTGTCCCTGCCCCGCACTGCCTTTACCTCTCAGCTGATGGAAGTACCTGCGGTCAAGCAGTTCATCACAGAGGACGAGATCGACGCAGCCATGACCAGAGGCAGCGGATTTGAAAGTGGTAAAGGCCGGATTTTCACCTTTTTCCAGAACCCCCATACGGACAAAGAAAAGGTGGATTTTCTCAAGAATGAGTACGGCACTGGCGGCCACTCTCACGCCCTGTCCGGCGCTGGGGGCAGCTGGGAAGATCACGATGGAAAAGGTCTGCACTACAAAAAGGATGGCTGCCCGGATGTGCATTTCACATGGGAGAAAGTCGCCAAGCGGATTACCGATCTGATTCAAAAGGGCCGCTATCTCACCGAACAGGAACAGGCGGAGTACGACAAAATCCAGGAAGAAAAGGCCCTGGCGGAAGAAGATGCCCTGCAAGCCCAGCAGCCGCCCCCGGAGATATGGGAATACAACGGGGTCAAGGAGCGTCACCCGGATGATATGGTTTTGTATCAAATGGGCGATTTCTTTGAGCTGTACGGTGAAGACGCCAAAACTGCTGCTGCGGAACTGGGCCTCAATCTCACGACCCGCGCGATTCCCGGCGGTGGCCGTGTGGAAATGTGCGGCTTTCCGGCAAACCGGCTGGAACAGGTTGTGGAACAGCTGCGGGATCGGCATGATGTGACCATTTCCGCTGTCCCGGAGGGCGGTAGGGAGCGTCAGGAATATTCCATGCCCTCCATCGACCATGAGGCGGAACAGGCCATCGACGCTCAGGAAGCGGAGTTTGGCGCAGACGGAATCAGAGTGTTCCAGGAGACCGAAGCAGCAGCCCCTACGATCCGGGAGTTGCATGAGAAATACAAGCCCATTGTACTTGCCGCCGTTATGGAGGATGTACCATACCGCAACGCCTGCGGTCACAGCGACCGCGAAAATGCTGTGATTGAGGGCAATGCCGCGATTCGTCGTGCCATCCTTGGCTCCAGTGATTTGGAGCTGATTCGGCTCTATTCCGATGTGCTGGTGTTCCGTCAGCGCCTGCACCGGGAAATTATTGACGAGACCTATCCACGGCTCCATGAAATGCTGCGTCCTCTCTCACAGGATGATATTGATGATGCCATCCGTGCATGGAATGGTGATATTCAGAGCAAACACGCTGTTGTCCGCTACATGGAAAAGCATGGACGGGAAAAAGATACCGCCGCATGGCTGGCTCAGGAATACAGCGGCAGTGACAGCAAGAGCCTGTTTGTGATCCGCGCCGGAAGTCCGGAGGGAATTGAGCTGCCCTGGCCCAAGGTGCAGCGCAGGATTGCCCAGCTCATCAAGGAGGATCGGTTCTACACCGAAGCGGAACAGGACCGGTTTGACAACATCGACCCCATCGCCATCCGGGAGGCGCTGGCCGAGCGCGGCATTGTGAATGGCGAGCTGGTGGACGAAGAAAAGCTGGACAATGACCCATTCATTCAGCGCGTGATGGCGGATGTGGAGCAGATTGCCGCTGAAGAACAGGAGCAGTCGAACCAACCGCTTTCCGATGCTGAGTATGCCCGTCACAACCTAATTCCCGGCGAGACCACCTTTGCATTGGATGGGCGCACTTTCCGGGTCAGCAAGCTGGAGCCGGATGTTGGCCGGGTGGAACTTCAAGATGTGACCTTTGCAAATGCGGTGGGATTCCCCATCTTCCGGGTGGAACCGATTTCAGTAATCCGTCAGCATTTGGAGCAGGAACCAGAGCCGCCCACGCCTACCACAGAGCCAGAAAAAACTCTGGATGAAGTGCTGGACGAACACCCCGTTTCCATTCAGGTAAACGGCGAGTGGCAGACCTTCCCCAATGTCAAAGCTGCCGAGGAAGCCTCTTATGAGGAATACAAGGCCAACCTGCGCCGCACCACTGAGAATTTCCTTATTACCGACGATCACCTGGGCGAAGGCGGTCCGAAAGCCAAGTTTCAGGCCAACATCACGGCAATCAAGCTGCTGAAATATTTGGAGGAAACCACCGGGCAGGCAACACCGGAACAGCAGAAAATCCTATCCCGGTATGTAGGCTGGGGCGGTCTTGCCGATGCCTTTGACCCGGAGAAACCCGCATGGGCTGCGGAATATGCTCAGCTGAAGGAGCTGCTGACCCGGTCGGAATACGCTGCCGCCAGAGGTTCCACTCTCAATGCCCATTACACCAGCCCTACGGTCATCAAAGCAATTTATGAAGCCGTAGGACGCATGGGATTTGAGACCGGCAACATTCTGGAGCCGTCCTGCGGTGTGGGCAATTTCTTCGGTATGCTGCCGGAGAAAATGCGAAACAGCCGTCTGTACGGCGTGGAGCTGGATTCCATCAGCGGGCGTATTGCAAAACAGCTCTATCCCAAGGCCGACATCACCGTGGCCGGGTTTGAAACCACCGACAGGCGGGATTTCTACGATCTGGCGGTGGGTAATGTTCCGTTTGGTCAGTATCAGGTTCGGGACAAAGCCTATGATAAGCTGAATTTTAACATCCACAACTACTTTTTTGCCAAGGCGCTGGACCAGGTGCGTCCGGGCGGCGTGGTGGCCTTTGTCACCAGCCGCTACACGATGGATGCCAAGGATTCCACTGTGCGCCGGTATCTTGCCCAGCGCGCCGAGCTGCTGGGAGCCATCCGTCTGCCCAATGACGCTTTCAAGAAAAACGCTGGTGCCGAGGTGGTTTCAGACATCATTTTCCTGCAAAAGCGTGACCGTCCACTGGACATCGTACCGGAATGGACGCAGACCGGACAGACGCAGGATGGATTTGCCATTAACCGCTACTTCCTGGACCACCCGGAAATGGTGCTGGGCCGACAGGAACCGGAAAGCACCGCTCATGGCATGGACTACACCGTGAATCCCATCGAGGGGCTGGAGCTTGCCGATCAGCTGCATGATGCCGTGAAGTACATTCACGGCACCTACCAGGAGGCCGAGCTGCCGGAGCTGGGCGAGGGCGAGGCCATCGACACTTCTATCCCTGCTGACCCCAATGTGAAAAATTACTCCTACACCGTTGTGGACGGCGATGTGTATTACCGTGAAAACAGCCGCATGGTACGGCCTGACCTGAATGCCACCGCCGAAGTCCGTGTGAAAGGGCTGGTGGGTCTGCGGGAATGTGTCCAGCAGCTCATTGACCTGCAAATGGACGCTGCCACACCGGACAGCGCCATCCGGGATAAACAGGCTGAACTGAACCGGCTCTATGACAGCTTTTCCGCAAAATATGGTCTTATCAATGACCGGGCGAACCGACTGGCCTTTGCCGATGATTCCAGCTACTATCTGCTCTGCGCGCTGGAAGTCATTGACGAGGACGGAAAGCTGGAGCGCAAGGCGGATATGTTCACCAAGTGTACCATCAAGCCACACAAGGCGGTGGAAACCGTGGATACCGCCAGTGAAGCCCTTGCCGTCTCCATCGCGGAGAAAGCCTGTGTGGATATGGCGTATATGTCGGAGCTGACTGGCAAGACCAGCGACGAACTGGCCGCCGAGCTGCAAGGCGTGATCTTCCGTGTGCCGGGACAGTTGGAGAAAGACGGCACACCACATTATGTAACAGCCGACGAATACCTGTCCGGCAATGTGCGGCGCAAGCTGCGTCAGGCACAGCGGGCAGCACAGCAGGACCCGTCCTTTGCCGCCAATGTGGAAGCCCTTACCGCTGCCCAGCCCAAAGACCTGGACGCTTCGGAAATTGAGGTGCGTCTGGGCGCAACCTGGATCGACAAAGAGTACATCCAGCAGTTTATGTACGAGACCTTTGATACCCCGTTTTATATGCAGCGGAATATCCAGGTCAACTACACCCCGTTTACAGCAGAGTGGCAGATTACCGGCAAAAGCTCTGTAAGCCAGAACAATGTGGCAGCCTATACCACCTACGGAACCAGCCGCGCCAATGCCTACAAGATTTTGGAGGATTCCTTAAACCTGCGGGATGTCCGTATCTATGACACTGTGGAGGACGCGGACGGCAAAGAGCGCCGGGTGCTGAACGCCAAGGAGACCACCCTGGCAGCCCAAAAACAGCAGACCATCCGGGACGCTTTCAAAGACTGGATTTGGAAAGACCCGGAACGCCGTCAAGCTCTGGTACGCCAGTACAACGAGGAAATGAACTCCACCCGCCCCCGTGAGTATGACGGCAGCCATATTGTTTTTGGCGGCATGAACCCGTCCATTACCCTGCGGGAACATCAGCTGAACGCTATCGCCCATGTGATGTACGGCGGCAATACGCTGCTGGCACACGAGGTAGGCGCGGGCAAAACATTTGAAATGGTGGCTGCCGCTATGGAGAGTAAGCGTCTGGGGCTGTGCCAGAAATCCCTCTTTGTTGTGCCGAATCACCTGACCGAGCAGTGGGCTTCGGAGTTTCTGCGGCTCTATCCCTCCGCCAATATCCTTGTCACCACCAAAAAGGACTTTGAGACCCACAACCGCAAGAAGTTCTGTGCCCGGATTGCCACCGGTGACTATGACGCTATCATCATGGGCCCTTCCCAGTTCGAGAAAATCCCCATCAGCCGAGAGCGTCAGGAACGGCTCCTTCAGGAGCAGATCGACGAGATCACCGAGGGCATTGCCGAGGTGAAGTACAGCGGCGGTGAGCGTTTCACGGTCAAGCAGTTGGAACGCACCAAGAAGTCCCTGGAAGCCCGGCTGGAGAAATTGCAGGCCGAGAGCCGCAAGGACGATGTGGTGACATTCGAGCAGCTGGGCGTTGATCGGCTGTTCGTGGACGAGGCACACAACTACAAAAACTTGTTTTTATACACCAAAATGCGGAATGTGGCAGGTCTCTCCACCAGCGATGCCCAAAAGTCCAGCGATATGTTTGCGAAGTGTCGCTATATGGACGAGATCACCGGCAACCGAGGGGTTATCTTTGCCACCGGCACTCCGGTCAGCAACTCCATGACTGAGCTTTACACCATGCAGCGGTATCTCCAGTATGACCGCCTGCAAGAACTGAACATGACCCATTTCGATTGCTGGGCCAGCCGTTTCGGAGAAACCGTCACGGCGCTAGAACTGGCTCCGGAAGGAACAGGCTACCGGGCAAGGACACGGTTTTCCAAGTTCTTTAACCTGCCGGAGCTGATGAACCTGTTCAAAGAGGTGGCGGACATCAAAACCGCCGACCAGCTGAACCTGCCCACCCCGGAGGTAGAATATCACAACATTGTGGCCCAGCCTACCGAACACCAGAAAGAGATGGTGAAAGCACTCTCCGAGCGCGCTTCCGAAGTACACAGAGGCAGTGTGGACCCGTCGGTAGATAATATGCTCAAAATCACCTCGGATGGTCGCAAGCTGGGACTGGACCAGCGTATCATCAACCAACTGCTCCCCGATGAACCGGGAACCAAGGTCAATCAGTGCGTGGACAACATCATGCAGATCTGGCAGGATGGGGACGCGGATAAATTGACCCAGCTGGTGTTCTGCGACATTTCCACGCCCCAGGCAGCCCCATCCAAAAAGGCAGCCAAACAGCTGGACAATCCGCTGCTTCACGGGTTGGAAGAAGCAATCCCACTGGATGAGCCGGAGCCTGCTTTTACCATCTATGAGGACATCCGCCAGAAGCTCATCGCCCAGGGGATGCCTGCCGAGCAGATCGCCTTTATCCACGAAGCCAATACAGAGGTACGGAAAAAGGAACTGTTCTCCAAGGTCCGCACCGGGCAGGTGCGTGTCCTATTAGGAAGCACTGCCAAAATGGGCGCTGGAACCAATGTGCAGGACCGCCTTGTGGCGCTCCATGATTTGGACTGCCCGTGGCGGCCCGGAGACCTTGCCCAGCGAAAAGGACGCATTGAGCGACAGGGCAACAAAAACCCCTTGGTCCATGTGTACCGCTATGTCACGGAGGGAACTTTTGACGCTTATCTCTGGCAGACGGTGGAGAACAAACAGAAATTCATCAGCCAGATTATGACCAGCAAAAGCCCGGTTCGTTCCTGCGATGATGTGGACGAAACGGCGCTTTCCTTTGCCGAGATTAAGGCCCTGTGTGCCGGAGACCCCCGTATCAAGGAGCGCATGGATTTGGATGTGGAGGTTGCCAAGCTGAAGCTGATGAAAGCCGACCACCAGAGCAAGCAGTACCGTCTGGAGGACCAGCTGCTCAAATACTTCCCGCAGGAAATTGAAACCAACAAGGGGTATATCCAGGGCTTTGAAGCCGATTTGGAAACACTGGCTGCCCACCCACACCCAGAGGACAGCTTTGCCGGTATGGAGATCCGGGGCGATGTGCTGACCGACAAAGAAAATGCCGGTGCAGCCCTGCTGGATGCCTGTAAGGAGGTCAAAACCTCCGATCCGGTGCAGATCGGCAGTTACCGGGGATTCACTATGTCGGTGGAATTTCAAGCGTGGAAACAGGAATATACGCTCCTGCTGAAAGGGCAAATGACCCATCGGGCAACCCTGGGTACAGACCCACGCGGCAACCTAACCCGTATCGACAATGCACTGGCGCAAATGCCCCAGCGTCTGGAAGCGGTCAAAAACCAGCTGGAGAACCTTTACCAGCAGCAGGCCGCAGCCAAGGAGGAAGTAGGAAAGCCTTTCCCCTTTGAGGACGATCTGCGGGTCAAGTCCGCCCGTCTGGTGGAACTGGACACGCTGCTGAACATTGACGGCAAAGGACAATCTACGCCGGAAACCGTAGTTGCCAAAAGCACGCGGCCTTCGGTGCTGGACAGCTTGAAGCGCCCGGTGCCGCCCCGCAGCCCTGAAAAGAAACCGAAACAACACGAGGAGGTACGATAACATGAATACCAACGATCTGAATACGGCTCTCTATGAAAAGATGACCGCTGAACAGGACAACTACCGGGACTGGCTGAAAAGCCAGCCCCCGGAGGAAATCCTGCACCATACCTATGAGTACACGGTCCGGGAGGACATCGTGATGGCGATGGAGCAGCTGGAACTGACCGACGCACAGGCCCAGGCGCTTTTGGATTCTCCCTCGCCGCTGGCAGATGTGTACCGCTATTTTGAAAAGCTGGAGACCGGCTACATGGATGTGATCCGGGACAGCATTGAAAACCGGGCGGATGATGTGTGCAGGGCGCAGGAAGAATTACGGACTGCCCCTCTCTACCCCCATTCTGCCGCCTATGCGTCCGAGCATGGAGAGATGGCACAATATAACCGTTCTTATCAGGCAAACAGCGCCTGCAAAGAAGCCATTGAACAGGCCATCAGCGCTCACTATGCAGAGAACCGGCTGGATACGGAGGCGGCGGTCAAAGATGTGCTGGAAAAGTTCGGGACGGAACGGGTACAGTTTATTCTTGCCAGCACCATCCAGCATAAAAACCACGATGGGCGTATCTCTCAGGACAATAAAGCCTGGGCAAAAACCATTCCCATGCCGGAGGACAGCGGCGCTTCCCGCCACTGTGCCTATCTGGTTGTGGATGGGGTCAATCCCGGTCTGACCGATCTGTTTATCAGGCAGGCCAGAAAAACTATGCAGGAACAGCAGAAAAGCTCTGTCCTGCAAAAACTCAGACAGGAACCGCCTGTCCGCAAGCCTGCCGCCCCGAAGAAACGGGAGCCGGAGCGATGAGCAGCCAAAAGCGCAAGCGGGATGTGCCGGTTCTGTTTTGGGTATCCGCTGATGAAATGGAGTTGATTCAACAGAAAATGGCGCAGTTTGGGACAAAAAACCTGAGCGCCTATCTGCGGAAAATGGCTGTGGACGGCTATGTGGTGCAGCTGGATTTGCCGGAACTGAAAGAACTGGTATCCCTGTTGAGCCGGAGCAGCAACAACTTAAACCAGCTGACACGCAAGGTACATGAGACTGGGCGGATTTATGATGCCGACCTGGAGGATATATCCCAGCGGCAGGAACAGTTATGGGACGGCGTTAAGGAGATACTGACCCGGCTCTCCAAACTTTCGTAACCGGGACAAATACCCCATCTGCGGAGGGAGGAACGGCGTTCTTTTCGCCGCGCCTTCCTCCGTTTTTTCTTTTGCCCGTATCCTTGCCTTTTGGCTGTACCGGCAGGATAATATGGATAGAAAACAGATTGCCGCAAAGGAGTTGAGAATAGATGAAAACCTTTGAAAAAGTGTTGGAGATATTTCGGGATTATCTGGACTGTGATCTGGAAGAAGAAGTCCTCCCTTGCAGGAATGGGTATCTCCGCGTAACATGGAATGGGGATTCCCGCTATTGTGTGGACGGACTTCTCAGCCGGACACCGGATGAGCTGTTTGAAGTGCTGCTTTCCGATTATAGCGGCTACGAGGTGATGAAGCGGACCAAAGGCCGCCGGGAAGTAACGGAAGAAGATGAAAGGCAGGCGGAACTTCTTTGCCAGAGCTTTCGGAAACAATGGGAGGAGGAAGAAACATGAGGGCGATCTGGTTCATTCTGAAACTGCTGTTGAAAATTTTAGCGGCTCCGGTGATTCTGGCGCTGACCCTGTTCGTTTGGATTTGTGTAGGGATCGTCTATGTCTCCGGTCTGGTGCTGGGGCTTATCAGCATGGTAATCGCCCTGCTGGGCGTGGCGGTTCTGCTGACCTGTTCCCTGCAAAACGGCATTATCCTGCTGGTGATGGCATTTCTTATCAGTCCGTTTGGTCTGCCAATGGCTGCTATCTGGCTGCTGGGCAAGGTACAGGACTTGAAGTTTGCCATTCAGGATTTGGTTTATGGATAAAATATGCCACTGATGTTATTTTACTTTCCCTAAAAAATAGGATATACTATATAAGAATATATTCTGCCGCCGAGTGCGGATAGTTTTAGATAAAGGAGGGCGTGTATGGAAAATCAATTAACGCCAAACAACTCCATGATTTTGGAAATCCGAGAGCTGCTGGAGAATGCCAGAAAAAATGTTGCACAACAGGTTAATACGCAGCTTTTGACAACCTATTGGAACATTGGCCGGATTATCGTGGAGTATGAACAGCAAAATCAGATTCGCGCAGATTATGGAAAACAAACATTAAGGGAACTTTCCAAAGAGCTGACACGGGAATTTGGAAAAGGTTTTTCTCGTTCTAATTTGCAAAATATGCGGGCATTTTATCTTGCTTATGAAAAATGCCAGACAGTGTCTGGCAAATTGTCCTGGTCTCATTACTGTGAACTTTTGAGTATTACGGATGAGAACAAACGCAGCTTTTACGAGAAAGAATCTATCAATTCGGGCTGGTCAGTTCGGGAGCTGAAACGGCAGATTGACAGCTCGCTGTATGAACGGCTGCTACTTTCCAGCGGAGATGTGAATAAAGAAAAGGTCCTCTCTCTGGCGCAGAAAGGGATTGAAATCAATCAGCCAGCTGACATCATCCGTGATCCCTATGTGTTTGAGTTTTTGGGTGTGCCGGAGAACAAACCCATATTGGAAAGCGATTTGGAAAAAGCTCTTGTCGTACAGATTGAAAAGTTTCTTTTGGAACTTGGACGGGGCTTCATGTTTGTTGGAACCCAGCAGCGCGTGACCCTGAACAATACCCACTACTATGTGGACATGGTATTTTACAACAAAATTCTCCGTGCTTATGTACTGATTGAACTGAAAACGAAAAAACTGACACCAGAGGCTGCCGGTCAGCTCAATATGTACTTAAACTACTATGCGGCAGAAGTCAACGACCCTGACGATAACCCGCCTATCGGTATTATCCTCTGTACGGAAAAAGACAGCATCGCGGCGGAATATGCCTTGGGCGGTCTGTCCAACAATATCTTCGCATCCCGGTATGTTCTCTATATGCCGGACAAGGAACAGCTGATTGCTCAGGTAGAGGCTGTCTTGAAAAACTGGCACGAAAAGAAAGATAACTGCCATGACTGAAAAAGAACTGATTGGAAAAGTACATTCAGCGGTCTATCATCAATGCCAGCGCCGTGGTTATGCGACTCCGGTAGATGTACTGATGGAGGTCGGTGTCTTACCAAAACAGAAATATGAGGACTGGCGGTTTGGGCGGGTTGATTATCTGGAACGGGTATGTACTGTCAATCTGCGCAAACTCTCATTCATCATGCACCAGATGCGGGTGTACGCACAGAAAACTGGCTTAAAACCCTCCTTCTGTTACTACAAGCAGTGGGGTGTAAAAAAGAAAAATGGGCAGGGACATAAGCCGGTGATTCCGCTGCGGTTCAGCAAAAGCGGAAATCTGGAAATTGAGAAATGGTATGCAACTCATTTTGTGGATACCAAACGGATTGCAGTCTTAAAAGCACAGCAGCCAAAAATTTAGATTAACCAAAGGACAGCTCACACAGCTGTCCTTTTCTTTTGGAAAGGAGGTTCCCTCTGTGGCAACCACACGCATCATGCCGCTGCATATCGGCAAGGGCCGCACCGAAAGTCAGGCAATCAGCGACATTATTGATTATGTGGCAAATCCGCAAAAGACCGACAACGGAAAACTAATTACCGGCTATGGCTGTGACAGCCGGACCGCCGATGCAGAGTTTCTGCTGGCAAAGCGGCAGTACATCGCCGCCACCGGGCGGGTGCGCGGTGCGGACGATGTGATCGCTTACCATGTGCGCCAATCGTTCAAACCCGGTGAGATTACCCCGGAGGAAGCCAACCGCCTGGGCGTGGAATTTGCCAAGCGGTTCACCAAGGGCAATCACGCCTTTGTGGTCTGCACTCACATAGACAAATCGCACATCTATAATCACATCATCTGGTCGGCGGTCAATACGGATTGTGACCGAAAATTCCGCAACTTTTGGGGCAGCACCAGAGCCGTCCGACGCTTGAGCGATACCATCTGTATCGAGAACGGATTGTCCATTGTGGAGGACCCGAAACCCCACGGAAAAAGCTACAACAAATGGCTGGGCGATCAGGCCAAGCCCTCCCATCGGGAGCAGCTGCGGGTGATGATTGACCGTGCGCTGGAGCAGAAACCGGCGGACTTTGATGCGCTGCTGAAGCTGCTTTCGGAAATGGGCTGTGAAGTATCCCGGCGCGGGAAAGCGATCCGGCTCAAAGCACCCGGCTGGAAGAATGTAGCCCGCATGGATGACAAGCTGGGGGCCGGGTACAGTGAAGCAGAAATCCGTGCGGTGCTGGCCGGAGAAAAACAGCATACACCTCGTAAAAAATCCACCGTGCAGCCGGAGCCGCCCAGGGTCAATCTGCTGGTGGACATTCAGGCAAAATTACAGGCTGGGAAAGGCTCTGGGTATGCACGCTGGGCCAAGGTTTTTAACCTGAAACAGATGGCGCAGACTGTAAATTTTCTTACCGAACATCAGCTGCTGGACTATGCGGAGTTGGCAGAAAAAGCGGCGGCAGCTACCGCCCACCACAACGAACTGTCGGCGCAGATCAAGGCGGCGGAGAAACGCATAGCGGAGATCGCCGTCCTGCGAACTCATATCATCAACTATGCCAAGACCCGCGAGACCTATGTAGCCTACCGGAAAGCTGGTTACTCCAAGAAATTCCGCGAGGAACATGAGCAGGAAATCCTGCTCCATCAGGCAGCCAAAAATGCCTTTGACGAGATGGGTGTGAAGAAGTTGCCCAAGGTTAAGGACTTGCAAGCTGAGTATGCCAAACTGCTGGAGGAAAAGAAGAAAACCTACGCCGAGTACCGGCGTTCCCGTGAAGAAATGCGGGAGCTTTTGACGGCCAAAGCGAATGTGGACCGGCTGCTGAAAATGGACGAGGAACAGAAAAAGGAACAGGAAAAAGACCACGGCCAGCGGTGAGCCGGTCATGGTCCAAAGCGTTCGCAGAACGCGCAGCCACAGAATGAATTTCTGTGTTCAAAGGGGTTTGGGGGCGCTGCCCTCAACAAGCAAAGCGGAGGGGAAAATCACGGCAGGATTTTTCCCTCTGCGGGCCGAGTGTATTAACACCGGCATTGCTTGCCACTTTCTTGCTGATACAAAAACAGCCAGCGAGAGAAACTTCCAAGTTTCACTCACTGGCCTATTCTTTTTCAAGTTTCTTAGAAATTTCCTTTAGTTCCTCCGCAAATCCACGAGTATGGCTCAACAAGGTTTCCCGCATCTCTGGCGGACAGTTCAGATAGAGCAGCTTCATCTCATTTTGCCCAGCTTCATCTGGTGTCAGCTCCGGCCTGATAAGAGAGTCGAGAGAAAAGTGCAGAACCTTCGCTAATGTTTTCATAATCAGGTAGGATGGATTTCTTCTGCCTTTCTCAATATCGGCAATTTCTTTAATTGAAATATGCGATTCATCTGCCAGTTGCTGCTGTGTGAAATTTTTTTCTTTTCGTGCAGCTCGAAGCATATCCCCCAATATGGTTAATTCATCAATCGGCATTATCATTCACCTCAATAATATTGTATCGTTCCGGATTCATTTAAGGAATAACCTTATATTGCCGGTAAATAGGTATGATTATGCCGATTTTTGATAGGGAGACAGCTTTATATACTTGTTGCAGGCAAAAGAATAAGGTATGATAAAGTGGTAAGTATCTTAATATGAGGAGAAAATGAAAAACTTTTTTGATTCTTAGGACATTTCTGCAACATTTCAGTTTTAAGATAAGTGATACAGACGAAAAAGAGAGGAAGTGAACGCATGAGAAAGATACTGATCGTGGAGGACGACATTCTCCTGAACCGGACGCTGGGATACAATCTGGCGTCTGATGGATATGAAATCACAGCGGCCTATAACCACAAGGACGCTGTTTCCCATTTGAAGGAAACCGAGTTTGATGTTGCGCTCCTGGACATCAATCTGCCGGATGGCAGCGGTCTTGACCTTTGCGAAGAAATCCGGGAGCGAGGCCAGCACACCTACATTATTTTCATCACTGCCAACGACAAGGAAAGCGATATGCTCAAAGGCTATGAAGCAGGCGGCGCGGACTATGTGACGAAGCCTTTTTCGGTGACAGTGCTGTGCAGGAAGGTGGCGGCGGTCTTTGCCAATCTGGAACTACGCACGCCCCGGCACGATCTGTTTGACGATGGCTTTCTGAAAATCGACTTTTCCGAGCAGCGGGCGTCCCTTGCCGGAGAGCCGCTGGACTTCACTCCAAAGGAATACCGCACCCTGTTCCTGTTCGTGAAGAACCCCCGGATTATCCTGACCAAGCGGCAGATTTTAGAGAAGCTGTGGGACATTGACGGAGATTTTGTGGACGAGCATACCCTGACCACCATCATTAGCCGTATCCGCAAAAAAATCGAAACAGACGAACATAAGTATATCAAGACAGCCTATGGCATGGGCTATCAGTGGATCGGCGGTGAGCAGGCATGAAGCTGGAAAATTTATCTGTCAAAAAGTTTCTGCGGCTCATTACGGTTGGCCTGCTGGCCACCTCTTTCCTGGTGCTGCTGGGCTTGTTTCTGGTTACGAAAAACCTGCGGGTGGTTTTGTACGGCGGGCTGCTGACCGCTGTGTTTCTGGTATGGGGCGGGATCTTCCTGCACTACTTTCAAAAGAAACTGACCCTGTTCACCGACAGCCTGTGCCGGACGCTGGACGACATGATGGACAGCGCCGCACGGCCGGAAATGGACTATGAAGCGGAAACGCTGCTGGCGAGGATCAGCCACCGCCTGGAACGGCTCTACAACATCATGCAGAAAGACCGGAACACGGTCGCAAAGGAAAAGGCCGATCTCCAATCTCTGCTGTCGGACATTTCCCACCAGACCAAGACCCCCATTGCCAATCTGAAAATGCTCAATGAAACCATGTTGACCCGTCCGATCTCGGAGGAACAGCGGCGGGAGTTTTTGCAGGCAACCGGCAGCCAGCTTGACAAGCTGGACTTTCTGATTCAGGCAATGGTGAAAACTTCCCGGCTGGAGGCCGGTGTGATTACACTGGAGAAAAAGGATGCTTTAATTGAGGAAACGCTGGTGAACGCCATCAACGGGATTCTGGCTCCGATGGAGAAGAAGAACATTGAACTGACCGTAGATTGCCCGGAAGGACTGACCATTTCCCATGACAGCCGCTGGACTTCCGAGGCTCTGTTCAATCTGCTGGACAATGCGGTGAAGTACACGCCTGCTGGCGGCAGCATCCATGTGTCCGTTCAGAATTGGGAAATGTACTGGAAAATTGATGTGACCGACACAGGCCGGGGCATCCCGGAACAGGAACAGGCCACGATCTTCAAGCGGTTTTACCGGGAAGAAGCGGTGCATGAGGTGGATGGCATCGGCATTGGCTTGTATCTGGCCCGTGAGATCATCACCATGCAGGGCGGGTATATTCTGATGACTTCCGAAGTTGGAAAAGGTTCCACCTTTTCGGTGTTCCTGCCACAAGAGTAATCAAGCGGCGGCCTGTGCAGGCTGCCGCTTTTTTCAAAAAATTTTTATGCTATTTGGATTTTAGGACATTTCTGCAACATTTGGGAGGTAGGCTTTTCTCAAACGATGAGAGGAGAAAGTCACATGGCTATCACAAGAACATTGATTTTCAATGCGATTCTGCTCTGCCTGCCGCCTATAATTGTTCTGGGTGTTTTCAAGTTCTTCTTTGTCCAGCATATCCGATGGGCAGCTGGAATAGTGGCATTGATTGATGCTGCTGTCTTTCAGACACAGCTATTCTATTATGAGAGCATCTGGCTTGTGCTGTTCTTTTTGGTGATTCAACTGGCAATTACCGGCTTGCTTTCCGTTTGGCTTTACAAAAAATACGGCCAAACATGAATTGTCCTAAAATTGAAGCAATTCGCCGCTAAATTAGAGGGCGTTTAGGACATTTCTGCAACAATTCCGTTTTAGACTACGATGGAAAGGAGTTGGTGGGTATGACGTTACCTTTTGAAAACGATACCAGCCGAGTAGTAAAGAAGCTGGCAAAACAGGACATCAAGGCGAACAAACGCACTTCTATTTCTATTATGGTGGCGATTCTCATTGCGTCCACCTTTCTATGTGCCTTGTTTACCTTTGTTCAAAGTTATTGGAATCAAAGCATCCAGCAGGAAATCTATCAAGCTGGTGATTGGGATGCACAGCTTTTGGACATTCAGGCAGGACAACTGGCGGAAATCCAAGGGAACGACAATGTTCAGAAAATCATGGCGAAAGGAAATAATCAAACCGCGCAGTTGCCTGATGGAACAGAATTGCCGTTTTTACTGGTTCAAAACTGTGATGCCCAATATTGGGATTCCATGCACGAAAAAAACCTGATGATTCACGGGCGTGTGCCGCAGGCGCCCGGTGAAATCGTGGTAGGCAAGAGTTTTTTTGAACAAAATCCATCCTATCAGATTGGGGACACCGTTTCCGTGGTTTTGGGAGAACGAAAAGTCAGTTCGGAACCAGTCGATTTTCTGTCACCCACACAAAGCGGGGAAACATTTGAGAAAGTAGCAGAAGCTCAATACACTATTGTTGGCGAAATTGATATGACGGTTTCTTCTGCATATAACGGCTATCCGGCATACGGCTGGCTTGATCCCTCTGTGCTGCCTGGGGATACCGACCTTGTAGCATACCTTCAGGTCAAAAATCCCTCTGCGATCTTTGATACCATTCCTCAAATTGCACAGACGATTGAAATGAAAGCAGACGAATACGGCGACTATCCTTATCGCTATCACACGGCTCTGTTGGGGCTGTATGGAATCTATGAGCCGGGACATTTTTGGAACAGCGATTTGCCAAAGCTGTTTCTTGCTGTTGTCCTGGTCGCATTGGCCTCCATGACGGTGTTCTCTTATATTATCCGTGGTGCCTTTTCTATTTCTGCCAAGCGGAAAATGAAAGAACTTGGGATATTAAAGTCGATTGGTATGACTTCAAAACAGGTTCAACGGATGGTTTTTTATGAAGCCCGGCAATTAGCTTTTCTTCCAATTTTGCTCTCTGTGGGGCTGGGATACTTGTTTTCTTATGGTGTGCTTTCTGGTTATTCTGCGCTGGTAGGCGATGCAATGGAGCATCCGATTACTGTGTCCTTTTCGCCGTGGGTTGCGCTCGGTTCGATGGTGTTATCGTTCCTGACGGTTTTGCTGGCAGCTTCAGGCCCTGCAAAACAGGTGGGGAAGTTCCGGCCGATTGAAGCAGTGAAAGAAAGCTGGAATCTCACGACACTCAAAAAATCGAAAAAACATACTTTGCTGAAAAAATGGTTTGGTTTTATTGGAAAACTATCAGCAAACTCGATTGCTGCGAATCGAAAGCTGTTCCGTACTTGTACGGCTACGCTCTGCCTGTGTCTGGTATTGATGTTCAGCTTCCTGGCTGTTTTTGCAATTTCTGATGTGAACAATACCAAAGCGGAGCAGGATAATCACTTTGATGTGAATATCACAATGGAACCGGGTCAGCAGGTGGATCAGGCGCTGATTCAGGAATTAAAAGCACTTCCCCATGTCACAAATGAAGCCACTTATACAATGGCAAACTGCGCGATTTGGGTATCGGATGATGACCTGTCCAGCGAGTTTGTCACCTCCGGTGGATTTGGTACAAAGGCGGCTGGCGAGTATGTCGTAAATCGTGACGGGCAATACAGAATCCCCTGCGTGCTGATTGGACTGGAACAGGATTCCTATGATGCCTGCCTTGCAAAAGCAGGCATGGAGCCGTTGGAAAACGGGACGGCAATCGTAGTAAATTCTGTTGTAAAGAACCCCGATTCCAGAGGTTATGAAGCCAAAAAAGAAATGACCTCTTATCTCAATTTGGAAACGGGGCAGTCCTTGAATATCACAGAGAAGTTTTTAGACTCCATTCAAGGCAATTACACATTTGACCTGAATGTGGGTACGACGATCCAAGAATTGCCTGACATTGGATTGCACACGGCGTTCTATACGCTCCCCATCCTCGTTCCTATGGATGAGTATTACCGCATTATTGGGAATTATTCGGAAGATCGGGCAGTCTACAACTACCGCACTTACATGAACCTTGCGATAGAAGATGGATTAGATGCCCAAATCCAAAAGGACGCGGATCAAATATGCAGCGCCTATTTAAGTTCCGATGACTTTTATACTTCAAGCAAAACAGAACGGGCAATCACCCGCGATCAGCTGACGAACGCTACCATGCTTGTCGTGTATAGCCTGACCGCACTCTTTGGAATCGTCGGAATTTCCTCTGCAACATCAGCGATTCTGAACAGCTTGTACCAAAGGCGGAAAGACTTTGCCATGCTGCGCTCTGTGGGCCTGGATAAGAAAGGGCTTCACCGTCTGCTGTCCATTGAGGGGTTTTTGCTTGCGTCTAAGCCAATTTTGTTCGGCCTGCCGGTTCTGCTCTTTATCATTGGCGCTGTGTTGTGGATGCAGGATGTCACTTTTGGTGAGTTTTTGGGAGTTTTCTCCCTGTGGGGGCTGCTGGCATTTATTGTCCTCACCCTTCTGCTTATCAGTGGGATTTATGCCTTTGCGTCCCGACAGATTCGGAAAGACATTGTGGTTGAAGTCCTAAAGGACGAAACTGTGTAATTACCCAAAATGGAAATATCTCAAAATTGAAGCAATTCAGTCCAAAACCAAAGGGCGTTTAGGACATTTCTGCAACAATTCAGTTTTAGACTACATTCATATTGAAAATATAGAAAGGCGGTATTCTTATGAGTATCTTGCAGACAACTGATCTGAAAAAATATTACGGCACTGAGCCGAACATTACCCGCGCCCTGGACGGCGTGACCTTCTCCGTGGAGGAAGGCGAGTTTGTGGCGGTGGTCGGCACCTCCGGCTCCGGCAAATCCACCCTGCTGCACATGATGGGCGGCCTGGACACCCCCACTTCCGGCAGTGTGGTGGTTCGGGATAAAGAACTGGCGAAGATGAACGATGAGCAGCTTACCATCTTCCGCCGCCGCAACATCGGCTTTGTGTTCCAGAACTACAATCTGGTGCCGATCCTGAATGTGTATGAGAACATCGTCCTGCCCGTGGAACTGGATGGCGACACCGTGGATCAGAAATTCATGGATGAAGTCGTAAAGATGCTGGGCCTTCAGGACAAACTCCAGAATATGCCCAACAACCTTTCCGGCGGCCAGCAGCAGCGTGTGGCGATTGCCCGCGCCCTGGTATCCAAACCGGCTATTGTCCTGGCCGATGAACCCACTGGCAACCTGGACAGTAAGACCAGCGCCGATGTGCTGGGCTTGCTCCAGCGCACCAGCCGGGAGTTTAACCAGACGCTTGTGATGATTACCCATAACAACGAGATTGCCCAGCTTGCCGACCGTATTGTGCGCATTGAGGACGGAAAAATCAAGGCGTAAGGAGGTGGCGGATATGACATTACCATTTGAAAATGATACGCGCAGAATAATACATGGTCTTGCGAAAGCTGATCTGAAAACACACAAATTAAAAACATTTTTAACTGCAATCATTATTATTCTGGCTACCTGCCTGATGGCAACTATTTTTTCGGTTTTGGTGAATGATGCGTTGGATCAAGCGAATCAGGCTCCATACCATGCTATGTATCGGGCAGTAAACGAAGATACCAAAACCACACTTCAATCGGATAAAGATTTTGAAGCCGTAGGCATCTACAAATCTTTTGGAAATCAGGTTGACCGTGATGGCCGTACCGATCTGGCATATATGGACGAGCAGACGCTGGCCTTTATGGGGTTCCGGCTTGTAGATGGCGTAATCCCGGACAGTGAAAATGAGGTGCTTGTGTCCGAAACCTACTTAAAGAATCGTGCTTTGTCGGTAGGAGATACTTTCCGGTTTGCTTATGTTGACAGCTTGACCAATGAAGAAAGAGAAGAAGAATTTACTGTATGTGGTACGATTCAAAACAAGGAACAAGAACGTGGAGAGCAGTTTTATGTTGTAACATCAAACAGTTTCCGAATGAAATATGCCCAACAATACAGTCAAATAACTTCGGATTTCAGCACAGAAACCGCTGCCACGGTTGATGTACTTGTTTTACTCAATTCGGATTATTCCAGTACAGGTTCCGATACCCAAAAAGACTTTTTGAAAAGCAAAGGCGAGTCTGCGGGCATCCCCAGCTTTGATGTTATTATAAATGAGAGTTACATTGATGGAGTTTACTTTGATGGAACTGTGATCGCTGCTGTCATCTTTTTCACCATATTCCTGATGTTTGCCAGCAGCTTTGTGATATACAGCATTTTTTATATTTCCATCGTAAATTCCATGCCAATGTATGCCCAACTGATCTCATTGGGCACAACACAAAAGCAACTGCGCCGATTCTTAAATACGCAAGGCAATATGTTGGCAGTGAGATTTATACCGCTTGGAGCATTGATTTCTATTTTGCTCATTGTCTTAATCTCTGGAGTACAATGGCTTCTGTATGATGCTCTCATTACTTTATTTGCGATCCTGCTGATTTATGTCGTTATTAAATTTGCACTGAGGAAACCCGCAAAACTTTTGGCAAATGCTTCACCCATTGAAGCTATGAAATTCAGGGATGGGGAAACCGCTGGTTCTCACAAGGCACTAAAGCAAATCACCCCTGATTCTTTAGCAAAAAGCAATCTGCACACAAATCGGAAGAAAAATCGAATGTCAATTATTTCGCTAAGTATCAGTGGAACATTGATGATCGCATTAGCCATTCTTGTGTCCTCTATCAATCTTCCGGCAATGATACGGCAAAGCTATCCTATGGATGAAGATTTTCAAATTGGCATCCAAATGGACAATTTCTACGAACGCTTCCCGACAATTATTCAGAACAATCCATTATCCGGTGAACTGATGGGACAAATCACAGATATTCCTGGTGTCCAGAAAATCGTTCTCGACGAGTGTGTTATAGGCCGTTTGGTTGAATCGGCTGTAAATTATACCTCGCCCGAAGATAACTTGGAACTGCTGAATAGCTTGTCACCAGAACTGATTGCCAATGTCAGCGAAATCGCAAGTGGAACTGTTAGCTATGATGATTTAGGTACGAATGAAATTGTAATCAATAAATACCGCACAGATCGAAGTGAACTCAACTATGGCGATTTGCAAGTTGGAGATTCTTTGACATTCCGTTTTGAAGTCGGTGGACAGATCATAGAAGAAACGTTTACTGTTGCAGGTATTGCCTATTTTCCTTCGACGGGATTATTCTATTGCACTCAAGAAGCAATCGAGCAGATTTCCCCGTATAATAATACAACACACATCTCTATCTTTTGTGATAAAAACTATACGGAGCCTGTAAAGGACAGACTGGCATCTCTTATCAGCGGAAATCCAAATCTGCGGCTCAAAGTATATTCGGAAGAATATTCTATGATTGCAGGGTTTATCAATGTGACAATGAGTAGCCTGTATGCTGTATCTGCCTTTGTCGTGATATTTGGATTGCTCAATATGATAAATATGCTGATTAACAGCGCCATCATCCGCAAGCGGGAGTTTGCTTTGCTACAAGCTGTCGGGATGACAAACCGGCAGCTGCGAAAAATGCTCTACCGGGAGGGTATGAGTGTCAGCATCAAGTCGGCACTATTGGCAGCGGCTTTTGGTATTACGATTGGTGGACTTCTGTGCTATTTGGCAAATAAGGTGATGGCTCTGAAATTCGTTATCTTCGCCATTGATCCATTACCTGTTCTCTTGTTTGCTGCTGTACTGATTGGGTTACAGATTCTTGTCAGCTATTGCATCTGTCGTTCAATCGAAAAAACAAGTCTGATTGAAAATCTGAGGGCGGAATAAACACTGACTTTCAAGAAGAAAATTGGTCGGGACAGAAAATTTCTGTTCCGGCCATTCTTTTTGCTATTTTGGCATATTCAATTTTTCCACAGTTTGATTGACAATTAACAGTGATTTAGCTATACTAAAAATGATTCGTTATGTAACGAGAGGTGAGTACGATGTTGTTCGGAAAATTTTGTATTGACTTCGGCTCCACACAAGTTTATACCACAAAACATTGTGCGGAGCCTTTTCGGAAAGTTGATCTATAAAATGAAAAGGTCAAGGCAGAGTGGACTGCCTTTGGTTTTTATACCCTTTTTATCAGATCAACAATAGATAATTGATTGTTTAGGCCACAGACGATGTTTTGTTTGTGGCCTTTTGTTATGCTTATATAAGTGACTATGCAAAGGGCGCACGATGTAGTGTGTCCCTTTTTCTTTTTGGAGGAATAGATATGACTGAAGAACATAGTTTGTTGACCGGGAGTGTGCCGAAAAAACTGGCCTCTTTCGCTTTCCCATTACTTTCAGCAAATCTACTGCAATCGTTTTACAATGTAGTAGATATGCTTGTGGTCGGCCAAATTGTAGGTGATACAGGTCTTGCGGCCATTGGCAATGCCTCTAAACTGTGTTATATCATCAATTCAATTTGTATTGGTATGACGATGGGGGGAGCAGTGTTAATTGCTCAGTATAAAGGGGCAGACGATAAAAGAGGGCAGGCAGAATCCTTTCAAATGTTGGCTCTACTCTCTCTGGTATCCTCTTTGCTTGTGACGGTTGTGAGTTTGGCAACCTACCAGCCACTATTCAAAATGGTAAACGTTCCAGCAGACGCATATCCAGAAGCCTGCAACTATATGAAAATCTTTTGCTGTGGAACGGTATTTGTCTTTGGATATAATGCTGTCTGCTCTGTACTGAAAGGGTTGGGGGATTCCAAATCCCCCCTCTACTTTGTAGGAGTTGCTACCATTATCAATATCATTTTAGACATTGTTTTGGTAGGTCCGTTAGGAATAGGAACAGCAGGAGCAGCTTACGCAACGATTACCGCACAGGGAATTTCCTTTGTGATTTCCCTATTCTATTTGAAGCGACACAGGATATTTTTATCTATGGAGGATCACAGAAAGTTTACGCTTCAATGGGATAAGCTAATCGCCATAGTAAAAGTCGGCCTACCTACAGCGATCCAGATGGTCGTAGTCAACACCGCCTATCTGCTTGTTACGGGAATGCTTAATCAATTTGGAACTGCAGTGTCCGCTGGATCAAATGTAGGTTTACAAATCAATACCTTTGCTGGTATGCCCTGTTGGGCTATTGGACAGGCAGTAACGGCAATGGTAGGCCAGTGTATGGGGGCTGGACAAATCGACCGTGCCCGAAAGGTAGTGAAAATTAGTTTGGTGATGAATGTTGCCGTAACATTCGTTGTCGTAATAAGCGTACAGCTTTTTGCCGAACCATTGATTTTGCTTTTTGGTAGTACCAACCCGGAAGCAGTAAACGATGGAGTTTACTATCTGCGTGTCTGTTGCAGTATAAACAGTTTGATTTATGCCATTATGTATACTTTGGATTCCTTTGCTATTGGTGTCGGTGCGGCAAATGTCGCTATGATTAACGCTTTACTGGACGCAGTTATTGTGCGTTTGATTATGAGCTGGTTCTTGGCCTTTTCACTCAATATGGGATTTATAGGAATTTATTACGGCCAGGCACTTTCTCCGATCTTACCAGCTATTGTAGGCTTACTCTATTTTATAAATAGAAAATGGGAAAGGAAAACACTCCTTAAAAATAGATAAAATGGATTGTTTTGAATTGCCGCAGAATGATTGAGAGAATGGCTAATCGAAATGGCAAAATTATTCCGACCAGTTTTTGCTATTTGTAAATTTTCTTAAACTATATTGTCTTTTTACTCATCTCGTGTTATAGTGTTATATATAATAACATAACAGTTAAAACAGCAAGAAGGTGAGATGGATTGAAACTAATTATTTCAAATGTATCAGGCGTACCCATCTATGAGCAAATTAAGCAGCAGGTCAAGGCGGCAATCCTATCTGGAGAACTGAAAGAGGACGAAGCCTTACCTTCCCTCAGAACGCTGGCAAAAGATTTGAAAATCAGCGTCCTAACCGTTACAAGGGCCTATACAGAATTAGAGCAAGAGGGATTTGTCAAAAATGTTCAGGGACGCGGCTGCTTTGTCATGGACCGTGGCTCTGAACTGATGAGAGAGCAGCTTATCTGCAAAGTGGAAAATGGGTTGACCGACGCAATCAAGGCGGCAAGAATCGCAAATCTTCCCAGCGAAGAACTGCACCGTCTTTTAGATATTTTATTGGAGGCGAATACAGATGACTAACTATTTAGAGGTGAAAAACCTCTCGAAATCCTTTGACAGTTTCCAGCTTCACAATATCAGCTTCACCTTGCCGAAGGGATATATTATGGGGCTGATCGGGCCAAACGGCTCCGGCAAGACAACCACCATCAAACTCATTCTGAATATGCTGGGGCGCAACGGCGGCGAAATCAAGATCATGGGGCTGGATAATATCGCTGACGAGCAGAAAGCAAAAGCGGAACTCGGTGTTGTATTTGATACCAACTATTTCAGCGATGATTGGCAGGTAACGCAGGTAGAGAAATCCATCTCCGTTTTCTATCCCAACTGGAAGTCGGAACGGTTTGCCGAGATGCTGCGGAAGTTCCACATCGCTCCCACCAAGAAAGTGAAAGAACTCTCAAAGGGTATGCAGATGAAGTTGATGCTGGCCTGTGCGTTCTCTTACGACGCAAAGCTGCTGATCCTGGACGAACCCACCAGCGGCCTCGATCCGGTTTCCAGAGATGAACTGCTGCAAATTCTCTCGGAGTATATTGAGGATGGAGAACACAGTGTACTGTTCTCTACCCATATCACCGGCGATCTGGAACGCGCTGCTGACTATATCACTTATATCAGCTATGGAGAATTGTTTTTCAGCGGCAGCAAGGATGAATTTGTCGATCTGTTCCGCATTGTCAAAGGAGGAACAGAAGAACTGTCTGCTGACCTGAAGGAAAAAGCGGTCGGTGTCCGCACATTCCCCACAGGCTTTGAGGCTCTGGTCAAGACCGAAGATACGGTCGCTTTTTCCTCTTTGAGTATTGAACCGGCGACCATTGATGAAATCGTTGTATTCACGAGCAAGAAAGGTGACGATTATGAGTAATACATTAAAAGTAACAAAATTGGACTTTTCGCTGGTAAAGCCCTATATCAAGGTGATCGGGTTTACCATGCTTCTTCCTATCGCTTTTGCAGCCATTAACCGTTCCATCCTGACCGGCGTTTCCTTTGCCATGTGCTTTATCGCCATGACCACAGGCTACACTTTCTCGGTAACGGAGAAAAACAGCATGGAGCGTTTGTATGGGATTTTACCCATCAAGAAAAGCGAAATGGTGACAGGCCGGTATCTCTTTGTTCTTGCGCTGGGCGCGATAGCTCTGGTGGTTTCTCTTATCACACAGCCGATTGTGCTGCGGGCAATGGGTGAACGTGTTGGAGCATTTGATATGATCAGCGCGGCCATCGGCGGCCTGTTCCTGTTCGCCCTTTATACCGTATTTCAAATTCCGGGCTATTACAAATATGGAGCCATTAAAGGCCGTGTGTTCATGTATATTCCTGTGGCCGGATTTTTGGCGACCTTGTTTTTCCTGCCCAAGATGCCCGCAGACAATCCCATTGTGACTACGGTTGTAAGTTCCCCGGTGCTGCTGATCGGTCTTGTGCTTGTACTCGTCGTTGTCATGTATGCTGTGTCGATCTGGTTCTCCATTCGGATCATGGAAAACAAAGAAATGTGAGGTGAGCAATATGGATTTCACAATTTTAGCGGTAGTTCTTCTGATTGGTGTCGGTATTCCCGTCCGCAACAAGCTGATCCGTAAGTATCGAGAGGAAAAGAAGCAAAAAGATAAGGATCGGGATGCAAAATGACCGATATGGAGAAAACCGAGTTCATCCGCTGTCCCATTTGTGGAAATAAAACACGGGACAAAATTCGGGAGGATACCATCCTAAAAAACTTTCCTCTCTTTTGTCCTAAATGCAAAAGCGAGTGTCTGATTGATATTGAACAATTTCATATAACTGTTATCAAAGCGCCAGACGCACAGCCGCAGAGCCGATAACTCACAAGGTCCGATTTCCTTGTGGTTATCGGCTTTTTTGAATGTTCTGTGCCATATACCTGACTATTTTGGCGCAACCATGTTCCTGCTCAAACGGGTTATTTTGCGGTCTGAAATGCAATAAATTTTGAATTGCTACAAAAGTGAAGCAATTCGGGCTGTTTTTCTGTCGAAAGAAGTGGGCGTTAGGACAATTCTGCAACAATTCAGTTTTAGAATAAAAAAATAATAGTATTTGGATCAACTGCCATGCGGCGGTAAAGAAAAAAAGCCGTTGCATAGCAGTTGTATTCATACGCCTATTTTACTTTGTGGCGGCTCTAATTTGAGCCGCCGCTTCTTTTTGCCCAAAGGGTAACGACGACCCTACACCTTGCAATCTTACACGGCGGCAATAGGAGGATGCCGCCATGCACTATAAAGTGTTTCAACACAAAACGACAAGACCCATCTTGTCAAAAAAAGCCTGAGTTTTGCCTGGATACATCATGCCCCTCCACCGGCATTATCATGGCAGTATTTTCGGCATTATCATAGTGTATTTTGCTGCGCCAATTTCCTTTTGCGGGAGACTGGCGCTTTTGTTTGCGCTTTTTTAGAAAAGCGGCCTGGACCTTACCATTGCCGTTCTCCACCTCATTTCGGCTCGCTCGTCAACTGGACCTGTGAACCGAAATGGAGGTACATAATGCAGAAAATCAATCTTCGGGATCTGTATCCCGATCTATATAAAACAGACGTTTTTTTGGAAGTGACCGATGAAGTACACGCTGTGTTTTTGGCAGACAAACGAGCTGACGCTGCCTATGAGCGCCAGATGTATCGCTATAAGGCATACTATTCTCTGGACCATGACAATGGCATTGAAAATACCGTAATAAATCGCCCACTGACCCCGGAGGAAATCTTGGAGGACAAACAACGGCGGGAACAGCTCTACGCTGCGGTGATGGCGCTGCCGGACAAGCAGGCCAAGCGGATCTATGCCCGGTTCTACCTGGGCATGACGCCAACTGAAATTGCTAAGGCTGAGGGAGTGGATGTCAGCCGTGTCCGAGATAGCATTCGCCGGGGGTTGAAACACCTTGCTAAACTTTTTTGATAAGTCCTTCTTACACGCGCCCGTTTTGCGGCTTTTTTGTCAGCGTAATTAGAAGGACAATTCTTCCCCTTCATTGGCACATTGACAACTGAATAGACGGCATTTCTGGTACATAACCCATGTATGAGCGAATCAGGCGCGCCGCCAAGAAGGACAAGCCAAGGAGGTGATGAATCGGCTGTCCTGAGCGATCAACGTAAGCTTGGAACCTGAAGGTGGCACTTCAGGGCGCGGTGACTGCATGGGGGCTTAAAGATACTTCCTCACGGCCTCCTAAAGACTTGGGAGGAACCCTGCGGCGCACGAGTAAAACGACGCTGCGGAGTTATGACAGCCGCGCCAGCGGAGACCAGAAGTGTCCCCATCGTCAGGGGTGCGTGGCAAATGTGGCGAGCAATAACCAAACTATCATACAGCAGCCGTACCGATTGACTGGTTAGCATATCCCCTCAACTTTATCGGTACGGCTGCTTTTTTATATGAATTGAGACAAAATGTTTCCTCATATCTTATGAAGAAGCAGTTTTTGACTGGAGGTGCGTCAGTATGGATCAGAAGAATCCCCCTACAACCTCCTACAAAGAGGTGAAAATTGGGAAAACCATTTACCGTGTGACCAGCTTTTTTTCGGGCGAAAAGGAGCTGGGAAAGACTTTGGAGCAGCTGGCTGTCCGGCGCGCCATGTCGGAGGTTTCCACATCTGTCGGCTGCTCCGCACACACGGCTACATAGTTACACTATCCTCCCGGCCTTGCCGCATCCTTGCGCGGCGATGGATTCTCCGCTACGATGTTCATACAGGGAGATTCCCTGTGGAGCCATCACGCCGCACGAGGTATGGAATCTGAATTGTCGGGAGGGAAAATAAAGATGACTACAAAAACATACAACGTCGGCATCTACTGCCGTTTAAGTAACGACGATGAACGCGACGGCGAATCCGTCAGTATTGAGAACCAGAAGCTGCTGCTTCAGAACTATGTACGGCAGCGGGGCTGGAATGAAATTGATACCTATATCGACGATGGCTATTCAGGTACGAATTTTGACCGTCCTGGGGTCAAGCGTTTGATTGAGGACGCCAAGGCCAAGCGGATCAATGTGATCCTGGTCAAAGACCTGTCCCGTTTTGGCCGTAACTACATCGAATTTGGACAGTACACAGACTACCTGTTTCCGTCCCTGGGCTGTCGGTTTATCGCTCTGAACAACGGCATTGACACGGAAAGCGCCAATGGCAGCACCGATGTCATGTGCTTTTTGAATTTATTTAACGAATTTTATAGCCGCGACACAAGCAAGAAGGTCAAGGCGGTCAAAAAAGCCTGTGCTGAAAGCGGCAAATTCATGGGAACCTACCCTGCCTACGGCTACAAGCGGGACCCGGCGGATAAGCACCACCTGGTGATTGATGAGGACACCGCCCCGATTGTGCGCCGTATCTTTGAGATGCGGGCAGCCGGAACAGGGTTTCACGCCATCGCCGTTATGCTGAACGAGGAAGGCATCCCGTCCCCCGGTGTATTGTACTACCAGCGCAAGGGACAGAGCGATCCGCGCCGGGTCAACCACAAATGGGCAGACCAGACGGTGAAAAACATCGTCCGCAGCGAGGTTTATATCGGCAACATGGTCCAGGGAAAGACCGGAACGCTGTCGTATAAGTCACGCAAACTCGTGGGCAAACCGGAGGAAGAATGGATTCGTGTGGAAGGGACCCATGAACCGATTATCTCACAGGAGCTGTGGGATACCGTGGTCAGCATTGACAAAAAGAAGGTACGGAAATCTTCTTCCGCTGATGGCTATAAGAGTATCTTCACCGGCCTTGTGTACTGTGCGGACTGCGGTTTCAAAATGCGGAATCAGGTGGAGCGATTCACCTATAAGGACGGGACACCGGGGCGGTACAGCTCCTTTATTTGCGGGAACTACTCCCGCAGCGGAAAGGGAGCCTGCACAATTCACACCATCTATGAAAATGTGCTGACCCAGCTGGTGTTGGAGGACATTCGGGAAAAGGCCCGTTTTGCGGAATATGACCCAGAACAACTGGTGCAGCAGATTATCCGCCTGAAGGATAAGGAAGCCAAAAGCCGCCTTTCCTCCTGCGAGCAGGAGCTGAAAACATATACGGCGCGGCTTTCCGAACTGGAACGGCTGATGCAGAATCTCTACGAGGATAAATGTGCCGGAACCATTCCGCAGACCGTTTTTCAGACCTTAATGCACAAATACGAAGCGGAACGGGCGGAAAAGTCCGAAGCCATCCCGGAACTGGAGCGCAAGGTCAAAAGCTACCTGGAGAACCGCACGGACGCAAATCGCTGGCTGACCGTTATCCGCCGGTACACAGAGATTACGGAGCTGGACGAATCCATCCTCTTTGAACTGGTGGACCGCATTGAGGTTGGAGAAACTCGAAAACTGGGCGGACAGCGGATTTGTGACCTCCGTGTTTACTACCGCTATGTGGGCAATGTGGACGCGGCGCTGTCACAGGAGGAAAGGAGGCAGCCACTTGAAGAAGCAATATAAGGTCGGCATCTACTGCCGCCTGAGCGTGGACGATGCCTCCAATTCCGCAAAGGCAAAGAACTATATCCCCGGCGATGAATCGGCCAGCATAGAAAATCAGTACGAAATTCTCTCCAAATTTGTCATGCTCAACGGCTGGATCGAGGTCAAGACCTATCGGGACGATGGGTACAGCGGCGGGAATTTTCAGCGGCCCGGATTTTTGGAAATGCTGGAGGACGCCCGCCACGGCCTGATTAACCTGATTCTGGTTAAAGACCTGTCCCGCCTGGGGCGTGACTTTGTGAAGGTGGGCCGCTATACGGATGTGATTTTCCCGTCCCTGGGCTGCCGGTTTGTATCTGTGCTGGACTGTCTGGACAGCGAGGGCGACAACACCGATATGCTGCACTTCCGCAGTTTGATGAACGACTACCATCTGAAAGACCTGTCGGGAAAAATCAAATCGGTGCTGTACGCCAAAAAGAAAAGCGGCCAATACTTGACCGCCTACGCTCCTTACGGATACCGCAAGAGCGATGAGGACAAACACCGGCTGGTGGTGGATGAAGAAGCCGCCGCTGTGGTGCGGGAAATCTACCGGATGCGCTGCTCCGGCATGGCCTACGGCAAGATTGCGGCGGCACTGAACGAGAAAAGCATCCTTTCTCCCCGCTGGCATTGGGAACTGCACTACGGAAAAAAGGGCAGCTGCAAATACTCCAAACTTTGGACCTATGCCACGGTAAAAAACATCCTGAACGATACTGTTTATCTCGGCATAGTCACACAGAACCGCACCGGCTCCCATTCCTACAAGGACAAAACCATGATACAGAAGCCGGAAACGGAATGGATTTGCCACGAGGATGCCCACGAAGCAATCGTTGACCGGGAACTGTGGGAGGCGGTTCAGGAAAAGAACCGGGCAGTCAAACAGCAGGTGGCAAATCATGCCGCCCCTCTGCCCGCCCTGTTCACCGGCAAACTGGTCTGTGCCGATTGTGGGCATCCTCTGGCAGCCACCCGCGAGACCCAGCGCAGAAAAAATGGGACATCCAAGCGATATGTTTCCTATATCTGCTCCCACTTTGCCACCACCGGACGCAGCGCCTGTTCCTGGCATCGGATTTATGAAATCTCGCTGAAAACGCTGGTGCTGAATGAAATCAGGGCGCACAGCCGGGCGGTAGCACAGGATGAAAATGCCGTGCTGGACAAGCTGAAACAGCAGATACTTTCCGAAAGCGCAGCCAGACAGGAGGATTCCAAACTGGAAATCAGCCGGTTGCGGCGGCGTATCGGAGAGCTGGAACACATGACCGCTAAACTTTATGAAGATAAGGTCAGCGGCATAATCAACAACGACACCTTTGCTGTCCTGATTCAAAAAAGTGAACAGGAACGCATCCAAAAGGCAGAGCGTCTGGAGGTTCTTCTGGCAGAGGAACGAAAAGCCCGGCAGGAGGTTGAAAATATCCGACAGTGGGCAGGCATCGTCCGCCGCTACCTGAATGTGCAGGAGCTTGACCGGGAAATCGTTGAGGAACTGATTGACCACATCGAGATCGGAGAACGCTCCGTTATAGACGGTCAGCGCCGTCAGGACATTAAAATCTTTTACCGCTTTGTTGGTGTGGTATAATGGGAAAAAGAAAAGACCCGGCTGCATCCGCAGTCCGGGCATACACCTGACAACATTCTATGAAAACGGTTTGCGATTGAACCGCATCGTTTTGTCGAAAAAGAGTGATTCAGCAGAACACCCTTCCCAAACAGCTTATGTTCTTAAACAGGTTTTTGAACGGGACAAAATCGGAAAGCCCTTTCTCTGTGTCCTCATTCTCCGCAACGGCGATGTAGCGCACCCGTTTTTCCGGGAACAGAAATTCCAGATAGTAGTCCATCATCACATGTTCCCGCCCGAAACGGGAAAGGTCTTTCGTGACAATGCAGTTTACTTTTCCGGCTTCCACATCGTCCATCATGCGCTGAAAATCCGGGCGTTCAAAGTTCGTCCCCGACCAGCCATCGTCCACATACTCACCGACTACATGAAGTCCCTGTTCCTTTGCGTACTGTTGCAGGATTGTCCGCTGTGTTTCAATGCTTACGCTGTCACCATAGTTTTCATCGTCCCGGCTTAATCTCATATAAAGCGCCGTGTTGTAAATCGTAGTATTGTAAGGTTGTTTCACCGTTAAAAATCCTCCTTCTTAAAGAAACAACCCACGCTTACAATACTTTTGCTCTATGGCAATTATATCATAAGCGTGGGCGTGTTATCAATGATGGGCTATCAGGTTGAAGCGGCTTTTTCTGCGGTATGCCGCACCACATCTACAATCAGATCACCGAGGGGCTTCCCGCCTGCGGCGAAGTGTTCGGAGATTTTTATACGGTTGTTCCCACATACAAAATACTGCGTGCCGTTCTCTGTTTGTATGACCTGCCCTGTCCGGGGCGTAAAAATATCGCTTTCGCTTTTTGCCATCCAGTGTCCTCCATATTCAGTTTTCAAGGTACAATGCCGCACAGGGGCGGCGAAAATTTCTGCTTATATCTATCACCTTTCCTTTACTGTGTGCCGCTGCTGCCGTTTCACCTGCGCCAGCACTTCCGGCGGGATACGGTCAACGAAATTGCGGAGATTGTGTAATTCGCTTTCCAGCGTTGCCCGTTCCATGCGGTCTTTCATCTTGCCTTGCTCACTGGCCTTTGCCCTTGCTTCCAGCTTTTTGTTTTCTTCCAGCAGGTCATTGATTGTGACCTTGTACTTTTTCAACTGCCCGGAGAAGTTCTCCATCTGCGGGAACCACTTTTTCAGCATGGAGAGGGCTTCCTCTTTTTTCTTTCCGGCGTTCAGCGGGTTAATGCCGTCAAGGGCGGCTTCAATGGCTCTGGCCTGTTTGGAGAGGGAAACCGCCTGTTTGAAAAGCCGGGTGGGGATATGCTTCCGGCCTGTCTTGCTGGCACTCTCCCCACGCTCCAAGTCGGGATATTTCACCACCATATAGGCGTGAAAATCGTCCTGCCACTTCGTCAGGTTTGCCCGGTTGCCGATAATCTCTTTAGCGCACAGGCGGTTGTCCTTTGTCAGCGGAACAAAGGTCAAATGCAGGTGGGGCGTTTTCTCGTCCATGTGTACCACCGCCGACACGATATTTTCCCGTCCTACCCGGCCAATGAGGAAGTCTGCCGCCCTTTGGAAGAACGCCTGTATCTCCTTTGGGGATTTCCCCTTAAAAAACTCCGGGCTGGCGGTTATCAGCGTATCGACAAACCGTGTACTGTCTTTCCTTGTCCGGCATCCGACCTGCTCGATACGGCTCTGAATGAAGTGGTAATAGCGTCCCTCCGGCTTGACGATATGGAAGTTGTATTTGCTCCGGCTTGTGTCAATGTCGGGGTTACTGGCGTATTGTTCTTTCTGCCTTTCGTGATGGGCTTCCAGCGGCCTTGCCGGGTTGCCCTTGTGCTTCTCAAACCGCAAAATTGCGTGTTGTGCCATTCTGCTCCTTTCCCCATTCCTTTCCTATCCTGGGTTTTCCACAGGGAAAATCCTGCCAGAATTATCTCTGATACGATAGGAATGGAATGGATATAAATAAATCATTTTAATCTTTGTATTTCTATATACCGTCCGGTTTTCGTACTTTAGGGGGGCGGTTTCCGTACTTCAAGGGTACGGTTTTCAGTCCTCCGGCGTACCAGAACGGGATTTCTTGAAGTCGGTGTTTGGAACCGCTTCATAGGATTTTGGAAAAATGCGGTTGGGTTTTCCACAGCCCTGCTTCTGGATCTCCACCAGTCCGGCGTATTGCAGTTCCCGCAGGGTGTTCACCGCTTTCTGCCGCCCACAGTGGAGCAGGTCAACCACTTCGCAGATAGGGTAATACAGGAAAATCCGTCCGCAGTCATCCGCCCACCCATTCTTGCGGGATAACTCTGTCCGGCGCAGGATAAAGGTGTACAGAACCTTTGCCTCGTTAGACAGGGGCTTGAATGTGGGGGCTTCAAAGAGAAAATTCGGGAGCCGGGTGAAGCTGAACGCCTTTTCCGGCTGATGAATGTAAATCGTGTTTGTCATATCGTGTTTTGTGGACGGTTAGAAGCCCGTTTTCCGGGGCGGGCGATACTTTATACCACCTGCCCCGGTTTGGGGCTTGCGGAGCCTAATAAATCAAGGCTTTTTTCGCTCCTAACTGTCCACAGCAGACCTCCTTTTCCGTTCACTTTCTGTTTTCTGCCGCCTGTGAACTCTGGCGGCACAGCCGGGGCAGTATTTTGCCCGGTTGGATTTGGGGACGAACACACCGCCGCAGACCACACAGCGTTTCAAGTCCTTATCCCGGAAAATCTCCGCTTCCAGCGTCCCGTCCAGCGGCAAGACCGCCCAGCGGAACCACTTACAGCAGACCGAGAAAGAAACTGTCTGCGGGCAGGTGCAGGTGTCCCCATCATCAAGGACAATGCAGTTGCCGTCCTCACAGCAACAGCACTCCTGGCGTATCAGGCTGGCCGCCTGTTTCCTTTGCGCCGGTGTCATGCGGTAAAGGGAACCGTCCGGCCTGCGTTCCAGCGGCGGCAAGTCTTTATAGGGGTTATCTCTCATGCGTTCCCTCCATTTTGCTTTCCGTTGCCGTTCTCCCCGAAAAGGTTTCTTGCCCCATGCCTGCGGCGTGTTCCCAACAGGGGCCCCCGCAAAGTCGTCAGACTTTGTGGGGAGAGGAGCCGCAGCGGAGCGAGTGAGCTTTCGCCCTCTGGCGGAAGCGAATGATACGCAGCTTGCGGCGACGAGGCACGCTCCCCGCAACTTCGGGACAACTTGTCCCGAAGTGACCTCTGGACAAAGTGTCCAGAAGCTGGCTCCTTGCAGTGCTTCCCCAGCCGGGGTATTCCTTTTTGGACGGTCATTCTGTTTTCAAGGTGCTGTCCATCGATGAACTACCCTAAGTCTACACCTAAATGACCGCCCGTCCCGTATATCCGAAAGGTAGGAAATCGGCTTAAAAAACAGGCTATTTCCGTGCTCTCGGAATTATGGTAAAATAAACATAAAAATTGGCTTTCAAGCCATAGGAGGACAATAATCTATGAAAATCGGAATTTTATGTGCGGGTGACGAAGAACTCGCCCCATTTTTGCCCTTGATAAGCAACTGTAAGATAACGGAAAAAGCTATGCTGAAATTCCATGCTGGACAGATTGATAGTGTAGAAGTTGTCGCCCTGTTTTCCGGCGTGTGCAAAGTAAATGCCGCCATAGCCGCTCAGCTTTTGATAGATGTATTTTGCGTGGATATAATTATCAATTCAGGGACAGCGGGCGGTATGGAGCCAGAACTTGAAATATTCGATACAGTTATCTCCACAGAAGTTTGTTACCACGATGTAGCGCCAGACATTTTAACGGAATTTCATCCGTGGATGAATTCTGTGTTTTTTGTGGCAGACCCAAAGCTGATAGATATGTCAAAGTCTGCTGTTGACAAGCTTTCAACTTCTGGAAAGGTAGTTTGGGGCCGTATGGTAACGGGAGAATCGTTTATAACCGATGAGAGCCGGCAAAAAATAAACGATGAATTTGCTCCCTTGACGGTTGACATGGAAACTGCCAGTATCGCTCATGTCTGCTATGCAAATGACATACCGTTTATCGCCATTCGGTGTGTGACCGATACTGAAAAACACAGCGGAGTTGATAATTTTGACGGAAACTGTGCAAAAGCATCAAGTATTGCCAAAGATATTACGGTTGCTTTATTAAGAGAAATCAAAAAGTCGTGGTAAGATTGGATGATATTTTAGAACAGAGGACAGAGGGGGGGAGAGTATGGCCCTAACTATTCAAGAACGACTAAAAGACCTGCGTGTGGAGCGTGGCTTGACGCTGGAACAGCTTGCGGAACAGACGCACCTCTCCAAATCTGCGCTTGGCAGCTATGAAGCGGACGAGTATAAGGACATCAGCCACTATGCCCTTATTGAGTTAGCAAAGTTTTACGAAGTGACTGTTGATTATCTGCTGGGCCGTTCCCAAACAAAAAATCACCCAAACGCCGATCTTGCAGACCTGCGTTTGAGCGACGATATGATTGAACTATTGAAAAGCGGGCGGGTGGACAATTCCCTCTTGTGTGAACTGGCGACCCACCCGGATTTTCCCCGGCTCATGGCCGACCTTGAAATCTATGTGAACGGCGTAGCGGGAAAGCAGGTGCAGAGCGCAAACGCCATTGTGGACGCTGTGAGTGCAACGATTATGAAACAACACAATCCCGGCTTGACTGACCCACAGCTGCGACAGCTTATCGCCGCCCATATTGACGATGACAGCTTTTGTCGCTATGTGATACAGCAGGACATAAACAAGATAGCCTTCGACCTGCGGGAAGCCCACAAGGACGATTTTTTCAGCGTCCCGGAGGACAATCCTCTGGAAGATTTTTTGCAGACCGCAGAGGAAACCACCAGAGAGGACAGCGACCCGGAGCAGGCGGCTATGGCATTTATCTGTAAGCGGCTCAAGCTGAACTATGGGAAACTGTCAGAGGAAGAAAAGAAGTGGTTGAAAAAGATTGCACAGAAATCGGATTTGCTGAAAAATCCAAAGCCGCAGCGGGGACGCAAGTAAGAGAATAATAAATCAGATTATATGGAGGTATTGGTTATGAAAAAGTGGTTACTGATAATTTCAGCGACTGTTATTTGCGTTGCTGCCGCTTTTTTATATTTCTTTAGTTTAACTCCCAAAGGAGATACCATTACCAGCAGAGAAAGCATATTGAACACCGCAATTTCAAAAGGGAATGAATGGACTATCGCAAAAGAACTGGAACTTGGCGGTTATATCGTGAGTGGAGCATACAGTACAGATAATAAATCTACACTTGCTATCTTTGAACCAACAGGAAATGGAGACTACAAATTTAGTACATCAACAAACCGAAATAGTGATGAGATTATTGTCGGTGGCGTTGCAATAAACGGAGAATGGTATGATTTAATTTGGTTTAATGGTGCTAAAACAGAGTATGCTGAAATCACTTATACAATAAATGGACAAGTGCAAGATACATTGAGATACAACACAGATGATATGGATATTATCTCAATTAAAAACCCAGAAAAAGAGTATTCCATTCATGTGGCTTACTATGACAATGATGGAAATAAATACGAATAAATTGTTTTTCATCGAGAAAATAGCAAAGCCAGCCGAGCCAGTCAACGGTCAAGATGAACGGCGCATTTCATGCGCCGCCGTTGACAGTCCCGCCCGTCTTTGCTAAAGGGTAATCAAGGCGGGAAAGCCCTAAAATGGCTTCACACCTATTTCAATAATTGGAGGAGATAAAAATGAGATCAGAAAAGGAAGTTTATGATATTGTTTTGAATTTTGCAAAAACAGACAAACGCATTCGCATGGTTACTTTGGAAGGATCTAGAACAAATACAAATATTCCGCCTGATGATTTTCAGGATTTTGATATTACTTTTTTTGTTACGGATATGGACAGCTTCACAAGTGATGATAAATGGCTAGATATATTTGGTGAAAGGTTGATTCTGCAAAAGCCGGAAGATATGGAATTATTTCCAGCTGTAGAAAAGGGATTTTCATATTTAATGCTGTTTACTGATGATGTTAAGATAGATTTAACTTTGCTGCCGCTGGAACTGATAGACGAGTATTTTACATGGGATAAACTGGTAAAGTTACTGTTGGATAAAGACAACCGTATCGTAAAGCCGCCAATACCAACGGATATAGACTACCACTTGCAGAAGCCTACTCAAAGAATGTTTGACGATTGCTGTAATGAATTTTGGAATACTACAACATATGTAGTAAAGGGCTTATGCCGCAAAGAAATTCTTTTTGCTATTGACCATATGAATGATATAGTACGAAAAGAATTGCTTCGCATGATTTCCTGGCTGATTGGTATCAAACAGGGATTTCATTTCAGTTTGGGAAAAAACTATAAATTTATGAAGCAATATGTCCCAGAGGAATTGTGGGAACGACTTATGTCTACTTATAATATGGATTCCTATCCCCATATGTGGGAATCCTTTGAACAATGTATGGCATTGTTCCGGGAGGTTTCGTCAGAAGTGGCATGCCAGTTGGATTACCAGTATCCACTATATGATGAAAAAATCAGTAATTATGTGATTCGGCAAAAGAAAAAATATGGCATTGAAGATGATAACAAATAAAATTTTTTCAATCGAAAAAATTTATTTTGATTATTCAATTTTGAAAAACTGAATACCTCAAAATCAGAAAGAGCGCGGCCAAGCACTTTGAGGGATTGGCCGCCTTGTCCACCCATCCAGCGGGGCGGCGGGCGGCGGTCAAGGCCGGGTGTAACCCCGTTCATTTCAGCCTTGACGGTTGCCCGCTGTCCTGCTACTTTTCCGGGAGTGTGGCCACAACTTCGGGACACTTTGTCCACAAGTCGGAGCGTAGGACGAGGGACGGGGGCTTTCATATACGCCCTGTCTGCTGATGAAACCAGACCTGCGCTTGCGGCTCCACGCCACGCAAGCACAGCCCTGTTTTCTTGCCGCTTCAAATCTTGCCGCTTCAAATGCCCTTGCCCTCCCCGGCGGCAACGGCATTTTCACGACAACGCCGACAGAGCGTATAACACACTACACTTTGCTTCGCAAAGTCGTGTGCCAAATGGGGGCGTTGCCCCCTTTGGAAACCCCCACAAGGAAAGGCGGTACGCTACCCCTCCACGGGGCGCATACCGCCTTTTCTTGTTATCCAGCCCTCCGGCTGTATCGGTTGAGCAAAAGTCAGCGTGGGAATGGTGTGGTATCTTTATCTAAGTGAAACCCCGCGTTCCCACTTGGAAATGGTCTTGTCGCTGATTTGCAGCCTGTGAGCCGCTTCTTTTTGTGTCATGCCTCTCTCCAGACGCAGCTGCCGCAGCAGTGCGCCGATTTTTTCCCTGTCCATATTGGATGCACCTCCTGTCCTATATGATACCAGAAAGGCAGGAGAGGTCAACCGCCGCAGCGTAGAGTCAGTCTTTTTGAAACCATGCTTTCATGGTGTCTAACACCTGCACCAGTTCTGCTTCAGAAATGATGTAAGGCACCATGGCATAAAGATAAGAAAGAAAAGGTCTGCTGAATACACCGCGCTCACGGGCAAAAGCGGCATAGCCCTTCAAAACAGCAGGGTCATAGACTTCGATGCACACACAGCCGCCTAGGATGCGGATTTCACGGATGCGAGGGTCTGTGAAGCCCGCCATTTCAAGGCGGGTGATTTCCTCAATGCGATGGATTTTCTCCATGGTATGTTCTTCCTCAAATAAGGAAATAGAAGCCAATGCTACGCGACAAGCCAGAGCGTTTCCCATAAATGTTGGCCCATGCATAAGGGCATGGTCGGGATTATCGTCATAAAAAGCGGTGAAAACACGGTCGTTGGCAACGGTGACAGCGTGTCCCAGATAACCGCCAGTCAATGCTTTTCCCAGCACCAAAATGTCCGGCTCTACCACATCAGCAACAAAGCGGTGTCCTGTCCTGCCAAAGCCTGTGGCAACTTCGTCAAAAATGAGAAGCACACCATACTGGTCACAAAGCTCTCTGGCACGTTCCAGAAAAGAAATATCATACATGCGCATACCGCCGGCACCCTGCAAAAGAGGTTCTACAATCATGCAGTTCAGTTTTTGATGATATTTTGCAAAAGCCTGTTCCAGTGCGCCTATAGTGGTTGGGATATGTACCACATGGGGGCTTTTGCCGTAGGCGTTCAGCACAAAGTGATAATCCGGGTCATCGCCTATCTCCATGGTTTTGAAGGTGTCCCCGTGGTAGGCGTGTTCCAGTGCCAAGACCATGGTGCGTTGGGTATTGCCCTGATTGATGTAATACTGCAATGCCATCTTTAGAGCAACTTCTACTGCAACACTGCCGGAGTCGGAGAAAAAGCAGTGGTTCAGACTGCCGGGAAGCCAGCTTGCCAGTTTTTCCGAAAGTTCCTGCACGGGCTTGTGGGTCAAGCCACCCAGCATGATATGGGAAAAATGAGGTACCTGTGACAGAATGGCTTCGTTTAGCTTCGGGTGGCTGTAGCCATGGATGACGCTCCACCAGGAGGAAATGGAGTCAATGAGTTTTCCTTCTTTCGTATAAAGCCAGACGCCTTTGGCATCCAGAATCTCAATGGGTTCCTCCATGATTTTCATTTGTGTGTAGGGATACCAGAGCATGGGTTTTCCTTCCTTTCTGTATAAAGGGATACTAGGGTTTCGATGGAAATGGGCAGGTCTGCAGCACCTTCTGGGAGACAGGCAATGACGGGAACGCCTGTCAGGATTTCGCACATGCGCTTGTTGTCCTCATGCAAAAGATTTCCTGTCTGGAAGCGGTTCAGGATGATGCCCTGCAAGGGGATGTTTTGGCTTTTCAGATACGCCGCCGTCAAGCCCACATAGTTCAGCGTGCCCAGTCCTGCGTCTGCCACCAAAAGACAGGAAAGATGCTGGGACAGGACAAAGTCCGCCAGAGAAAAAGAAGTAGTTTCGTCATGACGCAGGGGACAGAGGATGCCGCCGGAGCCTTCCACAGTGACGAAGTCGTATGTGCCGCAAAGGGTATCGTATGCTTCTTGTATCGTTTCCCATTCGATGGGATTTCCTTCTATCTGCGCCGCCAGATGAGGGGAAACAGCGGTTTCGTATACATAGGGACACATGTCAGCAAGGGACTGGGAAATGCCAGAAGTGGTTTTCACAAAGTCCGCGTCACCGGGCAAAAGGGAACCATCAGAAAGACGGATATTGCCACTCATGGCTGCTTTGAAATAAGCGGCTTTTTTGCCGTTTTCGTGGAGTTTTTTCAATATCAGCCCGCTGACATAAGTTTTACCTACGTCCGTGTCAGTGCCGATGATCATCAGCTGTTTCATCTAGTTTCACCTCGTATCCAAGTTCTGTGAGCATTTGTAAATCTGTTTGTACCGTAATGCCTGCGGTGGTGAGCATATCTCCTGTGATGGCGGCGTTTGCGCCGGAAAGGAAACAGCTTCTTCCGCCGTCCGGTAAAAGACCACGTCCTCCAGCCATACGGATGGAAGCGGCAGGCAAAAGGAAACGGTAAAGGGCAAGAATCCGCAGAACTTCTTCTTCTGACAAAGTGGGATATTCTCCAAAAGGCGTGCCGGGGATGGGATTCAACACGTTAACGGGAACGCTGGTGATACCCAATTCCCGCAGAGAAAGTGCCATGTCGATGCGGTCTGCCATGGTTTCACCCATACCCATGATGCCGCCGCTGCATACGGTCAGCCCTGCCCGTTGTGCTGCCTGTATGGCGGATACTTTGTCGGCAAAAGTATGGGTGGTGCAGATATTGGGGAAATGTTTTTCCGATGTTTCCAGATTGTTGTGTACACGGCTTACACCTGCCTCTTTCAGTCTGCGAAACTGTGGTTCTGTCAAAAGTCCAAAGGAAACACAGATGGAGAGGGTGGTTTCCTGTCGGATTTGCCGGATAGTGTCGCACATGCTGTCGATTTCTTCGTCAGAAAGAGCTTTTCCAGCAGTGACGATGGAGTACCGCAAAACCCCTTGCGCCGCCTGTTTTTTGGCGTCTGCGAGGATTTCTTCTTTGGAAAGCAGGGGGTAAGTGTCTGCGTCTGTGTGATTGTGGGCAGATTGGGCGCAGAATTTGCAGTTTTCACTGCATCTGCCGCTTTTGCCGTTGATGATGGTGCATAGGTCGAAGGTGTTTTGACAGAAATGACGGCGAATCTTGTCTGCCTGTCTGCACAGAGGTTCTAAGGGCTGCGTGGAGAGCCAGAGGGCTTCTTCTTTGGTGACTTTGTGTCCGCCCATGACCTGTTGTGTCAATGTTTCCAATGTATCCATGAAATTCATCTCCTGTCGTATCTGAAAATGGGAATGAGCCGCTTTGCCAGTATTGCCGCAACAACGCAAAGGACAATGTCCCCGGGCACTGCCAGTAAAAAGCAGTAGAGGAACAAGGGGAATAATCCAATGGGGTTGTGGAGGTAAAAAGCACTGATGGCGGCGTAATAAGCCATGCCGCAGAGGTATACCACCAAAAGTCCAGCAAAGTTTGCCAGAATGAGCTGTTTATAGGAGGTATTTTGTTCGGTGAGAAAGCCTGTCACATAAGCCCCCAGCCCAAAGCCGATGAGATAGCCGAAGGTAGGCTTGAAGATGTAGGAAATGCCGCCGCCTTCGGCAAATATGGGCAGTCCCACAAGCCCCAGCAGTACATAAAGCCATACGGCAGCACTGCCGGCTTTTTTTCCTAATAGAAGCCCTGCCAATGTGGTGAAAAGAAATTGCAGGGTAAAGGGTACCAGCGGCACTGGCACCCGAAGAAACGCCCCAATGGCAATGAGCGCCGCAAAAAGGGCGCAGAGGATTTGTGTTTTTGTTTTTGTGAGAGTCAAAGAAACACCGCCTTTGCAAATTTTGTGTTTCAATATAGCACTGGGAAAATCTATTGTCAACAATATTTAATAATAATGGTTTACAATTGAAATGAAAAAACAGCCCAGAGAAAATGGGCTGTGAAAAAATTACATATTTGTTTTCATAGCCTGATATCCAATCCAGACAGTCCAAAGGTATGCCAGCGTCTTAGGAATCATCAGCATACCCATGAGCGGAATGGTATCGGCAAATAACACCACAGGAATATAAAATCCAAAACTGAGCAGTATGGTCAGCCACATGTTTTTGAAGGAACTGTCATGGTGCTGACGGGTGCTTTTGTAGAAGAGGATGATCATGAGAATCCCCATGATGGTGAAAGGGATGTTTCGGTAAATGCCCCAAGATAAGGGGGCAGCGGGGCTTGTCCAAGCGTTCTGAGGGCAAAGACAGAGGATAATGCGGAGAAACGCCAAAATATAAATGATGGCAGTCAGCCCTTTTTGCTCTGTAATGTGGTAGCGCATCCGCCAGACATGGTAGAGAATCACATAAAAGATGGTCATGGTGATGGATGTAATCAGTTTGCCCATGCCCAGAGAAAAGGCGTGGTTTTCCAGCCCCGTTGTCCAAAGGGCAAAGGCTCTGGGAATGAGATGGAAGGCATCACCAAAGCCCAGTAAAATTGCCATGATGCCAAAGAGGCGATATTGCTTCTGGGTTTGTTTCTTGCTTGCCATGAGAATGCCTAGCATGATCACGCTGGTGAGATAAAATATATCGAACAAAGTTTCCATAATTGCCTGCATAAAAACCTCCTGTTCATGAATATGAACATCGTTCAAGTTACTTTCAAAAGGAACCCACTTTGTTGGAAGTGGGCTTTTTGTACTTTTTAGAAATGCTTATGCCTTTTTCGGTGTGCAGCGACGCAGAGCCAGGAACAGCAGCACCAGCGCGGCTGTCATAAGGATATGGGAAATACCCGCAATGCCGGAAATGGCAGCGTTTGCCCCTGTGGAAAGGGGTGTCTGCAATACCTGCAGGATGCCGCGGACAAAGAACATCACAACCATAAAAGGCAGGGCAACGGCATAGACCTTGCGGAACTGCTGGAAACGCGCCTGTTCCGCCAAATCTGTATGAAGAGCAATGGCTGCCAGAATCAGAAACAGCAGTGTACCCATGACGAGCAGGTGCAGATGGGTGAATGCCAGTGTGGTTTTGCCTGTAAAAGCGTTAAACTTTGTAAATTCACGGTAAAATACGCCGCATGTCAGCCCGGCAATGGCATAATGGAAGGAAGAAGAAATGAGTTTTTGAAAATCCATATGAATAACCTCCTTTGTGTTGTCAGTCAGTGTCAGGAAAAACTGCCGCAGAAACAGTATCCCGGCCAGCAGCAGGGATGCCCCCAGACCAGTGTAGAAAAAAGCAATGAAGTCCATGGGCACCAGTGAAAATTTCCGCAGGGAAATACCCACGGTCATCATAAATGCCATGATGAGGAAGGATTTCCTGTCGAAAAAGTGCCAGAACCAGACTTTTGGTGCGTCATAAGCAAGGATGCGGGCAGTGTGTTTTTGTACCAGTTTACCGAATACCATTTTCTGAAAAATCACGAAAACGGCGACAGACAGGAGCAGATACAAGGGTTTGACTAGCCCAACATAAGCCAGCAGCCCAAGCCGCAGGATGTTGAAACCAGCCGCACCCCAGACAAGCCCAGCCAGCAGCAATAAGTATTTTTTGGGTATCATGGACGCACCTCCTATGCGCTGTAAAGTATCTTGGAAAGAATGGCGATGAGGGTGTCGCAGTCTTTTGCGCCGCTGTTCCACAATGCCAGCAGGTGGGTGAATGTGAAGGATACCAGCGCTTTTTGTGTCAGACTGCCGTCAAAGGCATCGGGACGAATACGTGGGTCGGTTTCCAGCGCGTTCAGCAGATTTTTTTCAATATGAGAGAAAGTGTTTTCCCGCAGCTTCAGGGCGTTTTCTTTTTCTCCCTCATCGAAAATCACCCGATGGACGGCAAAAAAGTCCGGATAAGCGGCAATGCCTTTCTGTATTTGTGCAAACAAATGGGAAACAGCATCGCAAAAGCCCATGTTTCTGGTGTTTTCTGTTGTGTCGTTATGGAACATATCAAACCAGATGCTGGCAACCACTGCCGTCAGCAGGGCGTTTTTGTTGGGAAAATAATTATAAACGGAACCAACGGCAACGCCTGCCGCAGAAGCCAGGGAACGCATCTGCAAAGCGGAAAGCCCCTCTGTTTTTGCCAATTCTTTGGCGGCAAGGAGCAGTTTTTCTTTGGAAGTCACATTGGGGTGCATGAAATCCCTCCTTTTCTTTTCAAGTTGAACAATGTTCATTTTACATGATTTTTGGATTTTGTCAAGGCTTCGGGGGAATTTTGGGAACGGCTGTTCTCTTTTTATGGAGAATGTGCTATACTTTTTATATTGTGCGGCAAAGGAGGGAAGGACATGGATGAAATCCGTATCACAGGCGAAGTAGAAAGCATCATTTATCAAAATGCCGACAACGGCTATACGGTTTTTGCGCTGGAAACAGAGGATGACGAGGTGACCTGCGTGGGCATTGTGCCCCAGATTCACGCCGGGGAAAGTCTGGAGATTACGGGGCATTGGTCTATCCATCCTCTTTATGGCAGACAGATTCAAGTGACCAGCTATGAAAAATCCATGCCTACCACCTGTGCCGGTATTGAGAAATATTTATCTTCTGGACTTATCAAAGGCATTGGTCCGAAGATTGCAAAGAAAATTGTAGACCGTTTTGGAGAAGCTTCTTTTTATGTCATTGAGGAAAAACCGGAACAGCTGGCGGAAATCAAAGGGCTGACTTATGAAAAAGCCCAGCGGATTTCCGAGGTTTTCCGGGAACAGCATGAACTGCGGAAAGCCATGCTGTTTTTGCAGGAATTTGACGTTTCCCCTACCTATGCCATGCGGATTTATAAGAAATATAAATCTCGTACTTTTGAAGTGGTGAAGCATAACCCTTATCGGCTGGCAGACGACATCTGGGGCATTGGCTTCCGTATGGCGGATAAAATGGCAGCATCGGCAGGCATTTCCCCGGACGACCCCAATCGTGTGAAGGCGGCAGTGAAATATATCCTCACCAATGCGGCATCCAACGGGGATTGCTATCTGCCTAAAGAAAGCCTTATGGAGCAGGCAAAAGAATTGTTGCAGCTCCATCCCGACCATGTGGAAAACGCCATCCGGGAATTGCAGGTGGACAGCCAAATCTGGCAGGAAACCATGAACGGTATGGACAGCGTATACCTGAATACTTATTTTTATGCGGAAATGGCAGTGGCAAAACGGCTGCTGGAACTTTCCCAGGAGTATATGTGCACCAATATGGAAGGCGTTGCCAATGAGATTGCCCGCATGGAAAAGAAAACAGGTGTCATTTTGGCGGAAGAACAGCGTGCGGCAGTGCTGGAAGCCATGAGCTGCGGTGTGCTCATCATCACCGGCGGTCCCGGTACCGGGAAAACCACCACCATCAATACCATTCTGCGATTGTTAAAAGATGAGGGCTGTGAGGTAGTGCTGGCGGCACCCACAGGACGAGCGGCAAAGCGCATGAGCGAAGCCACAGGTGTAGAAGCCCAGACCATTCACCGTATGCTGGAAAGCACCTTTTTGGGAGAAGATGTCCGCAGACAGACCTTTGATCGAAATGAGGAAAATCCCATTGAAGCGGATGTCATCATCATTGACGAAACCTCCATGGTGGATATTATGCTGATGCATGCCCTGCTGCGGGCGGTGGCACCGGGAACCCGTCTGATTTTCGTAGGGGACGTGGACCAGCTGCCTTCCGTTGGCCCCGGCAATGTACTGAAAGACATGATTCGCAGTGAACGGCTGAAGGTAGTCAGACTGGAGCATATTTTCCGTCAGGCACAGGAAAGCGCCATCATCATGAACGCTCACCGCATCAACAGAGGGGATGATCCTGTCCTCAATGAAAACGGTACGGATTTCTTTTTTGTGAAAAGAGCTTTCGGGGAAGATGTGGTGCGTACCATTCGGGATTTGGTGCTGACCCGTCTGCCGAAGTTTACAGGCTGCGATGGTCTTAGAGATATGCAGGTGCTGACACCTATGCGAAAAGGCGTTTTGGGTGTGCAGAATCTCAACACCGTTTTGCAGGCGGCTTTGAATCCACCCTCGGAAGAACGGGCGGAAAAAGAATTTCGTCAGATTGTGTTCCGGGAAGGGGACAAGGTCATGCAGATCAAAAATAACTATAATATTGCTTGGCGCATGTATAATGCCATGGGAAAACGCTGTGATGAAGGCGTAGGCATATTTAACGGCGATGCGGGTATGATAAGAGAGATCGATGATGCAAACGAAACCATGCAGGTGGTTTTCGATGATGGGAAAGTGGTGGATTACGATTATTCCCAGCTGGAAGAACTGGAACTGGCTTATGCCATCACCATCCATAAATCTCAGGGCAGTGAGTATCCTGTTGTCATCATTCCTGTTCACAGCGGTCCGCCTATGCTCATGACAAGAAATCTGCTTTATACAGCGGTGACCCGTGCCAAAACATTGGTGGTGCTGGTGGGCATACAGGAAACCATTTCCGCCATGGTAAACAACGACAGAGAAGTGGGACGGTATACAGGTCTTGCCCAGCGCATACGGAATCTTTATGACTTTATGGCGGAGGCGGGAGAATGAGAAGTGTGAAAGAAACCTTGAAGGAATTTCTCTTTCCGCCAAGATGCGCTGTATGCGGCAGTCTTTTGCCTTTGGAGAAAGAAGAACGGCTGTTGTGCCCCGATTGTCTGGCACATCCGCCTTTTCTCACAGGAGAAAAATGCCGTATCTGCGGCAGACCTGTGGACAATGACGTTCTTTGCCATCGGTGCCGCCATAAGGATTTTCTTTTTACAGCGGGCACAGCGGCATTTTCCTATGAAACCATGCAGGAGGAGATTGCCGCTTTTAAGTTTCATGGGTATCGCCATGAAGGGGAGCGGCTCAGTCATTTGATGGCGGAATATCTTTTGCAGGAGCATCCTGGCTGGGCAACATGGGCAGATGTGCTGACAGAAGTACCGCTCCATGCCAATAAACTGCGGTTTCGCGGCTTCAATCAGGCGGAAATCCTCTGTGAAGGACTGGCAAAGGAAACGGGAATGCATCATGTGCCCGGTGTATTGGAAAGACTTGTGGATACTTTGCCCCAAAACAGTCTGAAGGCGGCACAGAGAAAGGAAAACCTGAAGAACGTATTTGGTGCGGCAAAGAAAGATGTCATTGCAGGAAAACATGTTTTGCTGCTGGATGATATCTTCACCACAGGCACCACACTACAGGAGTGTACACGTACCCTTTTGCGGGCAGGAGCGGCGGAGGTTCGTATATACTGCTTATCGGTGGTCTGCAAAGAGGAGGATTTTGAACAGAATTCCATAGAAAAAACCTAAGAAATGACAAAAGTTTTCATGCAAGTGGGAGATTTTCGAAAAAAAACAAGGTTTCCTTTGTAAATCGTGAAAAAAAATAGTATAATTTTGTACCGTAAATGAAACAGTTAACGGATGTGACAATAGATTTGGGAGATTAAAAAATGGTACGGATTGGATTTGATAACGACAAATATTTGCAGATGCAGTCAACACGCATCAAAGAAAGAATCGGACAGTTTGGCGGCAAACTTTATCTGGAGTTCGGCGGCAAGCTTTTCGATGACTATCACGCTTCCCGGGTACTGCCGGGCTTTAAGCCGGATAGTAAGATCAACATGCTGGTGCAGGTGAAAGAGGACGTAGAAATCGTTCTGGTCATCAATGCCGGTGATATTGAAAAGAACAAAGTCCGCGGCGACTTGGGCATTACCTACGACATGGACGTACTGCGCCTCATCGACGCTTTCCGCGGCTACGGCCTGTATGTGGGCAGCGTGGTACTGACACAGTTTAACGGTCAGGAAAGCGCAGTGGCTTATCAGCGGAAACTGGAAAATCTGGGTCTGAAGGTGTATCGTCATTACACCATCCCCGGCTACCCCAGCAATGTGCCCCTCATCGTTAGTGAAGACGGCTTCGGCAAAAACGAATATATCGAAACAGAACATTCTCTGGTGGTTGTAACAGCACCCGGTCCCGGCAGCGGCAAAATGGCAGTTTGTCTGTCCCAGCTGTACCATGAAAACAAACGTGGCATCAAGGCTGGCTATGCGAAATTCGAAACATTCCCCATCTGGAATGTACCTTTGCAGCACCCCGTGAACCTGGCTTATGAAGCGGCTACCGTTGACCTGAACGACATGAATATGATCGACCCCTTCCATCTGGAAGCTTACGGCGAAACCACTGTCAACTATAACCGTGACGTAGAGGTATTCCCTGTACTGAACGCTATGTTTGAAAAGATTTACGGGGAATCTCCCTATAAATCCCCCACAGATATGGGCGTAAATATGGTAGGCAACTGCATCATCGATGATGAAGCTGTCAAAGAAGCCTCCAGAAATGAAATCATTCGCCGATATTACAAAGCCCTGTGTGAACAGAGAAAAGGCAACGGCGGCGAAGAATCCATCTATAAACTGGAACTGCTCATGAAACAGGCAGGCACTGGCGTGGACAACCGTCCCGTAGCGGCAGCAGCCATGAAAAGAGCCGAAGAAACCGGCGCACCTGCGGCAGCCATCGAACTGCCTGACGGCACCATCGTTACCGGCAAGACAAGCTCTCTCTTGGGCGCGTCTTCCGCAATGCTGCTGAACGCACTGAAGAAACTGGCAAATCTGGATCACGATGTGAAGCTGATTTCTCCCACCATCATCGAACCCATCCAGCATTTGAAAGTGTCCCATCTGGGCAACCATAACCCCAGACTGCACACAGACGAAATCCTTATTGCTTTGTGTATCTGTGCTGCAACAGACGAAAAAGCGGAACTGGCGATGCAGCAGCTGGAAAAACTGAAATGCTGCGAAGTCCATTCTTCCGTTATCCTTTCCGCGGTAGATGAAAATGTGTTCCAGAAACTGGGTGTGAACCTGACCTGTGAACCCATTTATCAGACCAAAAAGCTGTTCCACGGTTAATCTGTCACAGTCTGTTTGAGAAAATAAAAAAAGAGCCGAAAATTTCTGTTGATGCAGAGATTTTCGGCTTTTCTGTTATATATAAAAGATGCCGGATATTCCAAAAGGAACATCCGGCATTTATATGCTTACTTTTCAATGAGTTTTTTTGCCAGTTCGTAATCAGATTTTTTGACATATACTTTGTGTTCCAGACAGCGATTGCTCATGTCGCTGTTGACACTGACCTGAGCGCCCAGAGGGGAAGTGGATGAGCTGATGAGGCTTTGTCCACCCAACGGAGATTCAATGCGCTTGGTGTCCAGATCATACTCAATGTTGTTTTGTTTCAAAATATCTCTTACACGTGCCTGTTCTGCCATGTCGTAAGTGATGCAGACTTCTTTTCTGTTGAATACGTTAATCATACAAACCCCTCCTGTTCCAGCAGAGAAATTGCCTGCTGCAATTGTTTTTTATGCACATAAAAAGTATAAGCCATGAGCTGTGTCATCATGGTTTCGGGATCAGGCACAGGAAAAAAACCGCTGGTCTGATGGGGATCTTTCACTGACACCATATGTTCCACGCCCCCTTGGGTCAGCAGATTCCGCAGCTTGGTCTGTTCTTCCAGTGAAGAAACTGTGATCAGTTCCACGCTGTTGAAAGATGTGAACATGTCATCGCCTCCTGTTTGCCGTCCTTACGCTTTTTTCCATCATAGCATATTTCTTCCAAAATGAAAAGAACAAATGTCTGACTACCAGAACAGCCGCAGCAGCCCCATGGCAAGGAAAATGCCGCCGGACAAAAGGGTATAGCGGTTTTCCGCCATGGGTGCCGCTTCCATAAGCCGTTTTCCTGCCCCTGCGCCCACGGAAAGGAAAAATGTCTGTAAAAGAGCAGCGAAAAAAGGCAGCCAATATACGGAAAAACCTGCCGCAGCGGCACTAAGCCCAACACCGCAGGCATCTGCAGAAAGCACCAGCCCTAACAGCAAAGCTTCGCCTGCTTCCAGCACTGCGGAACCGTCGGTGTCACATTGGGAAGGGCTGCGCAGAAATTTCAGGGGAGAGGGGCTGTCTGTCTGTTTGCGGCATCCTTGAAACAAGAGAAATAGACCAAAGCCCACCAGAAATAACGCTGCCCCTCGCTCTGCCCAGTGGGGCGGCAGACAGGCAGCCAGAAAGGTACCTGCTTTGAGAAAAAGAAACAATAGCCCAGCCGTTTCCAGCCCCAAAACGATGCGGGAGAAAACAGGCAGGGAAATTCGCCTCAGTCCACATGCCATACCTGCGCCTAGTGCGTCCAGACTGAGAGAAAGTGCCAGCAGAAAGGAAAGAATCATGGGAAACACCTCCTGTGGCTATGATATGCCGCAGTCATGTTTTTGGTCATAGGCGCATAGAATGGAAAAGCAGGACAACCAAAGACAACGAGAGAAACGGGTGAGGATATGAATTGGTGGCAAATGGAAACGAAAGAAGCGGCACGTCGTCTGGAAACAGACGAGAAACAGGGATTGACTTCCCAAATGGCGGCGGAGCGGCTGGCGCAAAAAGGTCGGAATGAGCTGGCGGAAACGGACGGCAAAAAAAGTCTGTTCTGGCGGTTCCTGGCACAGTTTGATGACTTTATGATATTGCTGCTGCTGGGAGCGGCAGTGGTGTCTGTGGTCATTTCTAGGTTGAGCGGAGAAAATGATGTGCTGGATGCGGTGATGATTCTGGGCATCGTGGTGCTCAACGCCGTACTGGGGCTTTTTCAGGAAAGCAAAGCGGAAAAGGCACTGGAAGCCCTGAAGAAAATGGCAGCACCCCATGCCCGTGTCATTCGGGACGGCATTGTGCGGGAAATTCCGGCGGCGGAAGTGGTGCCGGGGGATTTGCTGCTGCTGGAAACAGGGGACGCTGTTTGTGCTGATGGACGTGTGGTGGAAAGCCGCAGTCTGAAAACAGAAGAAAGCGCCCTGACAGGGGAAGCGCTGCCTGTAGAAAAAACATCAGTAGGCGGCTTGCCTGAAGAAACGGCAACAGGTGACCGGAAGAATATGGTCCTCGCTGGAGGTTATGTGGTTTATGGCAAAGGAAAAGTGCTGGTGACAGCAACGGGCATGGATACGGAAATGGGGCGCATTGCCGCTATGCTTTCCCATACATCTGACAGCATGACGCCTTTGCAGAAGAAACTGGAACAGACAGGAAAACAGTTGGGTATTGGTGCATTGGCAATTTGCGCCCTCATTTTCTGCATGGGGATTTTGCAGGAGAAACCGCCTTTTTCCATGTTTATGACGGCAGTGAGCCTGGCGGTGGCAGCCATTCCCGAAGGGCTGCCTGCCATTGTGACCATCGTATTGGCTATGGGCACATCCCGTATGTCGGAAAAACATACCATTGTCCGGCGGCTGTCGGCAGTGGAAACATTGGGCGGTGCACAAGTCATTTGTTCTGACAAAACAGGCACATTAACACAAAATCGTATGCAGGTCACCACATGGACAGATTACAGCCATAGAGAACCGAAGAATGTGGACTTGCGTGAAACGGTTGCAAATCTTTTTGCCCTCTGCAATGACTGCAATGTGTCAGATGGGAATTTGCAGGGAGAACCGACGGAAAAAGCCCTTGGGGAATACGCACAAAGCACGGGTATCGACTTTGCCGCCCTCCGGCGGGACATGCCAAGGGTGGGAGAAATTCCTTTTTCTTCGGCAAGAAAGCGCATGACCACCCTCCACAAAACAGAGGATGGCTGGATTTCTGTCACAAAAGGTGCGCCGGATATTTTACTGGAAAAATGTGCCTTCTGCATGGAGGGCAGTGGACAGGTTCCCTTTGACGATAGGCGAAAAAGCATGGCACGGATGGTTAACGGGGAAATGGCGGCACAGGCACTTAGAGTGGTAGCAGTGGCGTTTCGCCAGTGGTCGGAAAAACCACCTTTGACAGAAGAAGCCTTGGAGCGGAATCTGGTTTTTGCGGGCATGGCAGGTATGGTAGACCCGCCCAGACCGGAAGTGAAAGAGGCGGTACATCTTTGCAGACAGGCAGGCATCCGTCCTGTCATGATTACAGGGGACCATGTGCTGACGGCAGAAGCCATCGGTCGGGAATTGGGCATCTACCAGAAAGGAGACTGCGCTGTCACAGGGGCGGAACTAGACAAAATGAGCGACAAAGAACTGGAAACGGCGGCGGAAACCTGCACGGTATTTGCCAGAGTGGCACCGGAACATAAAGTTCGCATTGTGCAAGCATTTCAGAAAAGAGGAAATGTAGTTGCCATGACAGGGGACGGCGTCAACGATGCACCGGCTCTGAAAACGGCAGACATCGGCTGTGCTATGGGCAAAAGCGGCACGGAAGTGGCAAAAGGGGCGTCAGACCTGATTTTGACAGACGATAACTTTGCCACCATTGTGGAAGCGGTACGGGAAGGACGTGGCATTTACGACAATATCCGCAAAGCTGTCCATTTCCTCCTTTCCAGCAATATCGGGGAGATTTTGACGATCTTTGTGGCAATGCTCTTGGGCTGGGCAGCACCTCTTTTGCCAATCCAGCTTTTGTGGGTGAATCTGGTGACGGACTCCTTGCCTGCCATTGCCCTTGGCATGGAGCCAGCAGAGGAAAACATCATGGAACGCCCGCCGCGGAAAAATACGGGCAGTTTGTTTGGGGATGGACTTGGCGGCAGAATCCTGCTAGAAGGGGTTATGATTGGCGTTTTGGCGTTGCTGGCTTTCGGCATTGGGCATGTGTATTTCGATCAGGAGAATGGCTATGCCGTAGGGCGTACCATGGCTTTTGCGGTACTTTCTCTTTCTCAGTTGGTGCATGCCTTCAATATGCGGGGAGAAGGCTCTTTAGGGAAACTGCCTTTCTGTTCCAATAAGTGGCTTCTTATGGCATTTGTGGTTGGGGCAACCTTGCAGTGCGTTGTGATTATGATGCCGCCGCTGGCTGGTGTTTTCCAGGTGGTGCCCCTGAATGGGGAACAGTGGCTGTTGACAGCAGCCCTTGCACTGGCACCTTTGCCTCTGGTGGAACTGGAAAAAGCTATCTGGCATCCAAAACAAAAATAAATTTTTTCAAATGCTCGGCTTCTGAAAAGTCGGGCATTTTTGTCGTGTAATTTTTGCCAAGACACTTTGGCAGAATTTTGCCTTTTTGCCGCCTTTCTTTTGTTGTATAATGAAACCAAATAGAGAGGAGGGGGTTCCCATGAAGCAGGCAGTTATTACGGGAGCCACAGGCGGCATCGGACATGCGCTGGCGGAAGGCTTTGCGGCGGCAGGGTATTTTGTCATTGCCACGGATTTGCCCGAAACAGCAGATTTTACAAGAGAAAACATCGTATACCTGCCCATGGATTTACGGCAGGAAACAGACATAAAACAGTTTTTTGAACATGCGCGGCAGAAGTACGGCGTCATTGATGTGCTGGTGAACTGCGGCGCCATCAGTCATTTGCAGAAATCCCCATGGGAATTGACAGCAGCGGAATTCGACAACGTGATTCATACGAACCTGCGGGGGACTTTTTTGTGCTGTCAAAATTTCCTTCGTGCCAATGAAAGCGCGGAATACGGCAGAATCATCAACATCGTATCTACCAGATGGCATCAGAACGAAGCGGGATGGGAGGCTTACGGCGCATCCAAAGGCGGCGTGGTTTCTCTTACCAACAGCCTCTGCGTATCTTTGTCGGATACGGCGGTGACAGTGAACGCCATCAGCCCCGGCTGGATTGAAACGGGAGATTATGACGCTTTGACGGAAGCAGACCATAAACAGCATCCTTCGGGACGGGTGGGGAAACCTGCCGACATTCTGCGGGCATGTCTGTTTTTGGCAGCAGCAGAAAGTGATTTTATCAACGGCATCAATCTGGTGGTAGACGGCGGCATGACTAAGAGAATGATTTATGTGGAATGAATTTGTCCTTTTTGGGCGGACAAAGGATTTTAAAGGCGCAAAAGCCCGAAACAAAGCAAAAAAAGCTTTGCAGTAGGGGTGTTTCGTGATATAATCTGAATGTTAGGGCGAAATTTAGAAAGTCCTTTGGCGAATGATTTGGAAGGATGAATGTTGTTTATGGATAAATTGATTGTACAGGGACGTAAACGTCTTGTAGGGGAAGTCAACATCAGCGGTGCCAAAAACGCGGCTGTTGCAGTGATTCCCGCAGCTATCATGGCAGAGGGCGTCAGTGTATTGGAAAACCTGCCCCGCATTGAGGATGTGAACAATCTCTGTCACACCATCGAAAAACTGGGTGGCACATGCACCTATTTGGATAATGGGCATACATTGAAAATCGACTGTGATAAGGGAACAGCCCATTGTGCCACTTTTGAAGAAGTACAGAAGATCAGAGCTTCTTATTATTTCCTGGGAGCGATGCTTGCCAGATACAAAAAAGCGGAAGTTGCATTGCCCGGCGGCTGCAACTTTGGTGTCAGACCCATTGACCTGCATCTGAAAGGCTTCCGTGCCCTGGGTGCAACAGTGGAAGAAGGCAACGGCATGGTTCGTGCTTACGCAGACAGACTGGTGGGCACATCCATTTACATGGACCAGGTAAGTGTAGGCGCTACCATCAATATCATGCTGGCTGCATCTATGGCAGAAGGCGTGACAACCATTGAAAACGCGGCAAAAGAACCACATGTTGTAGATACCGCAAACTATCTGAACATGATGGGGGCCAATATCAAAGGCGCTGGTACAGATGTGATCCGTATCAAAGGTGTGGAAAAACTCCACGGCGCACAGTATACCATTATTCCTGACCAGATTGAGGCAGGAACATACATGATCGCAGCAGCCATTACCGGTGGCGATGTGCTGGTGAAGAACATCATTCCCAAGCACATGGATTCTCTGACAGCAAAGCTGGATGAAATGAACGTGACCATTGAGGAACATGACGATTCCATCCGTATCACAGCAAACAGACCTTTGCACTGCGCAAATGTCAAGACCATGAGTTATCCCGGTTTCCCCACAGACCTGCAGCCCCAGATTGCGGCACTGCTGAGTGTTTGTCAGGGACAGAGCGTTATTACAGAAAACGTATGGGACAACCGTTATCAGTACATCGACGAACTGCGGAAGATGGGCGCACAGGTGCAGATCGACGGCAGAGTTGCCCGCATTGACGGCATTCCCCGTTTCCATGGGGCAAATGTGACAGCCACAGACTTGCGTGCAGGGGCAGCCATGATTCTGGCAGCACTGGCAGCAGAAGGCGAAAGCGTCATTGACGGCGTGAAGTACATCGACAGAGGTTATGAAGAAGTCGAACATAAATTCAATGCACTGGGCGCAAATATCACCCGTGTGAAAGCATAAGAAATTTTTTGACAGCCGTAAGAGGGAGCGGAAGGCGGAACTTTTGCGGCTGTTTTTATGGAATATTTTGGAAAGGAGGGGAATCCCTTGGATTTTTGTACCATTGCCAGCGGCAGCAGCGGCAACAGCATCTTTATGGGCACAGAACATACGAAAATTCTCATTGATGCAGGCGTCAGCGGCAAACGGATACTGGAAGGATTGGAAAAACTGTCCCTTACCGGTGACCAGATTGATGCTCTGTTCATCACTCATGAGCATATCGACCATGTGAAGGGAGCAGGGGTATTTTCTAGAAAGTTTGACGTGCCTATCTATGCAACTATGGAAACGTGGGACGCCATGGAAGGCAGTCTGGGCAAGATTGCCCCACGCAATAAGCGTTTTGTATACGAAGGGGAGCCTTGCGTCATCAATGACCTGTGTGTGAAACCCTTTGCCATTCCCCATGACGCGGCAGCACCAGTGGGCTACAGCGTTTTTGCGGGAGAAAAGAAAATCACTGTGGCTACAGACATTGGACATGTGACAGATACCATTCGGGAGAATATTACCGACAGCGATATTTTGCTTCTGGAATCCAACCATGATGAGGAAATGGTGAAAAAAGGGCGGTATCCCTGGAATCTGAAACAGCGTATTCTGGGGGAAAGAGGGCATCTGTCCAACCGTACCGCAGGCGCACTTCTCGCAGAAATCATGAGCGGCAAAATGAAACATATTTTTCTGGGACATTTGAGCGAAGAAAATAACAGCCCCTACCTTGCTTATGAAACGGTGGCGGAAATTCTGGAGCAAAACCGCATCAAACTGGGCGGCGCATTGAAAATGGATATGGCTGCCAGAAATTCCAACGGGGCAAAAGTCACCATTTGAGGAGGGAGAAGCCATGCGGATTACCATTGTTTGCGTGGGCAAGCTGAAAGAAAAATACTGGCAGGACGCCATCGCGGAATACAGCAAGCGTTTGAGCCGGTATCATAAACTGGAAATCGTGGAACTGCCCGACGAGAAAGCGCCGGAAACCATGAGTCCGGCACAGGAAGAAGAAGTGAAGAAAAAAGAAGGGGAGCGCATTCTGAAAGCCATCAAGGACGACGCTTTTGTGGTAGCCCTTGCCATTGAGGGAAAAGGATTGACTTCTGAAGGTCTGGCAGACTTTATGGCAAAGAAAGCCGTTGGCGGTGTCAGCCATATGGCTTTTGTTATCGGCGGTTCTCTGGGATTGTCTAAAGAGGTCATGAAACGGGCAGACTTTGCTTTGAGTTTTTCTGCTATGACATTTCCCCATCAGATGATGCGGGTGATTTTGCTGGAACAGATTTATCGGGCAGAGCGGATTAACCGGAAAGAACCTTATCATAAATAATTTCGTCAAAGGCTCATTTCATTCAAGCCTTTGACGAGGGGCGAAAAGAACGGAGCAGAGTTTGTGGAAACACAGGCTCTGTTTTTATTGTACGCCGAACAGGTATGACAAAACCCCCAGTTCAACTGGGGGTAGGTAAAAATACTTTAGTATAAGAAAGAAACCTCCTGCGTTATAATGAAAATGGTCTGGCAACCAAAATTATAGAAGCAGGAGGTTTTGTCAATGAATGACATAAGAAGTTTATCACATTCCAAATGGAGATGCAAATATCATATTGTTTTTGCACCTAAATATCGCAGACAGGTGATTTATAAAAAGTTAAAAGCAGATATTGGGAGGATATTAAGAGAATTATGTGAAAGGAAAGGTGTAAATATTGTAGAGGCGGAGTGTTGTTCAAATCATATACACATGTTAGTT
>NZ_FRAH01000035.1 GCF_900142265.1 Anaerotignum lactatifermentans DSM 14214 | reverse complement strand
CATGCAAATCTGAAGTATAAATTCGGAAATAGGAATTTCTGGGCAACAGGATATTATGTAAGTACAGTCGGTTTAAATACAGCAACGATTCAAAAATATATCAGAGAACAGGAAAAACAAGATCAAATTGAAGATAAGTTGAATACAAAAGAGTATGAAGACCCTTTTAAGGGTAGCAGATAATCATACCACCAAGGCTTGAACGAAGTGAAAGCCAGCGTCATTTAGGCGCTGGCTCTTAATAAGCCCTTATAGGGCTAGTGCAAACCACGTCTTTTAGGCGTGGTTATGATTGGATTCACCAATAAATAAAGCTGGAATCCTCAAAAAGGATTCCAGCTTTATTTATTTTCTTATAACGAATTCTATTACATCAAAACATCACTGACCGATGGATGTAGCAGGGGGAAGCTGATCCAATGTCTGGAATACATACCCCTTTGCCTTCAGGTCTTTCAAAATCTGATCCAACGCTTCCGTATTGGATTGAGAAACCGCATGGAGCAGCATAATGCTACCATTATGATAATTGTTCATAACCATATCATAGGCTGCCTGTGTGCCCGGCTGATTGGCAGGGTCCCAGTCATTGTAGGCAAAGCTCCAAAAAATGGTTTTATATCCTGCTGCCTTTGTCTGTTCCAGAGAACGGATGCTGTAAACACCTTCTGGCGGACGGAAATACTTGGGCATTTCCTGACCTGTCAATTCTTTATAATACGCTGCACATCCATTGAGCTCTGCCAAAATTTGTTCATTGCTCAAGTCGGACATATTGGGATGGGACACAGAATGGTTTCCCACAATATGCCCTTCTGCGACCATTCGTTTCACCAATTCAGGCTGGTCTTCCATATAGCTTTTTGTAACAAAAAATGCCGCTTTCACATCATTGGCTTTCAGAATGTCCAGAATTTTAGAAGTATACCCATTTTCGTATCCTTCATCAAAAGTCAGATAAATAACTTTATGCTGGGTATCTCCCAGGTAATAAGCATCATAATTCCCAATGGCAATTTCATCCTGTGCAGAAGGCGGCAAATGGTCAGCATTTCTGCGGAACCACCAGGATTTTTTGTCATTGTAACCTACATTTGCCGCATTTACTGTGGGCTGTTTTGGTGTTGCAACAGGATCATAAATGGGCTGCACTTCCGGTTCTGCCGGCTCCTGCGTTTCCTGTTCTGCCACAATTGCTGTCTGTTCCTGCTGCTGTGCAGGCAAATCTGATGGCGGAACAGCACAGGTTGTCAAAGACGCATAAAGTGCTACGATGAAACCAAAGATTGAGCTCGTATCCATAGAATTCCCCCCTATCGAATTCTGTCACATTTTCAAATGCCAATGGCAATCATTTTCTAATTTGATTATAACATATCTTTCTTTTCAAAAAAAGCAAACAATCCCTGACAAAAATCTTACTTTTCTTCTCCGTAGTAATGATACAATGCCTGAGTACCAAGATTTGCCATGCCGGATTCTGCCAATTTTTCATACATTTCCAAAACAGAATTCAGCATTTTCAAATCCAGATGTACTTCCTGACTTTCTTCTACTGCAATGCGCATATCTTTGATGTAATGCTTGATGTAAAATCCAGGTGCATCGTCACCTTTTAAAATCCGTGGTGCCATATTGGTCATCTGCCAGCTGCCGGCTGCACCTGCGGAAATGCTGTCCAGCATGGTCTGCTGATCTAAGCCAACTGCTTTCGCATAAGCCAGCGCTTCGCATACACCGGAAATGGCGCCACCCAACGCAATCTGGTTTGCCATTTTTGTATGTTGACCACATCCGGCAGGGCCTTCATAAATGATGTTTGTGCCCATAGCGGCAAAAATGTCGTGGCATGCATCAAAGGCTTCCCGATCGCCGCCAACCATAATGGACAAAGTACCATTTTTTGCACCAGTATCGCCGCCGCTGACAGGCGCATCCAATGCGTGCATTTTTCTTTCCTTTGCTGCGTTGTAAATCTTCACAGACAGTTTGGGGCTGGTTGTTGTCATATCGATGAGATAAGTCCCTTCTTCCGCTGCAGAAAAAATTCCGCTTTCGCCAAAATAAACTTCTTCCACATCATTGGGAAATCCAACCATAGTAATCACTGCATCCTGCCCTTTGGCGCAGTCCGCTGCTGTATCACACCATTTTGCGCCTTTTTCCAGCAGGACTTCCGCTTTCTGTTTCGTTCTTGTATAAACGGTCAATTCATACCCTTTTTTCATCAAATTAGATGCCATGGCACATCCCATAACACCAATACCAATAAACCCAATTTTTTTCATAGAAATCTCCTCCTATCGATGCAAAAAGCGGCCTTCCATACAGAAGACCGCTCCATCTCAATATTTTTTGATCAGTTCTTTGATTTTTCCGATAAAAGCTTCTCTGTCTACATTTGTTACCACAAAAGCATTATGATCGTCAAACTGTTTATCGCTGTAAAGGTCTGTCACTGTTTTGCCAACAGTCAAAGGACCCTTTGTTTCCACACGTACGCCAGCTTCTTCTGCTGTGAACATTTCGGGATAAACGGTATAAAGCACTGCTGCGGGATCGTGGAGCGCAACACCTGCTCTGCCCCAACCGATATATTTTTCCAGACCTTTCTGCAGGACATCATGGAACAGCTTTGCCTGAGGTGTGCCAAATGCCGCAATCTCTTCCAGCTCATCCTTGGTTGCATAAGCTTTCATCGTCACATCCAGCCCACACATATGTACAGGAATACCACTGCAGAACATCATATCTGCTGCTTCTGGGTCAACATAAATGTTGAATTCTGCCGCAGGAGTCACATTGCCGCCAATGGCAGCACCGCCCATGATAACAATCTTTTTGATGAGCTTAGGCAATTCTTTATATTTTGCCAGAGCAATGCCCACATTTGTCATAGGACCAACGGCAATGAGCACCAGTTCCCCATTCAATTCTTTGGCGATACGATAAATAGCATCCCATGCTTTTTCTTCCGGCAAAACATCGTCAGGAATGGGAAGTTCTACACCGCCAAAACCATCTGCACCATGGAATTCTGCTGCTGTATGCAGTTCACGGAACATAGGCTTATCTGCGCCGCGGTAAATGGGGAAATCCGCACCAATCACACGACGTACACGTTTTGCGTTGGCTGTTGTTTTATCCAGTCCAACATTTCCCGCTACAGTTGTTACCGCGCGAATATCCAATTCCGGCATCTGGCACGCCAGCAGCAGTGCCGCGGTATCGTCCACACCGGGATCACAGTCAATGATTACAGGTATCCGATTCATGCTTTTCCCTCCCCATAAGTTGCAATTGCTTCTGCCAACAAGTCTACAAAAGCCTGACGGTCAATACCCATCAACACTTTTGCGTTAGGTGCTTTGCCAAGAGCGCCGTTAAAGTCTGCCACTGTAGCACCTTTACAGAAATCTCCGGCAGTTTCTACCTGCACATACAGATCCTGAGATTCCATGATTTCGGGACGCAGAAGTGCTGCCACTGCAACGGCATCATGTACGGGCGCACCTTCGTAGCCAAGGCTTCTATGGAACTGATAGAAAAATTCCAGCCAATCTGCTACGATAACAGCTACATGGTTGCCAAGGGCACGAATCCGTTCAAAGTCTTCCGGGAAGATCATTGCTTTTTCTGTAACATCCAGACCTGCCATGATAATAGGAATACCGGATTCAAAGACAACGGCTGCCGCTTCCGGGTCAACCAGAATATTAAATTCTGCCGCAGGTGTCCAGTTACCATACTGCACGCCTCCGCCCATAAGGGAAATTCTAGCAATCTTTTCTTTCAGTTCAGGATATGCCATCAGCAATGCAGCAACGTTTGTCAAAGGACCAGTGGGAACCAGTGTAATCGGTTCATCACTTTCCTGAATCAGTTTTGCCATCAGTGTTACTGCATCCATATCTTCCAGTTCAAAATCGGGTTCCGGCAATGCTGGACCATCCAGACCGCTTTCCCCATGCACAGTAGGTGCGATAATGGGATCAGAAATCAGTGGTCTAAGCCGTCCCATAGCAGTAGGTACATGTAAATCAATCAATGTACAGATACGCTGTGCATTATATGTTGTTTTTTCGATGGTCTGATTGCCGCATACAGATGTAACACCACGGATATCCAGCATAGGGCTGCCTTTTGCGAGAACCCATGCAATTGCGTCATCATGTCCCGGATCTCCATCCAGAATAATGGGAATTCTTTTCATAATTTTTCCTCCACATATATTTTTTTCTTTTGAAAAAGCCGGAGCGTAAAACGTTCCGACTTTTTCCAGAAACAATGTCATTTCAAATTATTTTGCTTCTGCGTTTTTCTTTTTTCCGTTATTTTTCACACGTTTTACACGTCTTACCTGTGTTGCCGCATACAAGATCAAACCGATAATGGTTGCCACATAAGGAATTGCGGATACCAGGAAGGAAGAGAAGCCCTGCATACCTTCCATCTTATTGCCAAGAGCGCTGGCAAAACCGAAGAACAGGGATGCAAACATGGTGCCAAGAGGTTCCCCTTGTCCCATAGCCTGTGCAGCCAGAGCGATGAAACCACGACCAGCAACGATACCGGTATTCCAGCTCTGAGAGTAGTACATGGACATATAAGCGCCGCCCAGACCAGACAGAGCACCGGAGATACCCAGTGCGATATACTGGATTTTCAATACACTGATACCAACGCTGTCTGCCGCATTGGAGTTTTCACCTACAGCACGAATCTGCAGACCAATAGCTGTTTTATACAGCAGCACCCAAACCAGGAAAACCAGAATGAATGCCACATAAGTCAAAATGGAATGACCAGAGAAAATAGGTCCCAAAACAGGGATGCTTTCCAAAATAGGAATATTAATCTTAGGTGTCAGCATACCAGGTGTTGTCAGGCTGGCTGTGTTCCCTTTCAGACCTGTGAACAGGTACAGCAAGAAAATGGTACCGCCTGAACCAACCAAGTTAATGGCGATCCCGGCAAGGATGATATCTGTTTTTAATTTCAAAGCAAAGATACCGATAATCAATGCCAGAATGATACCTACCACAACTGCACCAATGACGCCTACCCACCAATAGCTTGTCCAGTAAGCGAACAATACACCAAACAGTGCGGAGATCATCATAATACCTTCCAAACCGATATTAGTAACGCCAGCTTTTTCTGCTACGACCGCTGCAAGAGCTGCAAACAGAATGGGAGATGTGATACGGATAATAGAGTAACCAAAGCTTGTTGTGAAAATCATGCTAAAAATCTGTTCCAACATTATGCGTTACCCCCTTCCACTGCTGCTTCCTGCTGTTTTTTTGCAAGTTCTTCTTTTGTTTCCTTAACAACCATCTTCTGTCTTGTCTTGGACATGAACTGTTCAGCCGCGAAGAACAGGAAGATAACTGCCTGGATAATATCGATCATTTCCGCAGGTACGCTTGCATAAATAGACATCAATTCACAACCACGGTTCAGATATGCAATGAACAATGCTGCAAAAGGAATTGCCAAAGGATTGTTCTTTGCCAGAATAGCAACGGTGATACCTGTCCAACCATAGCCAGGCAGATCTTTCCACAGGAATGTGTTGTATCTGCCCAATACTTCGATGGCACCGCCCATACCACTCAGTACGCCGCCGATTACCTGAGAAAGGACAATTACGCCACCAACTCTCATACCGGAGTATTTGGAGAAAGATTCATTGATACCGATCATACGGATGGTGTAGCCCCAACGTGTACGATACATGAAGAAACCTACCAGGATTGTTGCAATGATCGCAATGACAAAGCCCCATGTCAGTTCGGTACCGGGTACCATTTTTGCAACCTTCGCTGTTTCCAGGAAAGGATATGTCTGTGTAGAGCCCTGGCTTCTGTCTGCAAATACGTTGCTCAGGAAGTGCATGATAACATACAACACAACGTAGTTCAGCATCAGGGAGCAAACCATTTCACTGGCATTCAGTTTCACTTTCGCGATAGCAGGGATCAGCATCAGCAGACCGCCTACAACAGCGCCAACCAGGATACATACTACTGGATGCAGACCAGCTGCCATAGGTACATAAATTGCCAGCAGAGCTGCTACGAAACCACCTGCCATTACAGTACCTTCACCTGCAAGGTTGAACTGGTTTGCAGAGAACATAACGCAAACCGCCAGACCAGTAAAGATAATGGGTGTCATGCGTCCCAAAATTGTTAAAATAGATGAAACGTTCAATGCGCCATTGCTGATGATAGGACGAATCAGCAAACAGTTCAGCGCTTTTGCCGGATCATCCGCACAAATGAAAATAAATATGAATGCTACGGCAATGGCAATGGCAATGGCCACAAAGCCGCGCATGAATTCAAACTTCAGCTTTTGTTTATTCCCCATGCTGAACCCTCCTTACTTCTTCATCGCTCTGCTGTTTCAAGCCCAGCATATATTCACCCATGACTGCGTCAGTCAGAGATGTTGTATCTTCAAAATATGCTGCGATGCCGCCATTGTACATAATGATCAAGCTATCAGACAATTCCATAACTTCATTCAGGTCGGCAGATACCAGCAAAACAGCTGCGCCTGCACGGCTCAGTTCTACCAGTTTTTTCCGAATGAATTCTGTAGCGCCGACGTCAATGCCTCGTGTAGGCTGGTCGGCAATGATCAAAATAGGGTCTGCGGAGAATTCTCTTGCTACGACAACTTTCTGAATATTACCACCGGAAAGCATGCCTACCTGCTGATTTCTGCTCTTACAAAGGACTTTATAGTCTTTGATGAGCTGGTCACTGTCCTCATGCATTTTCTTCATGTTGAACAAAGGACCATTGTTGTATTTGTTATCAGCAGAACGGTCACTCATAAGGTTTTCTTCAATGGTTGCTGTTCCAGCCATACCGAATGTCATACGGTCTTCTGGAATCAGGGAAACGCCCAGATCACGAATCTTGCGCTGAGGCTGACCAATGACGCTCTGACCGTTTACGGTAGCAGTACCGCTATCAGGAGTATTCAGATTGAACAGCATATCTACCAGTTCTCTCTGACCATTGCCTTCTACGCCGGCAATCCCCAGAATTTCGCCTTTGCGCACGTCAAAGGAAAGCTTATTGAGCATTTTCTTATTCCATTCATTGGTATATTCCAAATCACGTACACGAAGTACCACGTCTGTGGGCTGTGCCTGATCTTTTTCCACTGTCAGGATAACATCACGACCAACCATCAGTCGAGAAATTTCTTCTTTGGAAATATCCGCTGTCTGGTAAACACCCATGGATTTCCCGCTGCGCATGATAGTCAAGCGGTCTGTGATCTGCTTGATTTCATGGAGCTTATGAGAAATAAAGATCATGGTGTAACCCTGTTCTTTTAAGTGAATCAGTTCTTTGAACAGTTCTTCTGTTTCCTGTGTAGTCAATACCGCTGTGGGTTCGTCCAGGATCAGGATTTTCGCACCACGTACCAGTGCTTTCAAAATTTCTACTTTCTGTTTCATCCCTACAGGGATATCTCTGACTTTCGCATTGGGATCTACATGCAGATTATACTTTTTCGCATATTCTTCCGTAATCTCAACAGCTTTCTTATAGTCCATAAACATACCCTTATGTTTCGGTTCCATGCCCAGGACCATATTTTCCGCTACGGTCAGATTGGGTACCAGCATAAAGTGCTGATGTACCATACCGATTCCTTTGGAAATCGCTACAGTAGGTGATGTGAGAGAAACTTTTTCTCCATTTACATAAATTTCACCTTCTGTGGGCTGTTCCAAACCGAACAGCATTTTCATCAGTGTGGATTTACCCGCACCATTTTCGCCCATCAGAGCATGAATTTCTCCTCGTTTGACGTTAAAATCAACACCCTGATTGGCAGCAATACCATTGGGATAAACCTTGGTAATTCCCTTCATTTGCACAACGTATTCATTGTCAGCCATAATCGGGTCCCCTCCTTCTATATCGTCTGCATCATTGGCAAAGATTCTGCATCTTCAAAAAGTCTTTTCTGCACTGGGCAACTAAAAGATTTTTTCAATCTGCAGAGGTACTATGAAAAAAAAGGGGGCTGTTCAGCCCCCTTAGTTTTTGATTATTTTCAGCGAACTTATGGTTTCGTATGAAATTAAGGTCTTACAGATTCTCTCAGTTCTACAACTGCGTTTGTTGTATCGCCGATAGCGGTAGGAACTTCAACTTCGCCATTTGTAACAGCTGCAACAGTTGCATCAACTGTTTCTTTTACGCTGTCAGGAGAAATCTTGTCATAGTTCTTGTCTGTTACCAGACCAACGCCGCCTTCATTGATACCGATCAGGATATGCTGACCCCAGTATTCGTTGCCTGCATCCCATTCATCGAAGAACCATACCAGAGAGTCGCCGATGTTTTTCAGACCGGATGTCAGAGTGATAGCAGCCATTTCAGCGGAGAATGTGGATTCCTGGTCAGAGTCAACGCCGATGAAATATGCTTTACCTGTTTCCAGACATGCTTCTGCAGCGCCGTTACCAGCGTTACCAGCTACACCCCAGATGATATCACAGTTGTTGTCGTTGATCATGGATTCTGCAAGTTCTTTGCCTTTTGCAGGATCGATGTAGTTACCAATATATCTTGTATCAACTTTGATGTCAGGATTTATAGACTGTGCACCCAGAATGTAACCATACAGGAAGTCGTTGATTACGGGGCTGTCTACGCCGCCAACAAAACCGATAACTGCATCTTCGTTGATTTTTTCAACGTCTGTAGCTGTTGTCATAGCTGCTGCATAAGCACCTACCATGTAACCCAGGTCGTTCTGTGCATAGCTCAGATTTACTACGTTAGGCAGTTCGTATGTTGTGTCATCATAGATCAGGTATTTCTGATCAGGATATTTTTCGGATACGTTTTTCAGATATTCAGGCATCTGGAAAGTACCAACAACGATCAGGTCATATTCGCCGGAAGCAGAAACTTCATCCAAATAACCCTGCCATTTTGCTTCATCTTCTGTTGTACCGCCCATTTCAATGGTTGTGTAAGTAATTCTGCCGGCATCCTGCAGTTCTTTCAGACCTGCTTCTGCAGAGTCAAAGAAAGATTTGTCACCCAGGTTACCGTTTACCAGGTTGCAGACATTGTAAACTTTTCCGTCACCAGTATCTGCTGTTTCAGTGGTTGTTGTGTCGCCGCCGCCACCACAGCCTGCCAACATGGCAACTGTCAGAGCGGAAGTCAGCAACAGAGAAAGCAATTTCTTCATAGTCGATCTCCCTTTCTTGTTATAAAATTGGACTAAACAGGAATGATTGCCCATGACATGGACAACATATCCGTTTTCAGTTTACAATATCTATCCATTATTGTCAATAAAATAACCCGACTATACCCGCGTTTTGTAAACTATATACAAAAAAAATGTATTATTTTTGAAAAATTGAATATTGTATTCATTCTGCAAAAATACATATGTCGTCATAACACAAACAAAAAAGCAGATGTATTGCTTTTTCTTGCAACACATCTGCTGATTTTTACCAGTTTGATTTTCAAAAAATCATTAGCCTCTTCTGAAAAGACCTTTTTTCTTGGGCTTTTCTTCTTCAGGAGGTGCTTCATTTGTCATATTGGGTTCTCTCTTGCCGTAAACTTCGCCTCTTGCAACAGGAACACGCACGCCTTTGTTCAGACCGAATTCGATGATGAAGCAGTCGTAAGTTGTGTCAACAACTTTACCGTACATCCCTGCATTTGTTACAACCATGTCACCAATCTGAATCGCATTTCTCTGTTCTGCCAGAGCCTTTTCTCTTTTCTGAGTAGGTCTGAAGGACAGGAAATACATAATAATTACCAGTGCTACGCAGTAGAAGATAACCAGTGTGATGCCATTCATGTTACCAAACAAGCCGCCGCTTGCCTGCTGTGTGCTCTGTGTTGCTGCTTCGCCGCTACCGGAAGAAACGGTAGTGCTGACGTCCAGCAAAAATGCTGTTAAGCTGTTCATTTCCTTCTCTCCTAACGTTGTTAAATTCTGAAAAACACAGTAAAAATATTATATCCGAGTTTTGAAAACACGTCAAGCCTTCTTACATACCGTTTCTGCGAAAGCCTTCCAGTTTTTCTTTTTTGTACTGAGGGAAACGGTCTTCGTCCATTGCCTGACGGATTTCTTCCATCATAGTATTGAAGAAATGCAAATTATGCAGAACGCACAGACGCATTGCCAGCATTTCTTTTGCTTTGAACAAATGACGAATATAGGCTCTGGAATATCTGGAGCAAGCAGGACAAGTACATGTTTCGTCGATGGGTCTTTCATCCAGCTCATATTTTGCATTCATCAGATTCAGTTTGCCTGCATTGGTATAAACATGTGCATGTCTGCCGTTTCTGGAAGGCAGGACACAGTCAAAGAAGTCCACACCACGTTCCACCGCTTCCAGAATATTTTCCGGTGTGCCAACACCCATCAGATAGGTAGGTTTGTTCTGAGGCAGATAAGGCACCACTTCTTCAATGATGTGGTACATTTCTGCATGAGATTCCCCTACTGCCAGACCGCCGATAGCATAGCCGTCCAAGTCCATTTCTGCAATACGCTTTGCATGTTCAATACGGATATCTTCATAAGTTGCACCCTGATTGATACCAAAGAGCATCTGCTGTTTATTGATGGTATCATCCAGAGAGTTCAAGCGTGCCATTTCCTTTTTGCAGCGTTCCAACCAGCGTGTGGTACGGGCTACGGAATTTTCTACATAAGTACGTTCCGCAGGAATACCAATGCATTCATCGAATGCCATAGCAATGGTAGAACCCAGATTAGACTGAATGCGCATGCTTTCTTCGGGACCCATAAAGATTTTTCTGCCATCTACATGGGAGCTGAAGTAAACGCCTTCTTCCGTGATTTTCCGCAGTGTGGTCAGGGAAAACACCTGAAATCCGCCGGAGTCAGTCAGAATGGGCTTGTCCCAAACCATAAATTTATGAAGACCACCTAGTTTTTTGATGATCTCATCACCAGGACGCACATGCAGATGATAAGTATTGGACAATTCCACCTGACATTTTACTCTTTCCAAGTCCTCTGTGGAAAGGGCACCTTTGATGGCTGCAATAGTCCCTACGTTCATGAATACCGGTGTTTGAATGACACCATGAGGAGTATGGAATTCCCCTCGTTTTGCTCTGCCGCAAGTTTTTAATAATTTATACATATCTTACCTCATTTCCGCTCAAGTTTTATCTGTACTATCATATCTTGTTTTCCATGGAAATTCAAGAATTTTTCCTGCATTCATACCATTTTTCCCGGAAAAGCCGGCAGTGCCGCCCTTGACACACCCCTTTGCTGTGCTTTATCATAATAAGGTAAGAATACAATCAGATATGAAACGGAGAATTACTATGTCTATCAATTTGATCGCAACAACTACATTCGGTCTGGAAGCCGTTGTGAAACGGGAATGTCAGGCTCTTGGATTTGAAAATATCAAAACATCTGACGGGAAAGTAGAATTTACTGGCACAGAAGCCGATATCGTGAAAGCCAACATGTGGCTGCGCTGTGCAGGACGTGTCTGGGTAAAAATGGGTACATTCAAGGCAGTTACTTTTACAGAGCTTTTCGACCAGACAAAAGCACTGCCCTGGGCAGACTGGATTCCTGAGGACGGCAAATTTACTGTTGTCGGTAAATCTGTAAAATCTACCCTGTTCAGCGTATCTGACTGTCAGGCAATCGTCAAAAAAGCCGTTGTAGAAAAGCTGAAACAAACTTATCACACGGACTGGTTCGATGAAACAGGTGCCTCCTACACCATTCAGGTAGGCATTTTGAAAGACGTTGTTACCCTTGCCATTGATACCAGCGGTTCCGGTCTGCACATGCGCGGATACCGTGCAAACGCACTGGATGCGCCTTTGAAAGAAACACTGGCTTCTGCCATGATCCAGCTTAGCTACTGGCGGAAAAACCGCATTCTGCTGGACCCTTTCTGCGGTTCCGGCACCATTCCCATCGAAGCTGCCATGATTGCCCGGAACATTGCCCCCGGTATCCATCGCAAATTTGCTTCTGAAGAATGGGAACGCATTGGCAAAGACCTGTGGAAAAAAGCCCGTGTAGAAGCATATCAGGCAATCGACTATGATGTTATGCCCGAAATCTACGGCAGTGATATTGACCCGGATGCCATTGAACTGGCAAAAGCCAATGCGGAAAAAGCCGGCGTGGATGACTGCATCACCTTTGAAGTAAAACCATGCCAGGAAATTGTATTGCCCGGGAAATATGGCGTCATGATTACCAACCCTCCTTATGGCGAACGTATCGGCGAATTGAAGGAAGTGGAAAACATGTACCGTGCTTTGGGTGGCATCATGAAAGAAAACCCCACTTGGTCCACTTACCTTATCACTTCCATGGAATACTTTGAATCTCTCTTTGGCAGAAAAGCCGATCGGAAGCGGAAACTGTTCAATGGTCGCATCAAAACAGACTACTACCAGTTCGAAGGTCCCAGACCTCCCAAAAATCTGTAATATTTCAACATAAATAAAGGCATTGTGACTTCTTTCCATGGAATCGCAATGCCTTTTCATTTTCAAATAAAAAAACCTCATTAGAGGCATCTTCATAAGAAAACAAAGAAAGCCAAAACCCTTATGATTACAAAGGATTTTGGCTTTCTTATTTTTTGAAGATTTAATTTGTTATGCTTTCTTATGAAGACAGCCATCTCAATCTCCCTTAAGAAATCAAGAAAAGGAAAATCAATGTTTTCTTAAGGGGAAGTTGCTTTGGGAAAATGAGGTCTTTTTCTTCTGACTGAAAGTGCTTTTTATCCGTTACACAGATCAATGGTCAGATACAGGACTTTGCCGTCATTTGCAACGCCAATACCTGCCTGTGTCATGGTGCTATCCATGATGCTGTTGTGTTTCGCAGCAGTACGGAGCAATTCTGTATAAAGTTGTACCACATCACCGCGTGTGGTTGCAATGACTTCCGAAGCAGTATGGAACTGCACATTGTTTTCCATCATACGCTGGAAGGGTGTCTTTCCGTCTTTGCTTTTATAATCAAAATATTTTTCTTTGACCATTTCTGTACTATGGGCAGATGCAGTCTGGTCTAAGCCTTCGTTTTCCGTTAAGGCTGCCAGCCCCGCTTCTTGTCTCTGGATATTGATGATTTCCAGCAGTTCTTTTTCAATGTCAGTTTTCTGTGCACCACTCAAAGAACCAGTCAAGGCATCTTTTGATACAAATTCCTTTGTCTGCAAGAGCAATCCACAAATCTGATTTTCATAATCCAGAGGAATTCTGGCAGAAGCATATTCCCCATTCAATACTGCACAATGATCCACATTACTGATGCTATCCACATGAGATGCATCATTCAGCACTGTCCCACCTTGAATTCCTTGATACTGGAACTTGCTGGATGGTGTGAAAAATTCCACAGCAGCATCATTTTCAAATGTTACCCAGAAATATCCATCCCCTGCGTAAATATAGCGATCCAAACCATAGACTGTTTCGTCAATTCGTGTGGGAGCGCCAAATGTTGCCTGCACTTCTTCAATTGTCTGTCCCAATGTCAGCTCTTTACCGTTAATGGCAACTGTTTTTGCCATTAACGCGTCGCCTTTGGGTACAGAAGTACCACTCTGTACGCCTTCATAAAAGGTATAGGCACTCAGAAACGCAGTGACTGCTTCCTGTACTTTCAATGTATTTTTGGGGGCAAATGTTCCGTTCTGATAGCCAGAGATCAAACCGGCTCCATAAGCCTTATCAATATAAGATACTGTTGTTGCGCTGATGTTTTTGGTATCTGTAAATGGATTTTTCTTTGCATACAGGGACATATCAACGCCAACTTTTTCCAATGTACGCACCAGCATGATTGCCATCTGTTCTCTTGTCAGTGGATTTTCCGGCGCAAATGTTCCAGGTTCCACACCAGCAATGATGCCCAACCCATACGCTTTTAATGCTGCTGGTTCATCGCAGTCGGAAAAAGGATTTTCTTTCGGCATAGGCGCTGTTGTGCCTGTTACTTTTTCATAAAAAGCCACCGCAATTTCACTGAATTCTACTCTTGTCATGGTATCCTGTGCCTGCTGAAGCAAAGGTGCTGTAATCAATTGCAAAGAATATGCCTGTTCCATATGAGGCACTGCCCAAGGGGAAGCATTGGTCGAAACTGCCCCGAAGGCTGTAAAACAAACACTGACAGACAGCAGTGCTGTTACGGCTACACCTACCAGCCGTTTCATACAATCATCTCCTTTACGAAATTGTGAAGAAATGTTTACAAAATTATGAACCGTTTTATTATAACCATATTTCTGCCTTTTGGCAAGCAAAATCCCCAAAAAGGTGCATTCTAAAAAAATTTTAATTTAGGAAAGCAGCATTTTCACTAATTTCTGTAAGAGGAATTGGGATAGTGCTCTTCAAAAAAACACAGCATATAAACTCCTAATAAAAAAGAAAGCCAGAAACCTTTGTTTATAAGGATTCCAGCTTTCTTTCTTTTTTCTATGATTTTATCCAGTCTGCTTTTGCAATTCCTTTTTATGTGTCTTTTTCATCACCTTGCTACAATAGCATCCACCTGTTTTTGCTCCTTCATATAAACAACTGCCTTCAAAAGAATAGGCGTTATCAAAGTAGTAACGATAACCACCAACACGATGGCAGGGAATAACGTTGGCGAAATAAGTCCTGCCTGTTCCCCCTTTTGTGCTACAATCAGTGCAACCTCACCACGAGAAATCATTCCAACGCCAATGGCAAGGGAATCCATGTTGGAAAAGCCACAAATTTTTGCCCCAAGACCACATCCAACAATTTTAGACAATATGGCAACAATCAACAAGGCAAGCGTAAATAATATCAATTCTTGGGACATTCCTGTAATAACAGTCTTAATCCCTATGCTTGCAAAAAATATTGGGGTAAAAAACATATAAGATGTAATATTGATTTTAGAAGCAATGTAGGATTTTGTTTCTGTAACATTGCAAAGGATCAAACCTGCAAAATAGGTTCCTGTAATATCTGCAACTCCAAAATAAACTTCTGAAATGTAGGACAGAAGCAAACAAAATGCCACAGCATAAATTGCCACTCTTCTTTTCGTTCCGTATACGATTTCCAACTTGCGGAACAGACGAAATACAAAAAAGCCGCAAACTGCAATAAATACAAAGAACAATAAGATCTTCAGCAATACCACCATAATATCTACTCCGGGAACTGTGAAACTGGTTATCACTGTCAATGCAATAATGCCCAAAATATCGTCAATAATGGCTGCACCCAAGATCGATGTTCCCATTTTGCCTTTTAACTTGCCCATCTCGCGCAAAGTTTCCACGGTAATACTTACAGATGTTGCCGTTAATACGATACCTACAAAAGCACTTTCCAAAAAAATCATTGTATCTGGTCTTTGACCATGGAAAAATAGATAATATGTTAAAAATCCACTTCCCAATGGGATCAGTACTCCTACAAAAGCAATGATCACTGAAGACTTTCCTGTCGCTTTCAAGCCATCAAAATCTGTATCTAAGCCAGCCAAAAACATCAAAAAGATTACGCCGATTTCTGCCGACTTCGTCAAAAAATCCGTTTCATGCAATATATTCAAACAACTCGGACCCAATAACACCCCGACCAATAATGCGCCAACAACCTGTGGCATATTTACCTTTCGGGACAGCAAACTGAATATTTTAGTAGAAAGCAATATAATTGCAACAAATAACAAAAAATCATAAGATTCCATAACACAAACCTCCTTACTTTTTCGATTTCTTTGGGCACATATGATAGGAAAAAGACTTTTGTATGAAACAAAAGTCTTTTTTTCGCATTGTATTCTATTAATAAATTCAATTTATTCTGCTTCTGCTACTGCACACACATTTTGAGAATTTTTCTTTTTGATATGCAGAATCTTCAGCGCTGCCAGTGCGCCAATCACCAGAACGACTGCCTGGAAGATAAACATATAAGTATATGCCTGTGTTCCTAAAGTATCCAGCCAATAGCCAAACAGTGTAAACTGGAACAGGTCAGGAGAAAAACCTACCGCTGCTGCAATCCCAATTGTAGATGCAGTCAAGTTTCTAGATACACCCGCTTCTGTAATCGTAGCATAATAAGCCCCGCGTCCGATGTATACTGCTGCGGACATAATCAATGTCAGCGCAATCAGCAGCTGTGCTGCTACACCTGCATCTGCAACCAGCAGATAACCTAAGCCCAAAATACCAATTGCATATACACCCAACAGCACTTTGGAAGGAGACCCCACTTTATCAGTCAGGATACCGCCAATGGGTGCGCCCAGCAGAGTCATACCATGCTGTCTTAAAATCGCAACGCCGCCGGAGAATGTAACTGCAACACCCAATACATCTGTGAAGTACGGTGTGAAATAAGTCAATGTTGTCAGGAAGGAATAAACTGCGAAGATAGAGATTGCAACCAGCCAAGTTGCAGGCTGTTTCATAATCATCAAGAAGTCAGCAACCACATTTGTTTTCTTTTTTTACTTTAGCTTCTGCTGCTTTTTTCGCACGTTCTGCCGCAATTTTTTCTTTGGGATTATCCAATACGATCATAGCAATCCCTGTCAATACAAAGGAAAGTACCGCAATACTGATCATAGCTGCTTTCAGACCTGCAACGCCTTCCATAAATTTCATGTAGAAAACCATCATTACCGCATTGAAAACAATGTTGAAAATACCGATACATGTTTCATTCATACCGAAGATTTTGCCCTGGTTTTCGTCTGTTGTCAAATCACGGATCATCTTGATATGTGTTGGATAGTTCATCAGCAGGCTGGCAATGGCAAAACCAATCCACATCAATACAGCCATGAAATATGTAGGATACATTACGAAAATAAGAGTAAAAATACCGTTCAAAAGCACGGAACCTACATAAATATACTTATAGTTGAATCGGTCAGCAATCCAACCACCGATAGGTGCGCCAAATACATTCCCGAATCCATAGATCGTAATCAACAGACCCATCTGTGTATTGGTTGCATTCATAAACTGCTGAAAAGGATCATACCAGATATACTGGATAAACGGAATGATATATACGATGGACCAACATGCGCCCAGCACCAACAGAGTAATTGGCAGCTTTAATGATTTCTTTTCCATACATACGCCTCCTCAAAATGTTTATTTTTCTTTTTTTGCAGATAAATCACTGCTTTTTAAAATCGTAATTCCTGTAAATCCAAAAATGATTGAAACCACTGGATTAATCAAATTCAAAAGACAGTAAGGCAAATAATCCAGTGTATTAACACCTAAATATGTGCTCATAGCCACTGCACAGGTACACCAAGGAATCAAAGGAGAAGTCAAAGTCCCGCCATCTTCCAGCGCTCTGGACAGATTTTGTGGCACCAAACCCCTTTTTTCATATTCTTCTTGAAACATTTTTCCTGTGATCAATAAAGACAGATATTGTTCACCAGATGCAAGATTCATAAAAATACAGGTACAAATCGTTGAAAAAATCAGAGAACCAACGCTTTTTGCAAATTTCAAGATATTCTTTGCAATGGTTTCCAGCATACCTGTTACGCTCATAACCCCACCAAAGCTCAAAGAACATAAAATCAACGATAATGTCCACATCATAGACTGAAGACCGCCGCGGGTTAGCAATTCATCTACCATGGCATTTCCGGTCTCACTGATATAACCATACTGCAAAACATATCCCACAGAACTGATATCATGTCCCTGTACAAAGATGGCACAAAACACGCCCATAAATACGCTTAACATTAAACCTGGAATCGCGGGAATTTTAAAAGTAACCATGAAAATAATGAATACCAAAGGCAATATCAAAAGTGGAGAAATGACAAAAGACGTATCTAGAGCTGCCAACATCTTTTGAATCTCTATTGCATCTACTGTATCAGCAGAATAATTTTTGTTTAAAATCATAAAACCAATCATTGCTAATACATAGCTTGTACCCGTTGTATATGCCATATGTCGGATATGATCAAACAGTGTAGATCCAGCAATTGCAGGGGCAAGATTTGTCGTTTCTGAAAAAGGAGACATTTTATCTCCAAAGTAAGCGCCGGAAATGACGGCACCTGCCACCATAGGTGCCGGAATGCCCAACCCAGTACCGACACCAACCAATGCCAACCCGACAGTCCCTGCAGTTGTCCAGGAACTGCCGGTGGCAATACTTACCAATGAACAAATCACCATGGAAGTGACCAAGAAAAAATCAGGTGATAACACTTTTAGCCCATAATATACAATGGCTGGTACAATTCTGCCGGAAATCCATGCACCAATGATAAAACCAATGATCCCTGTGATCAAAATCGGCTGCATTGCAGAGTAAATTGAATCAAAAATTCCTTTTTCAATTTCATGCCAAGGGTACTTCAAATAAAATACACCAATCAGTGCCCCTGCAATTGTTCCCAACAACAAAGGAAAATGGATTTCAATGTTTAAAAACAGCTGACAGCACACCAACAAAACAATGACTGTTATCAAAGGTACTAAGGCAACAATGATATTCGGTTGTTTTCTCTTTCCAGTGTCACCTAATTCCATCCTGATTCCTCCTTATTGCTATCCTTACCTCCTAAAGATATCAAGCATGTTTTTTCAATACATCTGCCAACAAAACAATCCCTTTGCGAATCTGTTCTTCTGATACAGTTGTGAAATTCAGGCGCATTGCATTTTTCGCACCATCATTTGCATAGAAGAACTCACCGGGAATATACGCTACACCTGCTTCTACAGCTTCATCCAGAATGCCATCTGCATCCAGACCTTCAGGCAGTTCCACCCAAATGAACATACCACCTTCAGGGCGTGTAAATTTCACGCTTGCGGGGAAGTTTTCTTCCATCAAGGACAGCATCAGATCGCACTTTTCTTTATAAGCAGCCTGGATTTTGCGGATATGTCCTTCCACATCGTAGTTTTTCATATATTCTACAACCTGAAGCTGAGCAAATTCGTTACACTGCAGGTCCAGACTTTCTTTCAGTCTTTCGTACATCACTGCATGTTCAGGAGCTGCACAAATCCATGCTACGCGCAGACCAGGACAGAGGATTTTGGAGCAGGAGCCCAGATAAATGACTTTGCCCATGGTATCCATAGATTTCAGGCAAGGGATGTGTTCCCCTTTGAAACGGATTTCGCCATAAGGATTGTCTTCAATAACAACCACATCATAGCGGTTGATAACTTCCATGAACTGTTTTCTTCTTTCCAGTGTCCATGCTCTGCCAGTAGGATTCTGGAAATTAGGAATCACATACAGCAGTTTTACTTTGGGATTTTCTGCCAGCACACGTTCCAGATCAGAGATCACAATGCCATCTTCATCGGTATCTACACCCAAGAAGCTGCATCCATAAGGACGGCAAGCATTGATACCACCCAGATAGCTAGGGTTTTCTGCTACAACGATGTCGCCTTCATCCAGGAACAGCATAGCCGTCATTGCCAGCCCCTGCTGAGAACCAGTGGTCACAACAATGTTTTCCGGTTTCGCATCTACGCCTTCTTTTCTCTGCATTCTTTCTGCCAAAACCTGAAGCAGTTCTCGATTACCTTTGGAAAGACCATACTGGAAAGCCTGTTTACCTTTCTTTTCGATCATTTCCATGGTGGATTTTTTCAGATCATCCATAGGGAACAGATCTGGATCAGGCAGACCCGCTGCAAAAGAAATGACACCCTGTTTACTTGCGATTCTTTTCTGCACGCTTCTGATTGCGGAAGGTTTTACCCTGTCCATACGAATTGAATATCCCATAACATTACCTCCTAAATAAATGCTTTTCGCACAAAATTCTTCCTTAATATATACACAATATTATTTCGCTGCTGCCAGACATGCCAGCGCAATGGAATTGATTTTGATTTCAGGTGTATCGGAACGGCTACCCAAAATAACAGGTGCTGCCGCTCCCAGAACGATGCCTGCCCATTTTGCGCCATTAAACTGCAGCCAGGATTTCCCCATGATGTTGCCTGCTTCGATATTGGGGAAAATCAGCAGATCCACTTCTCCGGCAATCTTGCTGTCGATTCCTTTATGTTCTGCGGCATGTTTATCAAAAGCTACGTCAAAAGCAATGGGTCCTTCTGCGGTACAAGGAGGAAGCTCTCCTTTCTTCACCATTTCCACCAGAGCCGCTGCATCAACAGTAGAGATGACTTTGGGATCTACCATTTCATTTGCTGTCAGAATTGCCACATTCGGATTTTCAAAGCCAAGGTTCTTCATGGCATTCAGAGCACTGCGCATGATGACTTTTTTCTGTTCCAGATCAGGTGCTACATTGATGCCGCTATCGGAACAGTAAATCAGTTTGTGGTACTGCGGCAGTTCATACACTGCCAGCAGACTCAGCAGGTTGCCTGTACGCAGACCGTATTCTTTATTCAGTACGCCGCGCATATACACTGCAGTATTGACAATCCCTTTCATCAGGACATCGGCTTTTTTATTTCTTACCAGTTCCACAGCTGTTTTCATTGCTTCTGCTTCATCGGGGCAATCTACTAATTCATAATCTGTAAAACCGATCTTGTCTCCAATCTCGCGGATTTTTGTGCCATCCCCTACCAAAACAGGTTTGATAAAGCCGATTTTTGCCGCGTCACGAACTGCGGACATAACCGCTTCGTCCTGAGCAACTGCTACACTGACTGTTCTGGGTTCGATAGATTTTACTCTTTCCTGCAGATCCGTAAAATTTTTCAGCATATTTTTACCGCCTTTCTTCCTATATAATAGCAATCAAATCAGAGATACTCTTTCACTTCTTCTTCACCACTCAGAACACGCAGGGCACCAAGTGCCAAAGCTTCCATTTCCATTTCACCAGGAACAACGGCTTTGGGAGCCAGATAAGCAACTTTTTCATATACGTCATGGACAATTTTTTCGGAATAAGCAATGCCGCCTGTAAAGATCACACGGTCAACTTTTCCTTTCAGAGAAGCGCCATAGAGAGCAATTTCTTTTGCAACCTGATAGATGAAAGCATCCAAAATCAGTTTTGCTTTTTCGTCACCGTTAGCTGCTCTTTCTTCCACTTCTCTGGCATCTTTGGTACCGAGATAATCATACATACCGCCTTCTGCGCTGACTTTACGAACCATCTGCTCTCTGGTACACTTGCCGGAGTAGCAAAGTTCGATGAGCTGATATGCCAGCAAACCACCGCTTCTCTCCGGAGAGAAAGGACCATCGGTTCTGCCGCCACTACCGTCAATCATTTTGCCTTTTTCATGGGCTACGATGGAAATGCCGGAACCAAGATGAGCTACAATGAAATTGAAATCTTCATATTTACCGCCCATATCTTCTGCGACTTTTCTGGAAACAGCCTTATGGTTTAATGCATGGAACCAGCTGAATTTTTCCAGATCAGAAATGCCTGTGATTCTTGCTTCGGGAATCATTTCGTCTACAGAAACGGGATCGACAACAAAGGAAGGTACGCCGATCTCATCGCCGATGTTTCTTGCAATGACTGCACCCAGATTGGAAGCATGTTCGCCATTGATGGCATTTTTCAGATCTTCCACCATTCTGTCGTTTACCCGATAAGTACCGCCTGGAATGGCTTTCATCAGACCGCCTCTACCTACAACGCAGTCGAATTGATCCAGAGAAAATCCTTCTGCTTTCAGAACATCAACGATCATATTTTTTCGGTATTCATATTCATCAAATACATGAGGGAACTGTTTCAGATCTTCTCCTGTATGTGTAATGTTCTTTTTCAGGATCTCTTTCTTATCTTCATAAACAGCAACTTTTGTTGATGTACCACCTGGATTGATGACCAGTAAATACATAGCAGCACTCCCTTTCATTTGTTCTATTGTATAGAACCTTATTCTATTTTTGTTTCGCTGTACTAATATAAACACAATTCTGTTCTAATAACAACAACTTTATTCTATTTTGTATGCGAATTGTATAACACTTACATTTTTCACACACAAAAAATATACAAATTATCCATATCACATTTCATATAGTTTTCTACAGACACCATCACGCAATTATGTATTCCTTCATGCAAAGCATTTCGTATTTGTTTTCCTCTCTTTTTTGCAATAAAAAAAGCGCCTCTCTGCGCCTCTATTTAAAAAAGCAGTATTCTTTTGCTGAATCTTTTTAAAAACCGCAATGTCCTCCCACGAAAAATGTTTCTGACAAAAATAACATAGCTGGAACCCGAAGATTCCAGCTATACCTGTTTTCTTATATGGCAGCTTTGAAAGAAAAGCCTTTTTTCCAAGCAAATCATTTTAATTTTTCAGAAATTTCTCTGCCTATTTCCTTCAATCGTTTAATTTTTGTTTCATAGGTACTGTCTTTGATTCTAGTGGTAGGTCCAGACAAGCTAATGGCAGCCACTGCCTGTTTCGTGGAACCTTTCATAATAGGAACTGCGATACAGGTCAAACCCAATTCACGTTCTTCATCATCCACAGCGTATCCCTGTCTGCGAACCATTTCCAATTCTTTTTCTAAACCTTCGATGGTAGTGATGGTTCGTTCCGTGTATTTCGTCATAGGAAATTTTTCATACACACTTAAATCAATTTGATCTTTGAATGCCATCAGACACTTTCCTACTCCGGCACAATAGCACTCATTTCTGGAACCCAAATCAGAATTAAAGCCAAGAATCTGCTTGTTTTCTTCTTTGTAGATCATCACGCTGTGATAAGGGGCCCCATCACTGTGCTCCAATACAGATACATTCACCGCTTCTTTGAATTCATCATGAAGCTGTTTTGCATAGGGCTGGATGACTTTCTGCAAGCCGATCTTTTCGCCGATGCTGTGCCCAATGACAAAAAGCTTCATACCAAGACCGTACTTTTCTGTTTCAGGATTCTTTTCCACAAAGTCTTTGTTTTCCAATGTTGCCAATGTCCGATAAACCGTACTCTTGTATATATCCAGATCTTTGCTGATCTGTGTGATGGAAACTTCTTTCCCCTGTTCATAGAGATAATTCAAGATATCCAGCGCACGATCTACGGAATTGATGATAACCGATGTCATGTAATCCCACCTCCCTGTTCTATTGATTAGAACTTGTTTTTCACATTACCATAAAATTCTATGAAAAACAAGAGGCTTTCCAACGGATTTTCATCCACACATCTTGTGCATGTTGCACATAATTCAAAAAAAAGAATATTGGTAGTTGACATGTATAAATTCCAGTGCTATGATTGAGCCAAATTCTAGAACATTGTTTTATTTAGTGGAACACATGAGGTGCAATTCATGAAAGTATTGGTAAAACCGGAAAGATGTAAGGAATGTGGACTGTGTGATGCATTCTGTCCTAAAAAAGCAATCAGCCACGCGGATCATACCAACCTGGCTGGATATCATCCGGTCGTAATTGATGATGAAAAATGCATCGGCTGCGGTATTTGCTATACCACATGTCCCGATGGCGTATTCCATGTATTGGGAAAATAAATGAAGGAGGATTAGAAAATGGCTGAAATGATGAAAGGCAATATCGCAATTGCAGAAGCTGCCGTGCGGGCAGGGGTTCGCCTGTATGCCGGTTACCCCATTACCCCGTCCAGCGAAATTATGGAATATCTGTCCTGGCGTCTGCCGGAAGTTGGCGGCGCTTTTGTGCAGGCAGAAAGTGAACTTGCAGGTATCAATATGGTTTATGGTGGTTCCAGCTGTGGTGTCAGAGTTCTGACCGCTTCTTCTGGTCCTGGTATCAGCTTGAAACAAGAAGGAATTTCCGTTCTTTCTGATGAAGAACTGCCCGCTCTGGTCATCAACGTTGTTCGTTACGGCAATGGTTTGGGCACTCTGTTCTCCTCTCAGTGCGACTATTTAAGAGAAACACGCGGCGGCGGCAACGGTGACTATAGATGTATCGTTCTCTGCCCTTCCAGCATTCAGGAAGCTGTTGACATGGTTTCTACCGCTTATGAACTTGGTGAAAAATACAGAGTTGTCGTAGTCATGATGACAGAAGGCGCTCTGGGTCAGATGATGGAACCCGTTACACTGCCTGAATTCCAGGAACCCAAACGGAATTACTGGGGCTTTGACGGCAAATACTCCTATAAGAAAATCGGTATTTTCGATAGAGATTCCAAAAAAGAAGCTGTTGAACTGAACAAAAAATACGCTGAAATCAAAGCAAATGAACAGCGTTGGGAAGAAGAAGGCATTGAAGATGCTGACTATGTATTCGTTGCTTACGGCGTTCCCGGCAGAAGCACACTGGGTGCTATTCGTGAACTGCGGGCAGAAGGTCACAAAGTTGGCTTAATCAGACCCATCACTGCATGGCCCTTCCCTGAAAAAGCCTTTGAACATATCAACAAAAACGTAAAAGGCATCATCACTGTTGAAGCCAACGCTACCGGTCAGCTGGTAGATGACGCGGCTCTCTTTACCAAAAAAGTTCTGCGCGCAGATATTCCCGTTTACGCACTGCCTTTCGTTTACGGCGTGCCTCCCATCCGTGAAATCAAAGCCAAATTCGCGCAGATCCTTGCAGGCGAAATAAAGGAGGTATATTAAGATGGCTGTTGAAAGAAAAGTACCCGCAATTATCGACAATCCCATGTCCTTTTGTCCCGGCTGCGGTCACGGTATCATTATCCGCCTGATCTGCGAATGTCTGGAAGAACTGGGACAGGATCAGAATATCATTTTCCCTATCGGTGTTGGCTGCTCCTCCAACCTGGGCGGCGGCTTAGTGACAGACCGTCTGCACTGTCCTCACGGCAGAGCCGGCGCTGTTGCAACTGGTATGAAACGTGTCAATCCCGATAACATCATCATCACTTATCAGGGTGACGGCGATGCTTACAACATCGGTATTGCTGAATCCATCAATGCCGCTTACAGAAACGAAAACATTACCGTTATCACTGTCAACAATACCAACTTTGGTATGACTGGCGGTCAGATGAGCGTTACCACCATGGAAGGTCAGAAAACATCTACTTCCACCCACGGTCGTGACTGCTCCATCACTGGGTTCCCCATGCGTTTCCCTGAACTGGTTGCATCTCAATTCCACATTGCATACGCTGCACGCGGTACCGTCAGCAGCCCCGCACATATCAATCAGTTGAAAGGCTACATCAAAAACGCCATCGAAGCACAGATGAACAAAGAAGGCTATTCCATCGTTGAAGTGCTTTCTCCCTGCCCCATCAACTGGAATCTGACACCCATCAAAGCAATGGAACGCATTGACAATGAATTGATTTCCTATTTCCCTCTGGGAGAATTTAAACAAAGGAGCGTGAAAGAAGCATGAAAGAAATGGTTTTCGCTGGTTCCGGTGGTCAGGGTGTTCTGACCTGCGGTCTGATTATGTCTGATATTGCTGTTAGCAAAGGAATGAATGCCACATGGTCTCCTTCCTACGGTTCCGCAATGCGCGGCGGCACTGCTAACTGTACCGTAAAATATGGCGATGATTACATCTACAACCCTCAGCAGGAACAGCCTGACGTTCTGCTGGCTATGAACGAAGAATCTTTCCGTATGTTTATGCCAATCGTTGCACCTGGCGGCATTTGTGTCATCAGTGATATGGTTACTTGCGATACAAACATCCGTGATGATGTAACAGTCGTAAGAATCCCCTGCATGCAGATTGCAGATGAAATCGGCAACCCCAAAGGCGCAAACATCATCATGACAGGCGCTATCATTCATCTGGTAAAAGACTTTACCAAAGAAGAAGCAATCGAAGCAATGAACAATATGTTTGCGAAAAAAGGTAAAGCAAAATTCGCAGAATCCAACACCAAAGCATTAACTGCTGGTTACTATGCTGTGAAAGATTGATCTTATTACAACCATCCCCCAAATACACATTCCATAGAAAACACATCTCTCAAAAAAAGACTCTCTAAACCATCAAAATGGTTCAGAGAGTCTTTTTCAATGACATCTCAAACATCAATTATGAAAAATATTCTGGATTCATGAATGGTATAACCAGTTCTGTAATATTGTCGTTTTGATCGAATCCCCAATAAGCACTATAGATTCCATCTCCCATTCCGCTGGCAAACATGACCAGTTTTTTTCCGCTTTTGGGTAATTTCCATAACAGGAAATTTCCTGCGCCTGTTTCCATCGCAACACCACTCTTTACATTTTCTGCAAACAAGGGCGCAAAGTAATCCTCATACAGGTTTCCATTGGGGTATTCCCGATGCCACTCCTCTAGAAAGGTCTTATATTCCTTTGCTGTCATCGCATCTGCAAAACAAGCAAGTCCTGCATCTACACCAAAAAAGGAAAACACGCCAGGTTTTTGCAAATCAGCAGGTTCAAATCCTTTGGGCATAGCAATTTCATACCGCAAAGCAATTTGGTCACTGATTTTCAGCCTTGCCGCCGCTACTCTTACCCCTGCCAAAGCAGACCGGATCATAGCAAGTTCTACATCATAAGAGCCTTTCGGAATCTGCTTTTCCAAAGTTGTCTGATATTTCTCATTGCCTAAATAAACCATCGGGTCTGCAAGAACCACATTGCCTGTAGGAAAATCAACCTCTCCAACAGTGATTATTTCCATCTTTTCTGTTTTGCAAAACAGATTTTGAAAGAATGAAATATCATAAGTTTCTTGATTCAGAAATTTTAGATTTCTCTCAAACGCCATTTGCAAAGGATGTTTCACGGGTTCTCGAATTTCTTCCCCTGTTCTGGTATTCACAAAATACATCCCATCGCTGATAAATTCCAAGTCTGCGCCTATGGGCATATAAAAAACATTGCGTACCACAGGCTCTATTTCCATCAACGTAGAAAAATCCACCACAGCCAGGTTTTCTGCCTGATTGATATATTCTTGGGTATCTGTATGCCCCAGCGCAACCCATCCCGTGCCAATGCCATTGTTTTCCCGAAACATCCATTTCAGTTGGGATGTTCCCTCTAATAAAGATTTTGTGACAATGCAGGCACCCAGCGGTCTCTGATTTGTTTTGTCTGTGGTTTTTTTCTTATTGGTTTTGTTTTTGTCTAACAATCCCATGACGACCTCCCCTCTTTCCTTCTTTGATTTTAAAAAAGCCTGCAAAACGCAGGCTCAAAATATTTCTTATGGAACTGTAAGGTGTTTTATTGATTCTGCAACTTCAGTTATTTATGACACAATCAAAATTCCCTTTGCTTTCTGAATGAAATCCGCATCTTCCAGTATATACTCTGTTTGTTTTGATACTGGTTCGTCCATCACCGCATCAAACATGCTTTCCCGTTTCACTGCTGCAAACAGTTTTTCATCATAAAACACAAGAGAAATCTGACCTTCTACAGCATCAGCAAATTCCATGATTTTTTCCATGCGCTGGGGTGTCAAGATATAATAAGCATTGTGCTCATCCTCCGCATAAACCTGGAAACGATTCTGAAATGCTTCATTTTCTGTCTGAATCTGATATTCCGCCTTCCATCCGCTAAAACTTGACAGAAATTCTTTTTCAAAAATCTGTATATGTCCCTTGCTCACTTTTAAATCGTCGAATCCGAAAAGGCAAAGTACCTGACCGCTGAAAATTTCTTCGACTTTTCTCTTATCATCGCGGCGTACAGTCTTTTTGGTAACAACATCGCTAATGCGGAATTTTACATTTTCATATTCTCCAAAAAGCTGATCTTCACTTTCAAAGTGCTGTTTTTCCCCATTCGCAACGACCCCCGCATTTCGGATTTCATCCCATGTAAAACCGCCTTCTGGATGATATTCCAATCCTTCAAATCCAGGTATACCGTTTAACACCTGAATAACATACTTGGATTTATAATTTGAATTAAATTTCTCATAAGTACGGTGGACAACGATGTACCACAACAACCCAAAAGTCGCAATAGCAAGGACAGCTGCCGCAAAGACGATCTTCACCACAAAAAGCACGGACATGCCTTCTTTTTCAATCAATGCTACATAAAACATGCCTATATACAATACAAATGCCAAAAACGTCAAAACAATGGCAATATTTTGTCTTTTTCGTGCCTTATGCCGCATAATTTCCAGCTGTTCTTCGCTGATTATTTTTTCTTCCATATAACATCCCACTTTCAGTCAAAGTTTACTTTGTATTCCTTTTTATTCTCATCCACCTGATAGAAATCAGCTTTGCTCATTCCATGGATGCCAGCAATGATAGAATAAGGGAACATAACGAGCTTCTGATTGTACAACGATACATTGGAATTATAGAGCCTTCTTGCTGCCTGCAAATGTTCTTCTGCGTCAAAAATGGATTTCTGGAAATAATCCATGGACACATAGGAATACAGCACAGGGTATTGTTCTGACAAAGCATCGATAGCAGTTCCTACACCGCCCAACCCCTGCTGGATAGAAGCCAGCATACCAATCTTTTGGTTGATGTTCATTTTCTGCTCTGCAACACTGTTTTCATAGGCTTCTGCATTGGACTGATTTTTGTTTTTATGTTTTTGGGAGCCATGATGTTTTTCCATCTGCTTTTTGATACGATCCATCTGCTCCTGCTGTGCCTTAATGGTATCATCAATGGTCTTTAACGCTTCTTCGGACAGATGTTTTTTCTGCTCCAGAGTTTCTTCCTCCAGTTCTTTCCCTGCACGCACAGAAGTCACAGCTACATATGTATCATATTCATGCTGCAAAAACTTTTTCACCGCTTCGATTTCTTCGGAAAGCATATCGTATCTTTTTTCCAACGCCACATCAATGCCTGCACTGCCTTCTTCTACTTTAACAGACAGACGACGCAGTTTGTTGTATGCGGAAATATAAAACACGATAACGCAAAGAACCAATGCAATCACAATGATATAAACAGGCATACCACAACCTCCTCTAATGAAATTACTAAAAATTTAGAATTTATTTCCATTATACAATTATATGCCTTAATTCGCCACTAAAATTAAAGTTTTTACCTCCACAAAAATATCTGAAAAATTTTTCTGCAAAAATACTTCCTTATCTGTAAATATATAAATAAAGCAGTGAGAAAACAATCTCACTGCTTTAAACCACTTGATACAATATTTTATTTTCACAATTCTTTTCATTTCTCTAAATAAACCAGCCCAATCTTCCAGTGACTCAGAAGAATCACCATAATGGGTGCCAACCAGCATAAGAATGCGTATGGTCCATACTGCAAGGGAGAGATACCAAGCATGCCAAATACGACAATTCCGCAGGTATTCCATGGTATCAATGGTGATACGACTGATGCGCTTTCTGCCAGACATCTGGTCAGATTCAATGGACGCAACCCCCGTTCCACATAAGCGTCCTGAAACATATTACCGCAAATGACAGCTGTTACATAGTTATCCATAGCAAATAAATTCACTACGACACAACTGATAACTGTCAAGGTAATTAATGTTTCATCCTTTTTGACAAAACGCATCATTCTTTCCAAGAAGAATTGCAATATACCGGATACTTCCAAAACACCACCATAAGATACTGCGCAGAAAATCAACAAAACCGTTGGCATCATGGATAATATGCCGCCACGACTTAACAACGAATTTACCATTTCTACCTCTGTATTTCCAACAAAACCGCTGTAAGCCGTTTTCATAACTGCCGCAATTGTTTCCCCTTGGACAAAAATGCCGCAAAATGCACCGATAAATGCCATAAATAATATTCCTGGTATTGCAGGTATTTTCAATAAAATCACTGCAAAAACAGACAATACTGGCAAAATCAACCATGGGCTGATGACAAAATTCTCTGCCAATGTTTCTGTCATGAGCTGAATCTCAGACAAAGAGCCACCATTTTCTGTCTGATAGCAAAGCCCTACCACAACACATAAAATTAATGCAATAAAATAACTTGGCAGTGTATTTCTCAATACATTTTTGAAATTCTCAAACAAATTGACTCCTACAATGGCACAGTGCAGATTCGGCGTATCAGAAAGGGGAGAAAGCTTATCCCCAAAATAAGCCGCTGACACCACAATCCCTGCCGTAATATAAACAGGGATTCCGATCCCTTGGCTGATTCCAATAGCAGCGATTCCCAATGTTCCAATGATTGTCCAAGAACTTCCCGTGGCAACTGCGCAAATGCTGCATACCAGGAAAATCGTTACCAAAAATATATTCGGATGGATCATTCTTAACCCATAATAAATTAACGATGGTACAATACCGCCTTGAATCCAGGTACTGATTACCATTCCTACCATAATCAGAATCAAAAGAGCTTGCAGCACAGACTGTAAAGAGGATAAAATTGCTTGCTGTATCTCCTTCCAGCCCAGTTCCATTCGCATTGCCATCACCGATGTAAAAGCGATCACAAGGATAAAAGGTCCATAGGTATCCACATTTAGAACACCAATGGCAATAGATAATACAACAACAAGTAAAAGTAATGCCACGATAATTTCCCACAAATGGGGCGCTCTTACTTTTTTATCCATATACCATCTCTCCAATCTGTGCCGCTTTCTTTTGTCAAATAACACCCCGATTATGTACTTACGCCATCTGCGCCTTCGGTTCTGCATATTCCATAGAACTCTGAGTCTCATTTTCCTCATCAGCCAACAAAGCTTTTTGTTCTTCCGGCGTCAGACGTTTCATACCAATATTCAAATAAGCAAATACCACAATCACGATGGAAGGAATCCAGCACGAAAATGTATACGGCGCATATTCTACTGGCGATACGCCCAGCATCCCTACCATGACAATCCCGCAGGTATTCCAAGGAATCAGCGGAGACGTGATAGCGGCACATTCCGCCAGACATTTTGTTAAATTCAGCGGATGCAGTCCCCTTTTCACATATGCCTTTTTAAACATACTGCCTGTGATAACAGCAGTTACATAGTTATCTACGGCAATCATATTCAATACAATACAGCTCACAACGGTTGAAAGAACCAATGTGCCATCCCGCTTTACAATTTTCAGCACTTTCTGGATCAAAAACGTGCAGTACGCCTGTTGCTTCCAGAATTCCGCCATATGAAATGGCGCAGAAAATCAGAGAAGCAGTTCCCAACATAGATTCCATACCGCCACGAGTCAGCAGCGTATCTACTTCTGTTACTCCTGTTGTTCCTACATATCCATAATGAACAGCATTGATTGCATCTGCCAAACTGCCGCCTTGTACAAAAATGCCGCATAATGAGCCTACCAGTGCCATCAGGAAAATGCCTGGAATCGCAGGGATCTTAAAGAAAATCATGCCGACTACCATCAAAATTGGCAGAATCAACAGTGGATGGATCACAAAATTCGCATCCAGTGTACTTGTGATGATCTCAATGGAATTCATGCCTGTTTCACCGCTGGGTGCATATTTCATACCCACAATAGCACACAAAATCAGTGAAATAATATAGCTTGGAATTGTTGTTTTCAGAATAAACTTGAAATTATCAAACAAGTTTACACCAACAATGGCACAATGCAGATTTGGTGTGTCGGAAGGAGGAGAGAATTTATCCCCAAAATATCCGGCAGAAACCACAATACCTGCTGTAATTGGTGCTGGAATTCCAAGCCCTTCCCCAATGCCCATGGAAGCAACGCCCAGGGTGCCAACAATGGTCCAAGAAGTTCCTGTAGCAACGGCACAAAGGCTAGTTACCAAGAAAATCGTCACCAAAAAGATATTGGGATTGATCATTTTCAAACCATAATAAATCAGTGAAGGTACAATACCGCCATAGATCCATGCACCAATGACCATGCCTACCATTACCAGAATGATAATTGCTTGCAGCACCGATGAAAGGGATTTCAGCATGGTTTTTTCTAATCCTTCCCATGTATGCCCCATTCTGATTGCCATCAGTGAAGTGAAAACGATGACAATGATAAACGGAATATGGGCTTCCACCTGCAAAACAATGAGCGAATAGGATAACACTGCCACCAAAACAGCTAAAATGACAACGATTTCCCAAACATAAGGGTCACGAATAACTCTTTTTTTCTTTGCTGCCTTTTCCTCCATGTCCCCTTCCCTCCCTTCTGTTTTTCAAAATCAGTCTAACATGGAAAGTTCAAAAGGCTGACATTCTGTGTTATGGTTTCTTGCCACTTCATCATCTACGATTTTACCTTTCAATGTGCAAATGGATTTCATCAGGCAAGGATCATCAGCAAAAGCTTTCTTCAAACCTTTATTAGCAATTGCCTGAATATACGGACCAGATGCCATCAGCAGCGCTTTTGTAGAAGTTTTCGGGCACAGCGCAGGCATATTGGCTACATTGTAATGCAGAATACCCTCTTCAAAATAAATAGGATCCAGCAAAGAAGTATAGTGCATGGTTTCAATGACACCTACCCCTACAATATCGATGATTACTGCGTCTTTTTTCATTGTTTTTACAACAGATCTGGGAATCAGGCAAGGCTGATTAGGCTGAGGATAAATGGTATTGAGCAGAACGTCTGTCTGCGCAATATATTCGAGGGTATGAAGAAAAGTCTGTAAATAAGATTCTTCTATGATAAGACTGGGTGGAATGCTTTGAAATGAAGCACTCCACCTTTGTTTTATATATACCATCCAAAAGATGGCATGTCAATAACAGGCGGCTTTTCCGCCTGTTTTAACCAATCTGTTCTTTTTATTCTGGAAGCCGTCCTTCATACATAATACTTAATTCTCCGTAGACCTGACCCCAGTTCCGGATGGTGGTTGTCCATTTTTTTGTGGCTTCAAAGGTAGCCAGATACAGGGC
>NZ_FRAH01000032.1 GCF_900142265.1 Anaerotignum lactatifermentans DSM 14214 | reverse complement strand
ATGCTGATTTGGATGGGAATGGGGACGTCTGGAACGGTCACGCAGGGAATCCCAAGAGCCATCATAGCGGTTTTTCCAGCGATAAATATACTGGCGGTTGGTCTTATATTTTACGGCCGCTTTGGTAACTCCATATCGTTCAGCGTATTTAATAAGTGATAGACGGTATCTCATATCTTGTGTTATACTTGCCATGCGAGGATGCTCCTTTATGTATTTTTGTTTTGTGGTGATTCAAATATAACACAAAGTGAGCCTATCCTCGCTTTTTAAATATTCAGTTGTAACACATGTATTGTAATCCTACAAAAATTTCCGAATAATCTCTAAGAGGTTATTGACAACAGCTTGACTTTGGTGTATACTGAACAAGTTGAAACGAGAAAAATCTCATATTGCCCGTAGACAGCAGGTGCCTCGTGCGTAAATCCTGCCGAGGAATTTGCTTGTTTTTAGAGCGTAAATATAAGCCTCTTTGTCTATGTGCAAAGAGGCTTTTTCATCATATTGATTACTTCGAGGAGGTGTAAACATGGCAAAGATTGAACAGAAACAAGTTATTGTTAATGAAATCAAAGAAAAACTGGAAAAGGCTACTTCCGTTGTTATGGTTGACGCAAGAGGCCTGACAGTAGAACAGGATACTGCTCTGAGAAAACAGCTGAGAGAAGCTGGCGTGGATTACAAAGTATACAAAAACACAATGGTTCACTTCGCAATCCAGGGTACACAGTTCGAAGGTCTGGACGCATATCTGTCCGGTCCCAGCACATTCGCATTCTCTTATGAAGATGCAGCTGCTGGTGCAAGCATCATCAACAAAGTTGCGAAAGATGTAAAAGAACTGGAATTCAAAGCAGGTGTTGTTGAAGGCGTTCTGTATGACGCAGCCGGCATGAAAGTAATCGCTGACATCCCTTCCAGAGATGTACTGCTTTCCAAACTGCTGGGCAGCTTCAAATCCCCTATGTCTTCCTTCGCTCGCGTTATCGATCAGATCGCGAAAAAAGGCGAAAGCGCAGCAGAATAATTCTGTGGGCGGCTGCTTAAAGGCAGCATAAATCAAGAAATAAATTACGAAAATTATACGAAAATAATCGGAGGTGCTTTAAAATGGCAAAATTGACAATCGAAGAAATCATTGCAGCTGTAAAAGAACTGACAGTAATCGAACTGAACGATCTGGTTAAAGCAGCAGAAGAAGAATTTGGTGTATCCGCAGCAGCTGGTGTTGCAGTAGTAGCAGGTCCCGCAGCAGGTGGCGCAGCTGAAGAAAAAACAGAATTCGACGTAGAACTGACAGAAGTTGGTTCCGAAAAAATCAAAGTTATCAAAGTTGTTCGTGAAGTAACAGGTCTGGGCCTGAAAGAAGCGAAAGAACTGGTTGACGGCGCTCCTAAGATGCTGAAAGAACAGGCTTCCAAAGAAGAAGCTGACGGCATCAAAGCTAAACTGGAAGAAGTAGGCGCTAAAGTTACTCTGAAGTAATTTAAAACCGAATTTCCAAAAGGACATTCTCAAAGCAACTTCACCTTAAGAAAACATTGATTTCCTTTTCTTTGATTTCTTAAGGGGAATTGCGACGGCTGTCTTCATAAGAAAACATAACAATCTAAACAAAATGAGAAAGCCAAAATCCTTATGATTACAAAGGATTTTGGCTTTCTTTGTTTTCTTATGAAGATGCCCCTGAAAGAGGATGTCCTTTTTTTGTGTCTGAAAATGTGAATGGTGCGCTATTTTTTTGCGGAATCGTTGAAAAAGGCTCCGTTGTGAGGCGGGCGGTTTTCTGGTATGCTGATTGCAGCAGGGATCTTTGCAATCGAGAAAAAGGAGATGACAGGATGATGCTGGGAAAAGTCATTCGGAAATACAGAAAAGAGCGGAATTTCACACAGGAAGAAATGGCGGAACGACTGGGCGTGACGGCATCCGCAGTGAATAAATGGGAAAGGGAGGTCACTTGTCCTGATATTGCCCTGTTGGCACCCATTGCCAGATTGCTGAAGATTTCTACAGATACCCTTTTGTCTTATCGGGAGAATCTGACGCCCAAAGAAATCAAAGAACTGATGGAAAAGACGCAGAAAATGCTGAAAGAAACCAGTTACGGAGAAGCTTTTGAATGGGCGAAAAAACAAATGGAACAGTATCCCAACTGCGAAGATTTAGTCTTGAATATGGCGGCATGTTTTGAGGCATACGCCATCACCCATGAAGTGCCAGAGGCGGAAAAGAAGGAAAAAGAAATCTGTTCCTTATATCAGTATCTGCTGGAGAGTTCAGAGGAAAGTGTGCGTATGCGGGCTGCCAGTGGATTGGTGGGATATTACAGACGAAAAGGAGAATATGAAGAAGCAGAAACGTATTTAGAGTATTTCTCCATACAGAATCCAGAACGGAAGCGAATGCAGGCGCAGATTTACGGAGAAACGGGACGCATCAAGGAGGCATACAAAGCTTATGAGGAATTGCTCTTTGCGGATTATCAGCGGATGAGTGCTATCCTCCATGGGATGTATCAGCTGGCACGGAAAGAAAATGACAGGGAACGAGCAGGAAGGCTGGCTGAAAAACAGGGAGAATTGGCAAGGTGCTTTGAAATGGGAGAATTTTATGAGGTTGTACCCCAATTGGATTTTGCGGTGTTGGAACAAAACCGAGAACTGGCTCTGGATACCATGGAAAAGGTGCTTGCCAGTGTGGCAGGAATAGGTGGTTTTCGGCAGGCATGGCTGTATGAACACATGACATTTCAGGAAATGCAGCCGGAATTATTGGCAAATATGAAAAAACAGCTGTTGCAGTCTTTTGCTGATGAGGAAACCTATGGTTTTTTGAAAGAGGAGCCGCGATGGCAGGCTTTATGTGGGAAACAGGCTGAAAACTGTGGAACAAGTGGAAAAGCAGAGGAAAAATAAAAAAATCTGTGGATAACATGTATGAAATAAAAAACATGGTGTGGATAAGTATCAATAGATAAACATAGAAAAACTGTCAGATTCCAGACGACGGAAACTGGCAGTTTTTTAGTCGAAATAAAACAAGTCTTCAAATTTTTTATCTAATGCAATGCAGAGGATCAAAGCCAGTTTTGCTGTGGGGTTAAACTGCCCTGTTTCGATGGAACTGATGGTGTTTCGGGAAACACCTACCATCTCCGCTAACTGGCTTTGCGATAAGTTTTGCTCCGCGCGGGCTTCTTTTAAGCGGTTACGGAGAATAAGTTCGTTTTTTGGTTCTTTTTCTTTTGGCATATCAGAGGATCTCCATTCCATGATTTAAGATATTGACAAATGTGATGATGGCAATACAAAGCGCAATCAGCACAAAGAGGATGTCTTTCGCTTTTCTGTGGATGCGGAAATGCTGGAAAGAACGACCGTCAAAAACAAAAGAAGTATGCTATGTAATCGCCATAAGCCCTGCCTGTGAAACAGGTTTGCAGGAAAAAGATCAAACATGCCAAAGCACTATATATCAGAATGACAATATAGGCATTTGCTTGAGCTTTCTGCTTTACGAAAGCGGCAAACGCATCCCGCAGAATATTCTCTTTTTGCCTGCAAGCGATATCCATTTAGATTCCCCCTAAATACTCAATGATGTTTGCGACACAAAGTATGGCGGCAGCCAAAGCAATGACGCCGTGATAGACTTTGCGATGACGGTAAAAAAGGAGACAATCTCTGCCGGAGATGCTTGCCCAGAAAATTGCCAGAAAGCCATCGCTGGGCAGACCTTTTATGGAATTGACAGCCACCAGAAGCAGTGTGACAGCCAGTGTGAAAATCAGGCTGAAAGAATCACTTTCTGTGCGGATTTGCTGATCCCGTTCATCTCCCAACATATTTTCTGTTTGACTGCGTTTTAAAATTTCTTCTTTATTCATTGAAATACCTCCCAATATAGCAAAAAGAGATTACCCAGACAAGTGGCAGTGGTAAGCAAACCCCAGAAGAGATCTCGTTTTTTGCGATTTTTCCAGAAAAGATAATAATACTTTGCGGCTACGCTTGCCCAGAAAATTGCTATAAAATGTTTTACCGGAAGTCCTTTTATCCAATTAAAAACCGTCAGAATAATCAAACCAAAAACAATTATGTTTTGCCCAAAGGATTCACTTTTTGCTTCAATCTGTTTTTCACGTTCATCACCATATTGGTTTTCTTCTTGACTGCGCCGTAAGATTTCGTTTTTATCCATAAAAGTGCCCCTCCTTTATGATAACATTTCCCCCGATTTTAAAAATATTTTCCTTGCCAAGTTTACTTGGTATTTTCAGCATAGCATTGCCAAGTTTACTTGTCAATACTTTTGCCAAGTTTTCTTTGCAGTGTGTTTTTTATACAAAATACATCAAATTGTCTATGGTATTTTTCCTGCAAAGCCATTATATTTTTTTTATAGATAAAATCAGGAAAGTACGTGCTGCCGTTGAGGATAAGGGGTACAGCACATAGAAACGGGTGAAACCATGAAAAAAGAAAAAGACGAGCGTTCCTTTTGGGAAAAACTGGCGACGCTCATTGTAGATAAGCGAAATTTATTCTTTCTGTTATATGGAGCAGCAATGCTCTTTTCTGTATTTGCCAGCGGATGGGTATCGGTCAATGACGACCTGACGTCCTATCTGCCGGAAGAAACGGAAACAAGGCGTGGGCTGGACTTGATGGATGAGGAATTCACCACATTTGCCACAGCCCGGGTCATGGTCAACAACATTACATATGACCAAGCGCTGACCCTATCGGAGGATTTGGAGAAAATAGAAGGCATTTCAGAAGTGGAATTTGATGAAACGGAAGGCCACTACAGAGGGGCAGCGGCGCTGTTTGATGTGACTTTTGATGGGGAAGTGGATGACGATATTTCCTTAACAGCGCTGAATGAACTGAAGGAAGAACTTGCGCCCTATGATTTGTACGTATCCACAGAAGTGGGCAATAATCGCTCCGATTTGCTGGCGGAAGAAATGAAAATGATTATGGTAGTGGCAGCGGTAATCATTGTCAGTGTACTGCTGCTTACTTCCAAAACGTATATGGAAATTCCTGTATTGCTGCTGACATTCATTGCGGCAGCAGTACTGAATATGGGAACCAACTTCTTCTTTGGAGAGATTTCCTTTATTTCCAACTCCGTAACGGTGGTGCTCCAATTGGCTCTTGCCATTGACTATGCCATTATCCTTTGTCACCGCTACAGCGAAGAACGGGTGCATATGGAACCCCGAGAGGCGACTATCACGGCACTGAGCAAAGCCATTCCAGAAATTTCAGCCAGCAGCTTGACTACCATTTCCGGTTTGGGCGCGCTGATGTTCATGCAGTTCGGCATTGGGTTTGATATGGGGAGAGTCCTCATCAAAGCCATCTTTTGCAGTCTGCTGTCCGTATTTACATTGATGCCCGGTTTGCTGATGTTGTTCAGCAAGGGCATTGATAAGACACATCATAAAAACTTTGTACCAAGTATTGACGGCTTAGGACGTATTGTTATCAAAATGCAGTACATTGTCCCACCTATTTTCCTGATTTTGCTGATTGTGGTATTTAAGTTTTCTTCTATGTGCCCCTATGCTTATGGGTACACACAGATTACTTCTTTCCAGAAAAGTGAGAATACCATTGCCGATGATAAAATCAAAGAAACCTTTGGGGGACAAAATACATTGGCAATTGTCATTCCAAAAGGGGATTATGACAGCGAGCGGGCACTGCTAGCAGATATCCAGAAGCATCCCGAAGTCAATTCGGCTTTGGGTATTGCCAACGCGGAAGCAGAAGACGATTACATGCTGGCAGACGCTTTGACACCCAGAAAATTCGCGGAAATGATGGACCTGGATGTGGAAGTGGCAAAACTCCTGTATGGTGCTTACGGCATCAAGAATGAGGAATATGGTCATGTCATTGGCAATCTGGATAATTACGAAGTGCCCCTCATTGATATGTTTTTGTTTGTCCATGAGGAAGCGGACAAAGGATATGTGGAACTGGACGATGAAATGCAGCGGGATTTGGATGACGCATACGAAAAAATCGACGATGCCAGAAAACAGCTGCAAGGGGAAAATTACTCCCGTTTGGTACTGGATTTGAACCTGCCGGAAGAAGGGGAAGAAACCTTCGCATTCCTGGATGTGCTTCGGGAAGACGTGGGAAGATATTACGATGATTTTCTGCTGGTAGGCAACAGCACCAGTGACTTTGACCTTTCCAGCTCCTTCAGCCGGGATAATGTGATGATCAGTGTCCTTTCCATTGTATTTGTCATTCTGGTACTGCTCTTTACATTCCAGTCCGTTGGGCTGCCCATTTTGCTGATATTGGTGATTCAGGGAAGTGTATGGATCAACTTCTCCTTCCCGTATTTGATGCACAGCAATTTGTTCTTCCTCAGTTATCTGGTGGTCAGCTCCATACAGATGGGGGCAAACATCGACTATGCCATCGTTATTTCCAACCGGTATATGGAACTGAAAAAACAGATGCCCCCTCACAAAGCCATCATTCTGGCATTGAATCAGGCATTTCCGACCATCATTACATCTGGTTCCATGCTGGCAGCAGCAGGGCTTTTGATTGGGTTCATGTCCTCTGACCCTACCGTTGCATCCATCGGTATTTGTCTGGGACGTGGTACCATCTTATCCATTTTCCTGGTTATGTTTGTATTGCCGGAAATTTTGCTGCTGGGGGACAAGGTTATCGAACGGACCATGTTTGCCATCAAGCCGCCGGAACTCAGTCACGAAATGGAAGGTTCCGTCCGTGTCAATGGTCATATCCGGGGTTATGTTTCCGGTACCATTGACGCGAAGGTACAGGGGGTTATCCACGGCGAAGTCCATGCCGTTGTAGATACAGAAGGCAAGAAAGAAAAGCCAAAAGAGGAACCGCCTGAGGAACAAACGGAAGAAACCGAAAGAGAGGAGGGGCAGACCGATGAAAATCAGTAAAAGAATCATATCATTACTCATGGCAGCGCTGCTGGTTTTTGGTCTGCCTTTGAGCGCCTTTGCATCCGATGGGGGAGAAATCTGCATCGCTACGGCAGAGGATTGGAAATCATTTGTGAAAAATTGTAAGCTGGATACCTGGTCTGTAGGCAAGACTGTTGTGCTGGATACAGATTTGGATTTGGGCGGCAGTTTTACGCCGGTGCCTGTGTTCAGCGGTACTTTTGACGGCAACGGACACAGCATCCATATGGGTTCTTATACATCAGCGGCTTCTGACACAGGGGTATTCCGTTATGTGAGTGAAGGTGCAGTGGTGAAAAACCTGACTGTCACAGGCACATGGGAGCCATCTGGCGGGAAAAGCGCCATTGGCGGTATTGTGGGACACAACAGCGGCACCATTGAAAATTGTATGTTCAACGGTGTGGTAGACGGCAAGAACAACATTGGTGGTATTGCCGGCATCAATGAAAACACCGGGGTCATCACGGGTTGTACCGTTCGAGGAGAAATCCGTGGGGAACACTACACTGGCGGTATTGCAGGGCAAAACCTTGGCAGCATCATCCGCTGTACCAACGAAAGCAGTGTCAATACAGATGGTGCAGAAATTGCTCCTACATTGGATGATATTGATGTGACCCATATCAACAATACGGAAAACCTTTCTGTATATACAGATACTGGCGGTATTACGGGATTTTCCTCCGGGCTTTTGCAGGGATGCAAAAACGTAGGGGAAATCGGATACCCACATGTGGGGTATAACGTAGGCGGCATTGCCGGCAGACAGTCTGGCTATCTCCACGACTGTGAAAACCGCGGCGATGTTTACGGCAGAAAAGACGTAGGCGGTGTTGTAGGGCAGATGGAACCTTACCTGATTTTGAAATTCGGCAAGGACGATCTGGAACGGCTTTCCGATGCTTTTTCGGGATTGCAGGACATTATGGACGGCATGCTGGATCATACGGAAACCACGATGGATGACGTTTCTTTCCGTCTGGACAACATTTCCGCTATGTCCGATGAAGCCAGAGAAAGCACGGACTATCTGGTACACCGGACAGAAGATTATGTGGATGATACCATTATGACTATCAATGACCTGAGTGCACGGGCAGACCGTTTCCTGGGTGATCTGGAAGATATTCTGGGAACCGGGGAGGATGTGGCAGACGATATTACAGACGCATTGAATCATCTCCATAAATCTGTAGAACGTTTGGAGGATGCAGCACAGGCTGGACAAGATGCCATCGACAGTGCCAACAGCGGTTTGACAAAGCTGGATCGTGCGGTACAGAATTACAAAGACGCATGGAAAGATGTAAACCAGAGTGTCCAAAATGTCATTGGTTCTGTGGGCAACTGGGAAGCCATGGAAGAAGCGCTGGCTGACTTGCAGGGGGATGTGACTTATCTGAAGTCTGCCGGTGACGGTGTCATTCGTGCCATCAACAACACGAAAAATGAAATGGGGGACGCACTGGACAGCGGCAGTGATATGGCTTCTGACCTGAACGGCGCTTTATCCAGACTGGAACGTTCCGTGGAACAGTTACAGGACATTCAGGATGGATTATCCGATATGGTAACAGACATGCGCTGGGCAATTCGGGATTTCCGAGAAGGCGGCGCACCTCAGTTTGCTGTGCCTGATGCGGAATATAAAGAGCAGGTGGACAATCTGCTGGATCAGACAGGTTCCATTTTCGACGAAGTGGAACAGATGACAGACGAAATGGGGGACAATGGCGACATCCTGATTTCTGACCTGCGGGCAATGAATGACCAGATGCGAAGCATCATGGATATCATGCGGGATATTTATGAAAAACTGCTGGACGATGGCGAAGAAGAAGAGATTTATGAAGATATATCAGAAGAAGTGACTTCTTCCACGGAAGGTGTCACAGAAAACTGCCGCAACTACGGCAAAGTAGAGGGTGACGTGGATACCGGGGGGATCTGCGGCGCCATTGCGGTGGAATACGACTTTGACCCGGAAGACGACCTGACAAGACAGGGGGATACTTCCCTGAATCAGCATTTCCAGACAAAAGCTGTCCTGCGGAGTTCTGTAAACTACGGAACGGTGACCGGGAAAAAAGATTATGTAGGCGGCATTGCTGGTTATATGAAGCTGGGCAGCATTTACAAATGTGAGGCTTATGGCAAAGTGACCAGCAGCGACGGCGATTATATCGGCGGCATTGTGGGCAGCTCTGACTCTGTGGTACGAAACAGTGATGCCAAAGTTTCATTGAGCGGCGGCAGCTATACCGGCGGTATTGCCGGATATGGTACAGACATCTTTGACTGCCGTGCCATGGTGGAACTGACGGATGCGGAAGAAGCGGCTGGTGCCATTGCCGGAAAAGCCGAAGGAAATGTGAAAGGCAACTACTTTGTAGACGGCGACTGGGGCGGTGTGGACGACATCAGTTTTGCCGGAGAAGCAGAGCCTATGGCATACGAAGATTTCATTGCCATAGAAGGGCTGCCGGAACGATTCCGTTCTTTCTATCTGACTTATATGGCAAACGGTGCCGTGGTGGATGATGTAGCATACACCTACGGTGAAAAAACAGACAGCAAGCCTATTCCAGAAGTGCCAAAACTGGAAGGTTCTTCCGGAAATTGGGAAGAATTGCCGGAAACTGTTACATTTGACAGAGTTATCGAAGCCGTTTACACCCAGCGGAGTTCTTCCATTGCGTCACCACAGACCAGAGGCGAAGCAATGCTTTCTATTCTGCTGGCAGAAGGCAGTTTTGAAGATGGTGCGGAAATTACCATGGAACCTGTGACTGCGGAAGACGTGGGCAGTATGGACAGCAGTAAATTCGTAGAAGGCTGGAAGGTAACATTGCCAGAAGACGGCAGCATTACGCATTTGATGCGGTACTGCATGCCGGAAGGCGGCGGACTGCTGAAGCTGTATCTGGTGAAAGATGGCGGCGCTGTGCCTTTGGATACCCAGAAAGATGGACAGTATCTGTGCTTTAACGCAGATGGTACCCAGTTTACGTTCTATGCGGAACGGACACCTTTGTGGCATGTGGTCGCGCCCATTGCCGGATGTGTAGTTCTTGTGCTTGGAGTTGTCATTTTCTGGAAAAGAGAGCGGATTAAGAATTTTGTAAAAGACAAACGGAAAAAAGAGGAGTAAAATAAAGCTGTAAGGAACGCAATGCAGCAAAGGACTTCTCTGTTTTGCGGCAACACAGACAGAAAGAAAAAGTTGTATGGACGGCAGAAAAATGCCGGTTCCATGCAGCTTTTTTTGCACAAAAGGGTTTTGGAATAAAAAGGAGGAACGGGTATGAAAGGAAAGGTCATTTTTTTGGCAGCGGCAATGGGAACCCTCTGGTCGGCAACGGCTTTTGGTGCGCAGTTTCCCGATGTGCCCACAGACCATTGGGCGTATAACGAAGTGGTGAAAGCCAGCGAGATTGGTTTCATCAGCGGTATGGATGATGGTACTTTTGGTCTGGGACAAACGGTGACAAGAGGGCAGTTTGTGTCCATGATGTGCCGGATGTTTGGCTGGGAACTGGTGGATGCCCAGAGCGGTTCTTTTGCGGATAATCAGGATGTGAACCAATGGTATTTCAAGAGTATCGAAACAGCGGCACAGCATGGGGCTTTGGATGACAGCGCCCAGAATTTCCGCCCCAATGACAATATTACCAGAGAGGAAATGGCTGTGATGCTGGTGAAAGGATTGGGCTATGACAATCTGGTGGAAACGGCGGCAGAGGCAGCTTCTCCATTCACAGATGTGACAAGCAACAAGGGATATATCAATCTGGCATATGATTTCGGCATTGTCAGCGGCAAAGGCGATGGACAGTTTGTGCCAAATGGAACAGCTACCAGAGAAGAAGCGGCAGCCATGATGCTGCGGTGCTACAACAAAATGAACAGTGATACGGACTTTGTTCATGGATTCTACGCTTTCTCTTCCTATGGGCAGAAAGATCTGGCAAAGGAAATGGACGCTGTTTCTTTTGGCTGGAGCAAAATGGAATATCGTGACGACGGAAGTATTGTGGTCAATACCCTTTATGAGAACAACAATGAATGGGCAGTGCCGGAAGGCTATGAACAGATTGTGGAAGAACTGCAGAATAGCGGTGTCCAGACCAATCTGAATGTTTTCCTGTCGGATGCCACACAGGCGCAGACCATTTTGAACAATGCGGAAAACCGCACAGCAGCAGTGAACGCCATTATGGAAGAAGTGACAGTGACTTATAAGAAACTGGGCAGAAATCCTTATGAAGGAGTCACCATTGACTTTGAAGGACTCCGCGGCAGTACATTGAAACAGAATTTCGTGGCGTTCCTGAAAGAACTGGATACAGCATTGACAGCGGAAGGAAAGAGCCTGTATGTGGCAGTTCATCCGGCAACAAAAGATGGTAGTTATTACGATGGATATGACTACAAAGCCATTGGTGAGATTGCGGACAAAGTCATTATGATGGCTTATGACTATGAGGCAAAGAATATTTCCGCTGATGTACAGCAAAGCGGCTTTACTACAACGCCTGTTTCTCCTTTTGATCAGGTATATTATGGACTCCATGCCATTACCGATGAGAATACCGGTGTGACGGACAGCAGCAAGGTCGTGCTGGGGATGAGCCCTTCTTCCAACGTGGAATGGGATCTGCAAAATGGCGTTATTGTCAACAGTCAGGGCATCGACAATGATTATGACACCTTGCAGACTTATTTGCAGAGCGGCACGAAATCCGAATATTCTGAAAAGTACCGGAATCCTTACATGACAGTGCAGGATGGAGATACCACCAAGGTTATCTGGTATGAGGACAGCCGCAGCATTCAGGATAAAATGGATCTGGCAAAAATGATGGGTGTCAATGGGGTATCTTTCTGGAGATTGGGATTGATTCCTGATGAAAATACAACGGCTTACAGTAATATCTGGAGCACCGTGAAATAAAATATGGAGATTTTCCCTGAATATTTGGGGTATAAAGAAAGCTGGAATTCTTGCGCAGGATTCCAGCTTTCCTTGTTTATCATGATTTTACGGAAATATTTTCTTTTAAAACAATGTTTTCTGAAGGAAAGACTGTTGTTTTGTTTTTTTGTATGAAAATAGAAACAAATCATTGACAAATTGGTCTATAGATTATAGACTAAAAGAAAAGAAGTCTAAAACTTATAGACCGAAAGGGGGGGATACCATGGGATACCAACTGACGGAAGCGGAAGAAAGACTGGCAGAGATTTTATGGAAGCATGTGCCCATGACCTCGGCGGAGTTGGTGAAAATCTGCGGAGAGGAAATGGACTGGAAGAAGTCTACCACCTATACCATGCTGAAAAAACTGGAGCAAAAAGGGGTCTTTGTCAATGAAAAAGGCATGATTCGGGCGGTATATACCAAAGAGGAATGGCAGGCGCAGGAAAGCAGACAATTTGTCAAAGACAGCTTCGGTGGTTCCCTGCCAAAGTTTCTCACAGCCTTTGCAAAGGGGAAAGGGCTGACGGCGAAAGAAGTGGAGGAGATGAAAAAGCTTATTGAGACATACGAGGAGGGCTGAGTATGGATGGACTGTTTCTGGAAATTTTGAATTTATCCCTTTACGGCAGTTTTGCCATTGTGGCAGTGCTGATTCTGCGGTTTTTGCTGAAAAAAAGCCCTAAGTCCATTTCTTATGGTCTGTGGCTGGTGGTATTTCTGGCACTGATTCTACCCGTGCGCATCAAGACTTCCTATAGTCCTATGCCTGTGGGGGTGGAAAGTTTTCGGCAGGAAAAGCTCTATCAAGCAGTGCCGCAAGTGGAAAGCGGGATTTCCCTCGTGGATGATTTTGTGGCAGAACGGACACCAGTGCGGAAATTGGGAGAAGAAGTTTTTCCCATGGAACGGATGGTGGAAGGGGCTTCTGTGGTATGGTTTGCGGGAACCGTGATCTTGCTGGCATACGGCATGATTTCTTCTAGGAAACTGCGGAAGAAACTGAAAAATGGGGAAAAGCTGGAACCGAATGTATATCAGGTGGAAGGACTGCCCACAGCGTTTGTTATGGGACTGCCACCCTGCATCTATCTTCCGGCGGATTTGACAGAGGAAGAACGGGAGTATGTGCTTTGTCATGAGAGAATCCATATCAAACGGCATGATATGCGCATCAAGCAAGGGGCTTTTGTCATTCTTTGTCTGCATTGGTTCAATCCGCTGGTTTGGCTGGCATTCCGGTGCATGGAAGCGGATATGGAAAGCTCCTGTGATGAAAAGGTGCTGGAAAAAATGGGGACGGACATCAAAAAAGGATATTCTCTTTCTTTGGTGCGGCTGTCGGCAGAGGAAAGATGGTTCGGTACCCCTTTGGCATTTGGGGAAAAGCCCATCAAAACAAGGGTAAAGCATATCCTTCAATACAAAAAGCCCGTTTCTGTTGTGGCAGGGCTGGCAGTTGTGGCAGCGGTGGCAGTGGGATGCGCCATTTGGAGTGCGCCGGAAAAAGTGGATGACAGCAATGACATCGCCAGAATGGAGGAAGAAAAGATTGTCTCTATGGTGGAAAGTCAGGGCAGTCATATCATTGACAGAGAAGTGATGCAAGCGACACAGCATGCTCGTGTGGATGGATTGCTGGGGGAAGGTATCGCTGTGGAAGTCTGGTCGGGAGAATGTCAATACCAGCTGGACAGCGACAAGCCTTTGCAGCTGCCGGAGGGCGTTACACAGGAAGGCGATTATCTGTATCTGGAATCGGAAAAATACGCTTTTGGGGCAATGAGTCTGCCGGAACCGGATGAAAGCGGCGTTGCGGAATTTTCCTATACAGAGGAACAGGCGGCGTTATTTGGCGTATGCTTTGGCAGCATTTATCCATACGAATTGACCATGCCGCAGGAAGAAATGGGTACCATGGTGCGGGCGCTTCTGGAGGAAAAAGGATATCTCACACCGGAAACATACCCGGGAAATCATATCATTGTGGACGTATCTCTCCATCAGCAGAAAGGATACAGTGACTGGCGGCTGCTTCTGTCCCAGCCTGTGAAACAGGGGGATGGCGGTATCTGGTGCGTGGAACGATGGAGCGATGAGTTGGGACATCTTTATTACAACTATGTCAGCGGCGCAGAAGAAGATGCTTATTATGCGGAACAGCAGGCGCAGTGCGATGAAGGGGCAAGGTAGGGCTTTTGAATCCCGAAGATGTTGCCATGACATTTCTGCGGGATGAAATGGGGCTTTGGTCTGTGACAACTGATGATATTGTGGTGAGAGAAGGAACTCTAGAGGATTTTTACGGAGATATGTCCTCTAAACAGTTCGGGTATATCTTAGAGTTGGATTTTGAAAATGAGTGGCTCAGATTGAACGAAGCCCAGTGGTATACAGAGGAAAACAGAGAACGTCTGGCACAGGTGCATCTGGACCCCAATATGGAAATGCCAAACGGATATTATATTCGCACATGGGAAAACGACAGAACCATGGATATGGGAAAACGACCAGAAATTCTGGTGGTGGAATTTACGGAAAATGGTGTGGAGCAGAAACAGCTGAAAAGCTGGAAAGAATTGCAGAAGCATCTGGAAGAAGAAGGCGGGTACCTGCCGTTCTGGATTACTTCGGAAAATGGTGTTGTGACAAAAGTAGAAGAACAGTATGTTCCGTAACAAAAAAAAGGCACAGAATTGAGGGTGTCGAAAAAGTCGACACCCTTCGTCAAAATCAGGATTTTGACGAGGTTACTGTATGTATAAACAGTACGTTCCATCGGCATAAAAATGCCTTGAAACGTGCTGTTTTCCTCGTCGGAAGTGAATTCCGACTGCGGATTCCATTTGGGACACGCTTCGTTTCCCAAACCCTTCCGCGTTCTTGCAAAAGTGTAAAATATAATTTTTTGACAGTCTGAGAATTTTAGATGGGTTCTGTGCCTTTTGTATTTGCAAAGATTTCGTCCATGTGGGGCAGGTCGTAGTCCAACAGCCAGTTATGGCAGTCCTCATAAAAAGGAGAAAGAAGGGCTTTATCTGCCGCTACCAAGTCCATACCTCTGTCATCATAGAGATGGAGGAGAAAAGGTGTCTGGGTGTTGAAAAAGAAAACAGCAGAGGAAAGCTCCAGAAATCCGGCGAAATCTGTTTTCAGGATACCGTCCAGCAGGGCGGCGGTTTTAGGTGGCGTTTCTTCCATATCCCAGAAAAAGAAGATACGAGTAAAGGGTTCGCCGTCACGGTCTACGGTTTCCTGTTCATAGACCTCCGCAGGTTCTGGCAGGCGAGCAAGTTTGCAGAAACGGTCGAGAAGTTCGTTGATGTCAGAATCCATATCCGGTGTGCGGTAGAGCACCCAAAGAAGGGTATCAAAATCAGGTGCTTTTTCATAGAGAAAAGAGGTACGCCAGTATGCCATACGGAAATAACGGGGGTCATTGACGGGAATGTCCTCGGGACCGATCTCGAAGCGGAGGGACAGGGGACTTTCGTAAAATATAGGTAATTGCAGGCGTTCATTGCCCAGTGCCTGCAATGTGGACAGGGTTCGTTCTAATAACATGGGAGACTCCTTTTGTGATATTTTGCAATAGTATAGCAGAAAATGGGAAAGAAAAAAAGAGAATGGAAAAGATGCCTGAAAATTTGCAAAAAAGAAGAAAGCTGAAATCTTATTGCAGAGATTCCAGCTTTCTTTGTTTTCTTGATGAAGAAATTCGTGTTTATGCTTTTTCTGTTCGGGTGGTGCGCAGGAACATGGCAATGGCTGTGCCACAAATGATGGCGTAACCTACCCAGCTGAGCCAGTCAGGAATCTGTCCGAATACGATGAAACCCAGAAGCGCCGAGAAGGGAATCTGGAAGTAGTCGAAAACGGAAATTTCCCTTGCGGGCGCGTAGCAGTAAGCGGCAGTGATGGTGAACTGACCGCCGGCAGCAGAAAGTCCTGCCAGAAGAAGTGTGCCAAGCTGCACCCAAGTCATAGGGTGGAAATCGAAAATCAGGAAGGGCAGCAGCACCACGCAGGAGAATGCCGAGAAGAAGAACACGATAAATGGTCCGGCAATTCCCTGCTGTCCCAAAGAGCGGACATAGGTATACGCAAGACCTGCGCCAAGACCGCCCATAAGCCCGATGAGAGCAGGAATGAGATTCATATTGCCTGTGGGTTTGACAATGAACAGAACACCAATGAAGGCGGTGATGATGGACAATGTCTGGAAGCGGTTAGGCTTTTCTTTCAGCAGGAAAATGGCAAAAATCACCGCGAAGAAGGGTGACATCTTATTGAGCATGGATGCGTCTGCCAGAACCAGATGGTCTACGGCATAGAAGTTGCACAGAACACCCACGGTGCCTGCCAATGCCCGCCAGAACAGATGCAGTTTGGCTTTGGGGGTAAAAGTTACTTTGGGGCGTTCCCGATACAAAATCACAGCGGCAAAGAGCAGTGCCACGAAATTACGGAAAAAACTTTTCTGCATGGAAGGCAGGTCGCCGGAAAGCCGCACAAACAAATTCATCAAAGCGAAAAAGAAGGATGATGCGGTGATGCACAAAATCCCCTTTTGTTTTTGTGTCATAAGAAAACTCCTTTCAGAAAAAATCGCACGGGGTTTATTATACGACGGTTTTGGAGGAAAGAAAAGAGAAAATGCAGCTTTTTTCCAAAAAAGAACAGCAAGAAAGCCTTTTAGAAGGTTTTTGCTGTCTGATTTGGTTTTATTCGCCGTGGATGGCTTTTCTGCGGGCTTCGGCTTCCGCTTTGGAGAAAGGACAGCCGCAGTAATCCTGACGGTAGAGGTGGTACTGTTCTGACAGTTCGCAGGAGCGTTTATAGCCGTTTTTCTTTTTGAAATCGGAAAAGAGATAAGAAACGCCGTAGGTTTCCGCCAGTTCTTTGCCGATGGCATTGAGGACCTGGGCGTTTTTATGAGGGCTGATGGAAAGGGTGGTGGTGAAGTAATCAAAGCCGCCAGCCTTTGCAGCTTCTGCTGTCTTTTTCAGACGAAGGGTATAGCAGTCGAAGCAACGCTGTCCCCCTTCCGGTTCCTGTTCTCTGCCTTTTGCCATGGCGAAAAAGGTTTCCGGATCATATTCCCCAACGATGCAGGACACTTCTCCTTCCAAAGGCATCTGAGCAATGAGTTTCTGCTGTTCTTCCGCACGGTGGGTGAATTCCGCAGCAGGGGAGATATTGGGGTTATAGTAATATACGGTAATATCAAAATAATGGGAGAGATACTCCAATGCATAAGAAGAACAGGGACCGCAGCAGCTATGAAGCAGCAGACGGGGACGGCGTTCTTCCTTTTCTATGGTCTTTAACGTGCGTTCCAGCACAATCTGATAATTCTCTTTCTGCAAGATCAACACCTCGTTTCTATCTCAAACAGTGTAACAGGTAAGGAAGAAAATGTAAAGAAGTGTGATGTATTTAAAAAAGAACAAAAATAGTTCACAAAATTACGATTTTTTGAGATGGTAAAATCAAAAAACAGTCATGAAATTTTAACGGAATTTTAGCGGTGTTTTATACAAAATGTCACTTGCGCCCAAAATGCAATGGGAAAGAACGGAGAAAAGCGGGAAAGGGGTTGTGCAAATGGGAGAAGGAAAAAAAGCAATAAAAAAAGGCGGGAAACCGCCGGAAATTCAAGGAAAAAGGGCTTGACAGCCAGCTTTAGATGTGGTAAAATATCTCACACATTGGCAAACAAGCACACATATCCATGATTTATGGTCAGTATAGCATAGAGGTTTGCAAAATTCAATATCTTTTTGCAGAATTCGGCAGGAACCTTGAAATACAGGGGATTTCTGACACATAAGGATTGCGCTTTGTTTGGAATCATTGGCTTTTATATGGTGAACGGGAGGCTGTATGGCAAACTGTTCAAAAGTTGCATTAGAATTTCTTAGATAAAAGAGGCTTTTGTCACGACCACTGATCAAAGGTGGTGCAGGCAAAGGTCTAGCTTTGTTTGGGCAATTCTAAATTTTTTGCGCAAAAGCAGAAAATTTCTGCAAAAAAGCAGCTGCCATGGACGCCTGATAGAGAGAAACGACAGGTCGTTTTTCTGTATCAAGTGTCCGTAGGGCAGTGGTAATGTCGGTGTGATAGATAAATTCGAGAGGTGACAAGATGGAAAAAAACAGAATTCATGCACTCCGTTTTGGCGACACGACACGAATGAGCTATTCCAAAATCAACGAAGTTTTGGATATGCCCAATCTGATCGAGGTGCAGAAGGACAGTTACCAGTGGTTTTTGAAGGAAGGTTTGAAAGAAGTATTTGAAGATATTTCCCCCATCACAGACTTCAGCGGCAATCTGGTGCTGGAATTCATTGATTTTACATTGGATTCCGAACCCAAATTCTCCATTGAAGAATGTAAAGAACGTGATGCCACCTATGCGGCAGCATTGAAAGTAAAAGCAAGACTGTATAACAGAGAATTGGACGAACTGAAGGAACAGGAAATCTTCATGGGCGATTTCCCTCTGATGACAGAAACAGGTACCTTCATCATCAACGGTGCAGAACGTGTTATCGTCAGCCAGTTGGTTCGTTCCCCCGGCATTTACTATGCTTCTGATTTTGACAAAGTTGGGAAAAAGCTGCTTTCCGCAACGGTTATCCCCAACAGAGGCGCTTGGCTGGAATATGAAACAGACTCCAACGACGTATTCTATGTAAGAGTTGACCGTACCAGAAAAGTTCCCGTGACAGTTCTGATTCGTGCACTGGGCATTGGCTCCGACGCGGAAATCATTGACCTGTTCGGCGAAGAACCTAAGATTCTGGCAACACTGGAAAAAGACGTTTCCAAATCTTACGAAGAAGGTCTGATCGAAATCTATAAAAAGCTGCGTCCCGGCGAACCTCCCACAGTGGAAAGTTCCGAATCCCTGCTGCGCGGCATGTTCTTCGATCCCAAACGTTATGACCTGGCAAAAGTAGGTCGTTACAAATTCAACAAGAAACTGGCTCTGAGAAACAGAATCCGCGGCGCGAAACTGGCGGAAGCAGTGGTTGACCCTATGACAGGGGAAGTTCTGGCTGAAGAAGGCGCAGTGCTGACAATGGAACTGTGCGATACCATCCAGGACAGCGGTATCGACCACCTGTATATTGAAGTAGAAGAAAGAAAAGTAAAAATCCTGACAAACCGTGCAGTTGCAATTGATGCATATCTGGAAGAATTCGGTCTGACAGCAGACGATGTAAACATCAAAGAAAGAGTTTACTTCCCTGTGCTGGAACAGCTGCTGAACGAATACACAACAGCGGAAGAACTGAAAGCTGCCATCAAAGAAAACATCCACGAACTGGTGCCTAAGCACATCACACTGGAAGACATCATGGCTTCCATCAACTATGTGATGCAGCTGGATTACGGCTACGGCAATGTGGACGATATCGACCATCTGGGCAACAGACGTATCCGTTCTGTAGGGGAACTGCTGCAGAACCAGTTCCGTATTGGTCTGTCCAGAATGGAAAGAGTTGTTCGTGAAAGAATGACAACACAGGATCTGGCTGTGGTAACACCTCAGGCACTGATCAACGTACGTCCTGTAACAGCTGCTATCAAGGAATTCTTCGGTTCCTCCCAGCTGTCTCAGTTCATGGACCAGAACAACCCTCTGAGTGAATTGACACATAAGAGACGTCTGTCCGCACTGGGTCCCGGCGGTCTGTCCAGAGAAAGAGCAGGCTTCGAAGTTCGAGACGTTCACCATTCTCACTACGGCAGAATGTGTCCTATCGAAACACCAGAAGGTCCTAACATCGGTCTGATCAATACACTGGCAACATTTGCCCGCATCAATGAATATGGTTTCATTGAAGCGCCTTACAGAAAAGTAGACCAGAGCGGCGACGAACCTCGCGTAACAGACGAGTTCATTTACGTTACCGCTGACGAAGAAGAAAACTACAATGTAGCGCAGGCCAACGAACCTCTGGATGCAGAAGGTCACTTCGTTCATAAGAAAGTAACCGGTCGTCACCGTGAAGACATCATCGAAGTTGACAGAAGCCAGATCCACCTGATGGACGTATCTCCTAAACAGATGGTATCCGTTGCAACAGCGCTGATTCCTTTCCTGGAAAACGACGACGCGAACCGTGCGCTGATGGGTTCCAACATGCAGCGTCAGGCTGTACCTCTGATGGTAACTGACTCTCCTATCGTTGGTACCGGTATGGAATACAAAACAGCGAAAGACTCCGGTATCTGTGCTATCGCGAAAAACAGCGGTGTGGTAGAAAGAGTTTCCGCAAACGAAATCGTGATCCGTAACGATGAATCCATGCGTGACACATACAAACTGATCAAGTATCAGAGAAGTAACCAGAGCACCTGCCTGAACCAGAAACCTATTGTAAACGTAGGCGACAGAGTTGAAGCAGGTCAGATTATCGCCGACGGCGCTTCCACTTGTCAGGGGGAACTGGCACTGGGTAAAAACCCTCTGATCGGTTTTATGACATGGGAAGGTTACAACTACGAAGACGCGGTTCTGCTCAGTGAAAAACTGGTGCAGGACGACGTATATACTTCCGTTCATATCAATGAATTTGAAGCAGACGCCAGAGATACAAAACTGGGGCCTGAAGAAATCACAAGAGATATCCCTAACGTAGGCGAAGACGCACTGCGTGACCTGGATGAAAGAGGTATCGTCCGCATCGGTGCGGAAGTACACCCCAACGACATCCTGGTTGGTAAAGTAACACCTAAGGGCGAAACCGAGCTGACCGCAGAAGAAAGACTGCTGCGCGCCATCTTCGGTGAAAAAGCAAGAGAAGTTAGAGATACTTCCCTGCGTGTTCCTCACGGTGAAACAGGTATCATCGTAGACGTTAAGATCTTTACCAGAGAAAACGGCGACGACGTAGGTCCCGGCGTTAACCAGCTGGTAAGAGTTTATATTGCACAGAAACGTAAAATCTCCGTCGGCGACAAGATGGCTGGTCGTCACGGTAACAAAGGGGTTGTGTCCCGTGTACTGCCTGTGGAAGATATGCCCTTCCTGCCCAACGGCCGTCCACTGGACATCGTACTGAACCCTCTGGGTATTCCTTCCCGTATGAATATCGGGCAGGTATTGGAAACCCACCTGTCCCTGGCTGCAAAAGTTCTGGGCTGGAAAATCAGCACACCCGTATTCGACGGTGCAAACGAAATCGACATCATGGATACACTGGAAATGGCAAACGACTATGTCAACACAGAATGGGAAGAATTCTCCGAAAAATGGAAACCCCTGCTGGAAGGCGACATCTATGATGAACTGTATGCAAACAGAGATCACAGAGAAGAATGGAAAGGCGTTGCCATCAGCAGAGACGGTAAAGTTTCCCTGCGTGACGGTCGTACCGGCGAATTCTTCGATAACCGCGTAACCATCGGTTACATGCACTACCTGAAACTGCACCACCTGGTAGATGATAAGATCCACGCACGTTCCACTGGCCCGTACTCCCTGGTTACCCAGCAGCCTCTGGGTGGTAAGGCACAGTTCGGCGGTCAGCGTTTCGGTGAAATGGAAGTTTGGGCGCTGGAAGCATACGGCGCAGCTTACACACTGCAGGAAATCCTGACAGTGAAGTCCGACGATATTGTAGGTCGTGTAAAAACTTACGAAGCTATTGTTAAGGGCGAAAACATCCCCGAACCCGGCGTGCCTGAATCCTTCAAGGTACTGCTGAAAGAACTGCAGTCCCTGGCACTGGATATCCGCGTACTGCGTGAAGACCAGACTGAAGTAGAAATCAAGGAATCCATTGAAGATGTGGATGATCTGAATGTAAATATCGACGGCTTTGAAGGCGAAGACGATGAATTCCGTCGTCCCAGACCTATGACAGCCGAAGAAGAACTGGTGGACTTCCTCTTTGATGATGAAGAAGGCACCGTACACGACAACAGCGATCTGCTGTCCGATGATTATGCCGGCGGCGAAGAACTGTTGGACGATTATAACGAAGAATAAGAAAGGAGAACAAGCCCATGAGCACACAAAACACAGAACAGGGAATTGTTTTTGATTCCATTAAGATTGGATTGGCTTCTCCTGAAAAAATCCATGAATGGTCCAGAGGCGAAGTAAAGAAACCCGAAACCATCAACTACAGAACACTGAAACCCGAAAAAGACGGTCTGTTCTGCGAAAGAATCTTCGGGCCCACAAAGGACTGGGAATGCCACTGTGGGAAATATAAAAGAATCCGTTACAAAGGCGTTGTCTGCGACCGCTGCGGCGTTGAAGTAACAAAGGCAAAGGTTAGAAGAGAAAGAATGGGTCACATCGAACTGGCTGCACCCGTTTCCCACATCTGGTACTTCAAGGGTATCCCCTCCAGAATGGGTCTGATTCTTTCCATGAGCCCCAGAGCACTGGAAAAGGTTCTGTACTTTGCGTCTTATATCGTACTGGATGCAGGGGACACAGAACTGCAGTACAAACAGCTGCTGAGCGAAAGAGAATACAGAGAAGCATATGATAAATACGGCAACCGTTTTGAAGCAGCAATGGGTGCGGAAGCAATCAAAAGACTGCTCCAGGACATTGATCTGGAAAAAGAAGCCGACGAGCTGAAAAAACAGCTCGTCGACACCACAGGTCAGAAACGTGTGCGTATCATCAAGAAACTGGAAGTTGTAGAAAGCTTCCGCGTATCCGGCAACAAGCCTGAATGGATGATTCTGGATGCCATCCCGGTTATTCCTCCCGACATCCGTCCTATGGTACAGCTGGACGGCGGTCGTTTCGCAACCAGTGACCTGAATGATCTGTATAGACGTGTTATCAACAGAAACAACCGTCTGAAAAGACTGCTGGATCTGGGCGCGCCTGACATCATCGTTCGAAACGAAAAAAGAATGCTGCAGGAAGCAGTTGACGCCCTCATCGACAACGGCAGACGCGGCAGACCTGTAACAGGCCCCGGCAACAGAGCGCTGAAATCTCTGTCCGATATGCTGAAAGGGAAACAGGGTCGTTTCCGTCAGAACCTGCTGGGTAAACGTGTTGACTACTCCGGTCGTTCCGTTATCGTTGTAGGCCCCGAACTGAAGATTTTCCAGTGCGGTCTGCCGAAAGAAATGGCTATCGAGCTGTTCAAACCTTTTGTAATGAAGAAACTGGTGGAAGATGGTCTGGCTCACAACATCAAATCCGCTAAGAGAATGGTAGAAAGACTGCAGACAGAAGTTTGGGACATCCTGGAAGATGTCATCAAAGAACATCCTGTTATGCTGAACCGTGCCCCAACCCTGCACAGACTGGGTATCCAGGCATTTGAACCCGTACTGGTAGAAGGACGTGCAATCAAACTGCATCCTCTGGTATGTACAGCGTACAACGCCGACTTCGACGGTGACCAGATGGCGGTTCACGTACCTCTGTCCGTAGAAGCACAGGCAGAATGCAGATTCCTGCTGCTTTCTCCTAACAACTTGCTGAAACCTTCCGATGGTGCTCCTGTAACCGTACCCTCTCAGGATATGATCCTGGGTATGTATTACCTGACACTGGAAAGAGAAGATTTGAATAAAAAATATGAAGAAGATATTCTGGACGCAGAAGGCAATGTGATCGTTGCCAAAGGCGACCCGATTATCAAAGTATTTAAAGATGAAAAAGAAGCAATGCTGGCTTACGATAACCACGAAATCTATCTGCAGGAAGTTATCAAAGTCAGAAGAACCATGGAATTTAACGGCGTAAAAGAAACCAGACTGGTAAAAGCTACCGTTGGTCGTATCATCTTCAACGAAGCAATTCCTCAGAATCTGGGTTACGTTGACAGAACAAACGACGAAACCAAATTTGACTACGAAGTTGGTTTCCTGGTAGATAAAAAAGCCATCGGTAAGATCATCAACAAGTGCATCAACCGCTGCGGTGCAACACAGACAGCTGATGTACTGGATAAGATCAAATCCCTGGGTTACAAATTCTCCACAAGAGCAGCTATGACAGTATCCGTATCCGATATGGAAATTCCTAAGGAAAAAGCGGAATATCTGGCAGAAGCAGAAGCAAAAGTAGATCTGATCACAAGAAAATTCCGTCGTGGTTTGATGACAGACGAAGAACGTCACCAGAAAGTTATCGAAGCATGGAACATTGCCGATGATAAGATCACTGTGGCTCTGCTGGCTGGTCTGGGTAAATACAACAACATCTTCATGATGGCTAACTCCGGTGCCCGTGGTTCCAACAGACAGATCAAACAGCTGGCTGGTATGCGTGGTCTGATGGCATCCCCTAACGGCGGTATCATCGAACTGCCTATCAAAGCGAACTTCCGTGAAGGTCTGTCCGTACTGGAATACTTCATTTCCGCTCACGGTGCTCGTAAAGGTCTGACCGATACAGCGCTGAAGACAGCCGACTCCGGTTACCTGACACGTCGTCTGGTAGACGTATCTCAGGATATTATCGTTAGAGAATGGGACTGCTGCGAAGGCAGAAACATCGAAACACCTTGTATGGAAATTTCCGCTTTCATGGATGGCAACGAAGTCATCGAAGATCTGCAGGATCGTATCCGCGGCAGATGGTCTGCTTATGACATCATCCATCCCGAAACAGGCGAAATCATTGTTCCCGCTGACACCATGATCACCGTAGATCAGGCAGAAGCAGTTGAAAAAGCAGGTATTAAGAAAGTTTGGATCAGAACTGTACTGACATGTCGTTCCGAAGTTGGTATCTGTGCAAAATGTTACGGTGCCAACATGGCATCCGGCAGATATGTACGTATCGGTGAATCCGTAGGTATCATCGCGGCGCAGTCCATCGGTGAACCCGGTACACAGCTGACCATGCGTACTTTCCATACTGGCGGTATCGCCGGCGATGACATCACACAGGGTCTTCCTCGTGTCGAAGAATTGTTTGAAGCAAGAAAACCTAAGGGTCTTGCAATCATCGCAGAATTCGGCGGTAATGTAACACTGAACGATACCAAGAAAAAACGTGAAGTAATCATCACAAACCCTGAAACAGGCGAAACAAAAGATTATCTGATTCCTTACGGTTCCAGAATCAAAGTTTACGACGGCGACATCATTGAAGCCGGTGATGAAATCACAGAAGGTAGCGTAAACCCTCACGACATTCTGAAGATCAAAGGCCTGAGAGGCGTTCAGGACTATATGATCCAGGAAGTACAGCGTGTATACCGTCTGCAGGGTGTAGAAATCAGCGACAAGCATATCGAAGTTATCGTTCGTCAGATGCTGAAACGTGTCAAGATCGAAGAAAACGGCGATACAGATTTCCTGCCCGGCTCTCTGGTTGACTGGCTGACATTTGAAAACACAAATGCAGCTCTGGAAGCAGAAGGCAAAGAACCTGCAAAAGGTTCCCGTGTACTGCTGGGTATCACAAAAGCATCCCTGGCAACAGATTCCTTCTTGTCCGCAGCTTCCTTCCAGGAAACAACAAGAGTCCTGACAGAAGCAGCGATCAAAGGTAAGATCGATCCACTGATTGGTCTGAAAGAAAACGTTATCATCGGTAAGCTGATTCCCGCTGGTACCGGCATGAGCCGTTACCGCAACATCGAACTGGAAACAGAACAGACCGAAGATGCGCAGGATTATCAGGCTGACGGCACTTATATCGACGAAGACGAAATGGTATAAGATGGTGTATAGAAAATGAGCAAAATGGATACAATCCCCAATGGGTTGTATCCATTTTTTTGCGTTAGCAGCGTAAAGCGCCGAAAACAAAGGCTTTCGGGGATTTTGTCGGTGAAATGCGGTGTTTTGCAGAGATTTTTTGTATACAAAGCCGAAAAGGGTAAAATCTGCGTAAAATCAAGGGTTTTCAGGGGAAAAGGGTATTGACTTTTGATTTTTTGGGTGATAAAATTTTCTAGTGTCTGCGGGCTGGAAGTTTTCTAAGCGGCTTCTAAGACGCGACATCAAGCATACTGAAATAATGCAAGAGCAGAACGTATGAGATTCTATAAGGAGGTGCATTTTAATGCCAACGTTTAACCAGTTAGTAAGAAAAGGCAGACAGACTGTTGAGAAAAAATCCACAGCACCCGCTTTGCAGAAAGGTCTGAACTCTCTGCAGAAGAAAGCAACTGATGTTTCTTCTCCTCAGAAACGCGGTGTTTGCACAGCAGTAAAAACTTCTACACCTAAAAAACCTAACTCCGCTTTGAGAAAGATCGCCAGAGTACGTCTTTCCAACGGGATCGAAGTAACAGCTTACATCCCCGGTGAAGGTCACAACCTGCAGGAACACTCCGTTGTTCTGATCAGAGGCGGTAGAGTAAGAGACCTGCCTGGTGTACGTTACCACATCATCAGAGGTACACTGGATACAGCAGGGGTTGCAAACAGAATGCAGGCGCGTTCCAAATACGGCGCTAAACGCCCTAAAGCATCCAAGAAGTAATTCAATCATCGTAAAAAGAAGAAATGCCTTATACCAATCAATACAATCTGCGATTGCTTAGAAGGACGGATATAAGTTGAGAGATAAGGCATGAAAACACAGGCGAAAAGTCCTGTGAAGTACCGAGAATATCATTATTCATTAAGGAGGGAAGAATCGTGCCAAGAAAAGGACATGTTGCAAAAAGAGAGGTTTTAGCAGACCCTATTTACAACAGCAAGCTGGTTACAAAGCTGATCAACAGCATTATGCTGGACGGCAAGAAAGGTGTTGCTGAAAAAATCGTTTATGGTGCATTCGACAAAGTAGCAGAAAAAACAGGTAAAGAACCCCTGGAAGCATTTGAAGAAGCACTGGGCAATATCATGCCCGTACTGGAAGTTAAAGCTCGCCGTGTTGGTGGTGCTACTTACCAGGTTCCCATGGAAATCAGACCTGAAAGAAGACAGACTCTGGGTCTGAGATGGCTGACAGTTTACGCTAGAAAACGTGGCGAAAAAACTATGGTAGATCGTCTGGCAGCAGAAATCATGGACGCGCTGAACAATGCTGGCGGCGCTTGCAAGAAAAAAGACGAAACACACAAAATGGCAGAAGCAAACAAAGCTTTCTCTCATTTCAAATGGTAATTTTAAACTAAGAAACTTATGTATCAAGGCAAGCCCGAAAAGACTGATTAGCAGTTTTTTCGGGTATTGCCCGATTTTAGTATGACACGAAGGAGGAGTAAGCGTGGCAAACAGAGCGTTCCCGCTGGCCAAAACCAGAAATATTGGTATTATGGCACACATCGACGCAGGTAAGACAACACTTACAGAGCGTATTCTGTTCTACACAGGCCGTAACTACAAAATCGGTGATACCCACGAAGGTACAGCAACCATGGACTGGATGGAACAGGAACAGGAAAGAGGTATCACAATTACTTCCGCAGCGACAACTTGTCAGTGGAATGGTAACAGAATCAACATCATTGACACACCAGGTCACGTTGACTTCACAGTAGAAGTTGAACGTTCCCTGCGTGTACTGGACGGTGCCGTTTGCGTATTCTGCGCAAAAGGCGGTGTAGAACCTCAGTCCGAAACTGTATGGCGTCAGGCTGACAACTACAACGTACCCAGAATGGCATTTGTTAACAAAATGGACATCATGGGTGCAAACTTCTATAATGTACTGCAGATGATGGTAGACAGACTGGGTTGCACACCTGTTGCTGTTACTCTGCCTATCGGTGCAGAAAGCGATTTCGTTGGTATCATCGACCTGATGAAAATGAAAGCTCTGATCTATGAAGATGATCTGGGTAAAGAAATCGACGAAGAAGACATCCCCGCAGAATACTTGGATAAAGCTGAAGAATACAGAGCAAAAATGATCGAAGCAATCTGCGAAACAGACGAAGAACTGATGGAAAAATTCTTCGCTGAAGAAGAAATCACAGAAGAAGAACTGAAAGCAGCACTGCGTAAAGCATGTATCAACTGCGAACTGGTTCCCGTATTCTGCGGTTCCGCTTACAGAAACAAAGGCGTTCAGAAACTGCTGGACGGCGTTATCGAATATATGCCCGCTCCCATCGATATCCCCGCTATCAAAGGTATCGATCCCGAAACAGACGAAGAAGTAGAAAGACATTCTTCCGACGAAGAACCTTTCTCCGCTCTGGCATTCAAGATCATGAATGACCCCTTCGTTGGTAAGCTGGCATTCTTCCGTGTGTACTCCGGTACACTGGATGCAGGTTCTTACGTTTACAACTCTACAAAGGGTAAAAAAGAACGTGTAGGCCGTATCCTGCAGATGCACGCAAACCACAGAGAAGAAATCGACAAGGTTTACTCCGGTGATATTGCGGCTGCAGTAGGTTTCAAACTGACAACAACAGGTGACACAATCTGTGATGAAGATCACGAAGTAATTCTGGAATCCATGGTATTCCCTGAACCCGTTATCTCCGTTGCAATTGAACCTAAAACAAAAGCAGGTAGAGACAAAATGGGTATCGCTCTGGCAAAACTGGCAGAAGAAGATCCTACATTCAAAACATACACAGACTCCGAAACCGGTGACACAATCATCTCCGGTATGGGTGAACTGCACCTGGAAATCATCGTTGACCGTCTGCTGAGAGAATTCAAAGTAGAAGCTAACGTTGGTGCTCCTCAGGTTGCTTACAAAGAAACATTCCGTAAAGCTGTTGACGTTGAAGGTAAATTCGTTCGTCAGTCTGGTGGTAAAGGTCAGTATGGTCACTGTAAAGTGAAATTTGCACCTATCCCTACAGATGCAGAACACAACTACGAATTCATCAACAGCACCGTTGGTGGTTCTATTCCTAAGGAATATATCCCCGCTATCGACAAAGGTATTCAGCAGGCTATGCAGAGCGGTATCCTGGGCGGTTATCCCGTACTGGGCGTAAGAGCAGAAGTTTACGATGGTTCCTACCATGAAGTCGACTCCTCTGAAACTGCGTTCATGGTTGCTGGTTCCATGGCTTTCAAAGAAGCTATGAGAAAAGGTGACGCTGTACTGCTGGAACCCATCATGAAAGTTACAGTAACAGTACCCGAAGAATACATGGGTGACGTTATTGGCGACATCAACTCCCGTCGTGGCCGTATCGAAGGTATGGAAGCTAGAAACGGCGTACAGGTAATTCACTCCTTCGTACCTCTGGCTGAAATGTTCGGTTACTCCACAGACCTGCGTTCCAGATCTCAGGGCCGTGGTAACTACGTAATGGAAGTAGACCACTACGAACCCTGCCCGAAATCCGTTCAGGAAAAAGTTCTGGAAGGCAGAAAATAATTGCAAAAACCGGAATATAATTGTATTTTGGTATTGCAAAAACTGCGGAAGTTTAATATAATTAAGGACGATAGGTACATTTATGCGATAATGTATGAATCTATTTGCCTTAGTAAATTTTAAAGGAGGATATTTAAAAATGGCAAAACAGAAATTTGAAAGAACCAAACCTCATATGAATATTGGTACTATCGGTCACGTTGACCATGGTAAAACAACTCTGACTGCAGCTATCACAAAAACACTGCATGAAAGATATCAGATCGGTGAAGCAGTTGCTTTCGAAAACATCGACAAAGCTCCCGAAGAAAGAGAACGTGGTATCACAATTTCCACAGCTCACGTTGAATACGAAACACCTACAAGACACTATGCACACGTTGACTGCCCGGGTCACGCTGACTATGTTAAAAACATGATCACAGGTGCTGCTCAGATGGACGGCGCTATTCTGGTAGTAGCTGCTACAGACGGTCCTATGGCTCAGACAAGAGAACACATCCTGCTGTCCCGTCAGGTAGGCGTACCTTACATTGTTGTATTCATGAACAAATGCGACATGGTTGAAGACGAAGAACTGCTGGATCTGGTTGAAATGGAAATCAGAGAACTGCTGAACGAATATGAATTCCCCGGTGATGATATTCCCATCATCAGAGGTTCCGCATTCCAGGCTCTGCAGGATCCCGCTGGTCCTTGGGGCGACAAGATCATCGAACTGTTCGATGCAATCGAATCCTACATTCCCGAACCCGAACGTGACACAGACAAACCTTTCCTGATGCCCGTCGAAGACGTATTCTCCATCACAGGCCGTGGTACAGTTGCTACAGGTAGAGTTGAAAGAGGCGTTGTTAAAGTACAGGACGAAGTTGAAATCGTTGGTCTGACAGACGAAATCAGAAAAGTAGTTGTAACTGGCGTAGAAATGTTCAGAAAACTGCTGGATCAGGCTGAAGCTGGTGACAACATCGGTGTTCTGCTGCGTGGTGTTCAGAGAAACGAAATCGAAAGAGGTCAGGTTCTGGCTAAACCCGGTTCCATCACACCTCATACAAAATTCAAAGCACAGGTTTACGTTCTGAGCAAAGAAGAAGGTGGCCGTCATACACCTTTCTTCAACAACTACAGACCTCAGTTCTACTTCAGAACAACAGACGTAACAGGCGTTATCTCTCTGCCCGAAGGTACAGAAATGTGCATGCCTGGCGACAACGTTGAAATGACAATCGAACTGATTACACCCGTTGCTATGAACCAGGGTCTGCGTTTCGCTATCCGTGAAGGTGGTAGAACAGTAGGTGCAGGTTCCGTAGTAGAAATCATCGAATAATTTCGACTTCATACGGTAGATTGAAAAGGAGTATCCTTAGGGATACTCCTTTTTTGTGTGCTGCCATATATTAAGGAAGAAATGGAAACGGAATGACGAAAAGAAATATTTTCTGTTTCGGAAGAATAGACAAAAAAGGGAAAACAGGATAGAAGGATATTTAGCGTAATTTTTCACAAAAATATGACGGTATGAAAAAATGTGATAAGAACGGTTCATGGCAGGGGAGAAGCCCATTCGAGGGAAAGAAAAAGGTTTGTTTTTTACCGAAAAAAAGGGAAAAAGCCCGAAAGATTGGGAAAAGAAGGAAAAAGCAAGGGATGTTCATTATGAAAAGTACACAATACTTGTATGACAACATAAGGGCAAAAACCATGTTGGAGACAGTGGAGATATTGACAGAGAAAAGACAATAGTGTAAAGTAGGGTTAAGCAAAAAGACAAGGAACACACAAAATCAGCAGGCAGTGTGTTATTTTTTCGGCAGTATATTTCGCATACAAAGTATTGAGAAAAACAAAGGTTTCTTTGCCATTCACAGATCCATGGAACGGACATTTTCCGGAAGAATCGAGAAGCGATCGTGGCTGAAGGCAAGAGAATTTGGGTAAAAGAGGCGAAAGGAAGATGCCGGAAGAACCATGGATTTTTGTTGGTTTTTTTGTGGCGAAAAGACAGTGAGAACTGTCGGTATTACCATAAATTGTGACCGTTTTTTATCTAATATTTAATCGACAAAGATGTTGACAATTTTTAGACAAAAATGGTATAGTTCTTTTAGAAGCGCACAAATGCTTTTCTGTTGAGATGCAAAAAAGCGAATGTGGACTTCATGACGGCAGCGTCGGATGTAGGTTGTTTTTATAAAGCGACCGGGGCGCAAGGACGGTTGCTTTAAATTTATTAAAAAATAGGAGGAATATTAAATGGATTTCAAATTGACAAAAACTCAGATGCTTCAGCAAGAGTTGTTCAGAAAATTTGCTGAAACAGAAGTTAAACCCATCGCAAAGGACATGGACGAAAAAGAAGAATACTCTGCTGAACTGCTGCAGAAATTGCAGAAAATCGGTGCGTTCGGTATTCCTTATTCCAGAGAATATGGCGGTCAGGGTGCAGACGTTCTGACATACACACTGTGCATGGAAGAAATGTCCAAAGTTGATGCTTCCACAGGTATCACACTGTCCGTACATACATCTCTTTGCTGCCCTTGTATCAATGAATTTGGTACAGAAGAACAGAAACAGAAATATCTGAGACCTCTGGTTGACGGTTCCAAGATCGGCTGCTTTGGTCTGACAGAACCCGGTGCTGGTACAGACGCTGCTGGCGTACGTACAGAAGCTACACTGGATGGCGACTACTATGTACTGAACGGTACAAAGATGTTCACAACAAACTCCGGTTTTGCTGATATCTTCATCGTATTCGCTCTGACAGACAAATCCAAAGGTCCTAAAGGTATGTCCGCTTTCATCGTAGAAAGAGGCTACGAAGGTCTGACAGTTGGTCCCAACATCGAACGTATGGGTATCAGAGCTGCTTCCAACTGTGAAGTAATCTATGAAAACGTAAGAGTTCCCAAAGAAAACCTGCTGGGCAAAGAAGGTCAGGGCTACAAGATCGCTATGACAGCTCTGGGCGGCGGTCGTATCGGTATCGGTGCTCAGTCCGTAGGTATCGCACAGGGTGCTATTGATGAAACACTGAAATATGTTAAAGAAAGAAAACAGGGTGGCAAACCCATCGGTAAATATCAGAATACACAGTTCAAACTTGCTGAATGCCAGACAAAAGTTGATGCTGCTAGACTGATGGTATGGAGAGCTGCTACTGAAAAAGACAACCATGGCAACTACGCTCCTTATGCTGCTATGTGCAAATACTTCGCATCTGATGTAGCAAACGAAGTTACAAGACAGTGCGTACAGCTGTTCGGTGGTTACGGTTACTGCCGTGAATATCCCGTTGAAAGAGCTATGCGTGACGCTAAAATCACAGAAATCTACGAAGGTACAAACGAAGCTATGAAGATGATCATCTCCGGCTCCATGAAGGTTTGATCTAGTAGATATTCTCAAATTTAGATGACGAAGCTAAATTACTAATATTTTGGAAGGAGAACTATAATGAAAATCGTTGTATGCATTAAACAAGTACCAGATACAGTTGAAGTTAAAATTGATCCTAAAACCGGCACTCTGATCCGTGACGGTGTTCCCTCTATTATCAACCACGACGACAAAACTGGTATCGAAGCTGCACTGACAATCCGTGAACAGGTTGGCGGCACAGTAACAGTTGTATCCATGGGTCCCCCTCAGGCAGACGTTGCTCTGAGAGAAGCTCTGGCTATGGGTTGTGACGAAGCTATCCTGGTTTCCGGCAGAGAATTCGGTGGTTCCGATACATACGCTACATCCGGTATCCTGGCAGCTGCTCTGAAGAAAATCGGTTACGATCTGATCATCACAGGTCGTCAGGCAATCGACGGTGACACAGCTCAGGTTGGTCCTCAGATTGCTGAAAAACTGCATGTTCCTCAGGTTTCTTATGTTGAAGAAATCAAAGAAGCTACAGAAGATTATGTAGTAGTTAGAAGACAGTTCGAAGATGGCTACCACATCATCAAAATCAAAACTCCTTGCCTGCTGACAGCTATCGCAGAACTGGCAACACCTAGATACATGACAGTTAGAGGTATCGTAGAAGCTTACGAAAAAGAAATCAAGATTCTGGACTTCGAAGCTCTGAAAGATGGCCTGGAACTGGATATGATCGGCTTGAAGGGTTCCCCTACAAACGTATATCAGTCCTTCACAAAAGAAGTAAAAGGCGCTGGTACAATCCTGAAAGACCTGTCCGCAGACGAAGCTGTTAAAGCAATCGTTGCTAAACTGGAAGAAAAATTCATCATCTGATGAATGCTTGCGGATCCGTTTGTTAAGGACGGAAAGAAGCAGAAAAACGCTGTTTCTGCTGAAAAAGAAGCTAATACGAAAATTTGGAATATAAGGAGGAAACCCTACAATGAGTAATGGTATTTATGTAGTAGTTGAACAAAGAAGCGGTAAGGTTCAGAACGTAGGTCTGGAACTGATCGGCGAAGCTACAAGACTGAAAGCAGATCTGAAAGATGATGTATATGCAGTCCTGCTGGGCAGCGGTATCGAAGGCGAAGTTGACAAACTGTACCACTATGGCGCAGACAAGGTAATCCTGGTTGACCATCCTTACCTGAAAGAATATGTAACAGAACCTTATACAAAAGCTGTTACAGAAATCATCAAAAAATTCGATCCCGAAATCATGCTGTTCGGCGCTTCTTCCATCGGCCGTGACGTTGCACCTCGTGTAGCTAGCCGTGTAAGAACAGGTCTGGTTGCTGATACAACAGGTCTGAGAATGGCTAAAACTCAGGAAGAATATGACAAAGAAGCATCTATGGGTTGCGCAGATCCTACAAGAGCTCTGCTGATGACTCGTCCTGCATTCGGCGGTAACATCATGGCTACTCTGATGTGCCCTAGAACAAAACCTCAGATGGCTACCGTACGTCCTGGCGTTATGAAGAGAATCGACAAGGACGAAACAAGAAAAGGCGAACTGATCAAATTTGACGTTGACTTCACAGAAGCAGACATGAACGTTGAAATTCTGGAAGTTGTTAAATCCGATAAGAAATCTGTTGACCTGACAGAAGCTAAACTGATCGTTTC
>NZ_FRAH01000036.1 GCF_900142265.1 Anaerotignum lactatifermentans DSM 14214 | reverse complement strand
GAATCAGCATATGTATATGATCCGGACAACATTCTGCTGCTATGATCTCTATCCCTTTTCTTTCGCATAATTCTCTAAGAATTTTCCCTATTTCAGCTTTCATTTTTCCATATATTACCTGTCTTCTATACTTTGGTGCAAATACAATATGATATTTACATTCCCAACTCGTATGTGCTAAACTATTCATATAAAAACCTCCTATGCTTTCTTGTGTCTTGGCGGACTCAAGATAATTATAGCATAGGAGGTTTTTGCTTGAAGCTGAAGCTCACTGATTCCCCCGGCATAGCCGGGGGTTTTTATTGGATTCACCAAAAAAAAGAAACCTTGATTTCTCAAGGTTTCTTCAATGCGGCTGGTGGGACTCGAACCCACACGATATCACTACCGCCAGATTTTGAGTCTGGTGCGTCTGCCAGTTCCGCCACAGCCGCGAATCGAAACTGCTTGATAATAATATCATAGAAGGAATAAAAAAGCAAGTGTTTTTTTATAATTTTTTCTCATTTTTGTATAGATTCCTATACAACCCAGTAAATATCAGCCTTTTCGCCTATCCTCTATCAAACATATAATGGAAATACACTCTTTTTTACCTGTCAGATATGCAATCTTTGGTACCATAACATTCTCTTCCCTGCACACTTTTCCTTGTGATATACAAAATATAAAACCTAATCCATCTTCATTTCCTATAATAATGGACATCTACATAGCTCTATAATATTGACTACATATGTAGTAAATGTTATGATCATCATAGAAAGGGTATCCATGACAGAAAGGTGGTATTTCTATGAAATCAAAGCTTTTTATCTCTTGTCTTTTGAGTTTCCTATTGACACATTCTTCCGTTACCGCTTTTGCCTCCAGTGATACAACCTCTCTTAAAAATCTTGGTGACTCCCAAGCGGGCGGCGTATCTATAAGCATGGAAACAGACTTCATTGGCGAAGGCAGATATCAGTTTTATCATAAATCAGGAAAACTGATATTTTATATCGAAAATGCAGGCTCCAATGGTTTTATTTATCGTGTGAAATACCCTTGTGGCTGCAAATTAGTTGGCGGAAGATTAGAAGCGAAACAAAATCTGATGATAGATCATTTCGATCCCCAACTTCATGGCGAGGGTTACGGTCACACTGCAAAAGGCACCTATGAGATTTATATCTATAATGACGATGGTTCTTGCAGCTCTGTAAAACTCTTTGCACAAAGCATCGAAGAATAAAAATTATTTCCACTTAAAATGGCCGCCGAGACACCTCAGCAGCCATTTTTGTTGTACAAATCAGAGGTTTATAATTATCTAATGAGCTCACCCAAAGCAGTAAATCCAACATGAATATTAGAACCTGCCTCTTGAATCGCATTTGAAATAAGAATTCCGCTAATGAGAATCGCAATTGCAATAGCCATCAAGCCAATGAGCACTTGCCAATTTTTCATAATATCCACCTCTTTTCATTCGTTATAAAAATAGTTGAGCGATAACATACAAAACGAATATATGGATTGGATAAAACCAGTAAAACAAATATTTTGCCTTCCATTTTCCCCGTTTCCCATTATAAAGCAATAACAAGAAAGCTGCGATCATTGTATAAGTTGGCGGCTGATTTCCTGTTGTAGCCATATACAAAACAAGAAACATCACGACTTGCAAAACATGACTTTTCCGAAAAATATAGAAACCGGCTATGAAGATAATCCCTTGCGCACCATAATCGCACTTCAAAAGTTCTGCCACAGATGCCACTATGGCAATGATTCCTATTTGCAGCAAAAGCCCCTTTGCTTTTTCTTTTCTGTCCGAATTGCGATTTCTCTTTGAAACAGCCTCTAAACCAGTCAAACATACCAATCCCAGAAATAATGTAAAAAATACATTCTGATACGCAAAATAAAAGGGAAATGCCCCTGCTTCCATGGAATACGCATGAAAAAACCCAATGTCAAAGGGAATTTCTGAGATAATCGCAAAAACAAGCATAGAACCCATATATCGCTTCCGGTTACTGGTATGCTAAAATCCTTCTGCCAATAAAAAGCAAAACAAAGGAAAAGCGATGGTACCGATACCGAATAGAACCTGTCATTGGAAATCCTAAAGTGCAAAAAAATGCTCTTCTGATATCATCCCCTCAAGGGACAAAGAAAACAATTCATCCCTGCACTTGCTCATGGGAATTTTGCTGATATGGTCAATAAACATACACAGACAAGCTATGAGCTTCAATTGATTCCCCGTGAAACATTGTACGTTTTTCAGTTTTTGATCCATTGCATTTATCATATCATTCACCCTATAATCTTATAACAAATGCCCTTTCGGATTTGCAAAATCCAAAAGGGCACTCCCCCTTTTTCTATTCCCCTATAAGCCCTTTCTATCATTATCCCCGATGATACACATTAAGCTTTCAAAAAACGATCCACATCCTCTTTCATGTTTCCGTTTTCCATAAACACTCTTTTATCAGAGATTTTGCCATCTGTAACCTTCACTGCACATGGCACAGCATCAACACCGTATTGAGATAATATCTGCTCCAATGCTTCATCATCAAAACGATCGACATTCAAATAGTAAACATCTTTTTTCAAATCATTGGCTGTATTACGAACCAATGGTTCCGCTCTTTTGCATGCCGCACATGTGGGTCTGCTGAAATACAGCATATAGTCAGATCTTGCTTCCAGATATTCCATCTGCTTGAGATCTGTGATTTCTTTAAAACTTCTCTCCGGCAAGTATTGTTCAAAAACTGCTGTTGCTGCGCATGCCAAAGGAACTCTGCCATTCACTTCTTCGCCTATTTTGGATTCTCCCTTCATCGTGACCACAAAGATCACTTCTGGATCATCATAAGGCGCAAAACCAGCAAATGTTTTTGTTTCATGCACAATTTCATTTTCAACGGAAAAACTGCTGTCATACATACCTGCGGCTTCACCAACATTTTGGACTTCCATCAGCCCTGCGTCCATGTATGGATAATTCAAATACGTTTCATGGAGCAATTCTTTCATTAAGTTGCTGTTTGCTTTGGAAATCACTTTATTTTCTGTGCCGCTATTTCCAGCCAAAATGTAATATCCCTGAGCGATTTCCCGTACAGATGTCGTAAATCCCCTTCCCAGCAAAAATTCTGGCTGATACTTGTTCTTTTCATCAAAGCCATAGGAAGCTATCTCTTTTGAAAAATCGATAGGATCTCTTCTGCTTTCCCAAGCACGCACAAGGAATGGCTCATTCAAAGCAACATAGAGATCATAAAATGACTTTTCCCCAGACTGGTCACTGTAATTTTTAATGGTTGTCCCATTGACACTAGTATAAGTACCGCCCTCTATTGTGTCCGTCAGGGATAAATTTCCCTTTTCCAGCATAATGGCTGTCACAAACGGCTTAAAAGTCGCTCCCGGTTCAAATGGATCGTCAATATCCCCATACTGATCCAAAATTTCTCCAGTCTTTGCATCCATCACAACACCAGCACAAACATTATCTGCATCAGAAGACAATATTGCTGCTAGATTTTTTTGCCCTGCCGTTTCCTGAGATACAGCTGCTTCCCCTCTGTACGGAAATTTTGTGGCCGAAATTGCCAAAACGGTTATAAATAAGGCAGCAATGATGCATAAATTTTGATTTCTTTTCATGTTATCCCCCCTAGTTTCTTCAATGCCCTATCACTGCAAATGTATTTTACTACATCCGTAGTAAAATTATATAATACCAATTTTGAAAATACAATCATGATTTTCACGAAAAAATCAGCGTAAAACTATAGAAACTGCCATTTTTATGTATAAAAATCTTTTGCTTCCTTGAGTGAAGACATTTGCGCCTTGATTTTTCCACGGGAATTATATAATATAAAATTATTCTACATCAGTAGTAAAGAGGTGATTTTTATGTTAGCATCAGATTCTGAATTGAAAGTTCTGACATATCTTTGGAAATGCGGTTCCTGCAAAGCAAGTCACATTTCCAAAGTATTTGAAGAAGAAATTGGTTGGGCGCCAAACACCACCTATACCATTATCCGGCGAGCCATCAAGAAAGGACTCATTACCCGTTCTGATCCCGGCTTTATCTGTACGCCAAATGTCAAACAGGAAGATTTGCAAGCATCTTCCATCAATGAACTTCGGAAAAATCTTTTTGATAACTCTCCTTTTCAATTGGTAAAATCATTGATTAGCAATAATGATTTTTCGGATGAAGAAATCAATGAACTATATTCTCTGATCGATAAAGAAAAGAGGTCGAAATAATCTTGCTCTTTGTATTTATGAACATCGCAGTCGCATGTATGGTTCTATCTATCATTGCACTTCGGAAGGTTTTTCTTCACATAATTCCATCTGTCATTTTGGGGATCTCATGGGGTTTGGTTTTTTTCAGACTCTTTGTTCCCTTTGATATTACGACAAATTACAATTTAACTATCTAATCCTCAAAAACCATTGATTTTTCAAGGCTTCACGCCTGTTTTTCATTCAAACCTTATCTGTTTGCCCTTGTTTTTGCCCTTACGAGCCGAAACAAGGGCAACTTTTTATTCCCCGCCGACCACCTTATCCAGCAGCCTTGCGGAAGTGCGCTTCGCTTCCCTTGTAGAGTGAGCGTAGATGTTCATTGTGGTACTGACATCGGAGTGTCCGAGAAGTTCCTGCACATCTTTCGGCTTTGCGCCGCCGGAAAGCAGATTGCTTGTGTAGGTGTGACGGAGCGTGTGGAAATGGAAATCTTCAAGCCCTTTCACTTTCTTCTTTGCCGCCCTGCACATAATCCCTACCGTACTCGGCGCTTCATACGCCCCGTCTGCTCTCAGGCAGACAAAGGAGATTTCCTTGTAATCCTCCGGGACTTCCTCTGTCCTTTGCAGGCTGTAAACCTCATAATAGGTGCGCCCTTTTTCCTTTACTTCTTTGTAGTAGTTCAGGTGATAAAACTCCCCGTAGCGGAAACGGTTTTTGCGCTGTTCTGTTCTCGCCGCCCGCAGGATTGCCGCCAGCGTGTCGCAGAAATCAACGGTGCGGACTTTGCTCCGTTTTGTCGTTCCCACTTCGGTTGTGTGCCTTGTTCCGTTATAGCGCATGCTTCGGCGTACCGTGAGATATTGTTCCTCAAGGTTAATATCCTGCCAAGTCAAGCCGCATACTTCCCCGATACGAAGCCCCGTGTAGTACGCTATCTGCACAGGCAGCAAGGCGGGATTATCTTTTGCCTTGAGAAATTCCTCCAGCTTTTGGAACTGTTCATGGGTGATAGTAGGAATACTGGAAGTATCTTCCTCACTGTCCGAGAAAATATCCGTTTCCTGCTTCCTGCCCCTCAGCTTCACATACTGCATAGGGTTAAAGGTAATCAGTTTTTTCGGGAAAACCGCAAAGCGGAAGGAATTTTGCAACACCGCCGAGAACAGGAGCATATATCCTTTGCTCATGGGCTTTGAAGTTGTCCCGTCCGGGTTTGTCCCACCGTAGCTCAGAAAATCAATGAACGCCTGCAAATGGTCGGCGGTCACGGTTTTCAGCTTGCGTTTGCCAATGGGATATTGCTTGATACGGTTGACCGTTCCCTGATAGGACATGACCGTCCCGTTGCTTAAGTTGCCGGGTTTCAGTTCTTCCTCTACCCACATATCCAGCATATCGCCTACCGTGATGTTTTCCGCTTTCCCGACAAACTGCTTTTCCTCATAGTCCGCTATCGCTTTGCGGAGCATGGCTTCTGTTTCCGCCTTGCTCTCTGTGCCTGCAAACTCTTTCTGCACTTTTCTGCCGCTTTCATCTTCAATATAAAAGCGTCCGTACCACTTTTTGCCTTTCTTTCTTACAGAACCTTTTGCCATAGATAAAAAACTCCTTTCTATCCGTGGCAATCGGGACTGTGACATATGGTGTGCGTAAAGTAATTGTGTCACTTCCGCCAGTGGAAGTCAACTGGCGTCTTTACTTGTCAAGGTGCCACGGAATTTTCTTTTTCGGAAAGCCTTTCTTCGGCTTCCTCCACTATCCCGAAAAGTGCGCCCATCAACATTCTTGTGCGCCCCTCATCGTGGATATGTAAAATCCCGTCTAAAAACCGTTTCATATCCTCAATCGGTACTTCCATCTTCTTGCGGTATACCTGCTCCATGATTGCCCCGGACTCTATGGCGTACCGCCCAAGAGACTCTTTCAGCCCCTTGTCCTCCGCCACACGGTCAACTTCCTCCATAGCATCAGCAAAGTAGCAGGTCATAACCGTATACAGGTCAACCATCTTGCCGAGAAATGTCGTGAGAAGCTGCTGGTGCGGCTCGCCCTTTACTGTATGGGAAACTGTGTCCAGATACTTCTTGATGTGTTCCTCAATATCCCGCTGGCAGAGAGTATAGGTGTCATATTCCTTATCATCGGAAAGACCTGTCAGCCATTCGGGAGTTGTGAGCAACGCTTCCGCAAGACCGTTGATAACCATTGTGCGCTTCGGATCAACCCCGTCCGCTTCGTACCGCTGAATGGTGGATTTGTTCACGCCCACACGCCTGCCGAGTTCCGGCATGGTAATGTTTAACTCTGTGCGGCGTTCCTTAATCCGCCCACCGACCTGTTTTGCGGTGAATGTGGTTTCTTTTTTCAAGGTGTTCACCTCCTGACTGGTATCAGTATAACACGCTAATACTTATTTTGCAACCCTTATTTCAATAAAAGTTGTAAATAAACTATGAATGGTTGCAAAATAGGTTGACAAGAGATAGCAGAATAAGTATAATGATAAAACAGTAGTTGCAAAATGAGCATTCTAAAAAGGAGGTTGATAGAATGAGCGCAGTCAAAATGGGACTTACCATAGAGGAAGCCGCAGAATGTACGGGTATCGGCAGGAACACCATGCGGAAGCTGGTGGAATGGGGAAAGCTGCCCGTCCTCAAAGTGGGGCGCAAGACCATTATCCGCAGGGACACGCTGGAACGATTTCTGACGGTCAATCAGGGAAGAAATCTTTTGAAGCCCGATGATGTCCGCAGAGTGGAATGACAATCCATTCTCTTTTCGGAAAGTTAACCCTAAGCCCTCGGCGTTTGAGAGCGAAATACACCCCTCGCACAAATCTTCGATTTGTACTCCGGGTATTTCGCCCTTGCAGGGGGCTTCCGTATCAACCGCCTGCGGCGTATGATACGGGGCTGTCACCGTTGCCGCAGCGACAGCCGTAACCGTAAACGGTTGCAAAAAAGGACGCACCTTGACAACAGAAAACGGAGATGATGTATGCCGAGACACAGTTTTATCCAGATGTCAAAGCTGTCCAATGTCAAAGGGCGAATATCATATATTACAAGCCATGCAAGGCAGGAAAATCTCTATGCCACCCACCGCACCGCCGACAGCACCTTTTGGAGCAATCTTGCAAGGGAAAGCCAGCAGGAGTTTCAGCGCAGCGGTACAGAGGGTAAATGTATCGAAGCAAGGGAACTGATTATCGCCTTGCCCGAAATCTATACGCAATACGAGCCGCAGCAGGTACTCACGGACTTTACAGAGGAGTTCCGCAGGCGGTACAGTGTGGAATGCGTGTCCGCCCTCCACCACAACAAGCGCAAGACGAATTATCATATCCACCTGATTTTCAGCGAGAGGAAACTGCTCCCCGAACCTGATGTGAAGATTGCTTCCCGCAGCGTGTTCTTTGACGAGACTGGAAAGCGTGTCCGCACCAAAAAGGAAATCACAGGGGAGGACGGGCAGATACGGAAAGGCTGTACCGTCATCAAAAAAGGCGAGGTATACGAAAGCCATCTGTTTACTACCAAAGATACACGCTTTAAGGGAGAGCCTTTTCTACGGGAGATAAAGGAAGTGTATACGGAACTTATTAACCGCCATATCTCTGATCCTGAGCAGCACTTAAAGGTATTTGATAAAAACAGCGTCTATCTGCCGACCAAGAAAATCGGCAAGAACAATCCCAAAGAGGACGAAATCAAAGCCGACAATGCCGCAAGGCAGGAATGGAACAGGACAGCGGATATGGCGTTATTATCAGGTATCTCCGAAGCAAAGATTTTAGAAGTCAAGCGGACAGAGATACACGAAAAAACAAGCCAGTCTATCAAAAGCAAGGGCTGGCTTCCGGGTCTGTTCCGCAGTATCATAAACAAGGCAAAAGACTTCCTGCAAAACCTAATCCGTGAACACGCTATGCCGCCGAAGCCTGTCCTTGAAATAGATATGGCAGAATTCCGTACCATGCAAAAGCTGATGATAAAGGCGCAGGATAAGGCGAAAGAAATCCGGCATTTGCAGGATATGGTACTTCCGAAGCTGAAACAGCAACTTGCCGATACAAAAGGGATTTTCAAGGGTAAGGAGCGCAAGGCGCTCACAGAGCAGATACAGCGGACAGAAAAGGAAATCGCTGAAAAGCTGGACAAACTGCCCGATGTTCTGAAAGAGGACGGTTATCCCGATGTGCAGGCGTTCATGGCAACCTACCGCAAAGCGGAGGCTGTTGTGGAGCAGTACAATCGTGACCTTGCCGCATGGGAGCGGCAGGTCAGGGAAAAACGAAAACCCGCCAAAAAAGAGCAAGCAAAGCCGCCCGAACGGGAGAGCGTACTGAAACGCCTGCGCCAGCTTCAGGCGGAGGGCAAGCAGAGAAACCAGCCGAGACAGAGAAAGAAATCCTTTGACAGAGACAGCCGATAGGCACAAAAAACCGCCGCTATGGTATTACCCATGCGGCGGCATACATAAAAATCTTATTTGTGTTCTGCAAGCGTGACTTTCATATCCTGAGCATTGATGATTGTTTCCTTTTTGCACTTCGGACAGTAGAGAGGGAAGTTTCTTAATTCTGTATCTTCCCGTATCATTGTGCGAGTTTTATTGCCGCAGATAGGGCGATATATCCATTCTGTGGCTTTCATGTTACTTTTTTAATTTCAAGTCTTTTATTTTTTGAGATATTCTCTCAATGACCTGTATAAAACATTCATCACTTTTGCCCGTCGGATCGGGAAGTCCCCAATTATCATCAAACGCTCTACCGATATAGGGACAACCGACATCACACCCCATTGAAATCGCAATATCGGGCGTAGGGATTTTATCAATCATCTTGCTATATTGGCTTTGCTCCATATCTATCCCATAAAGCTGTTTCATAAGCCGCACAGCGTCCTGATTGATTTGTGATTTTGTTTCTGTTCCGGCAGAATAGAAATCAAACTTATCTCCCGCCAAATGTTTTCCAAGTGCTTCTGCAATCTGACTGCGGCAGGAGTTATGCACACAAATAAAGGCTACCTTTTTCTTATCCATCGTTAAAACCCCAGCTTGTGCAGCAGAGCAACCACATCAGCAGCTTTCAAAACCTTACCCATAGCAACAACCTTTTCGTTGACAACAAGGGCAGGCATACTCATAACACCGTATTCCATTACTTTCTGCATATCGGTAATGTATTCGACCTCTACGGAAAGTCCCATATCCTTTACTGCCTGCTTTGTGTATTCAAATTGTTCGTGACAGGATTTACAACCTGCCAACACTTTGATACAGCAGATTTCTCCCTCTTTCAAATCAGGACAGCAATCGTTTGTAATGCTTTCTGCTTCGCTGGCAGCACAACCGCAGCTACAAGCGCAAGCAGGTGTTTTCTTTTCTTCTTCCTTTTTCTTTCCAAAGTTAAATAATGCCATAATAATAACCTCCTAAAATTAAACAATTAAATATTGTATTGCGTTGAAAAGATAGCCTACAATAATAATACCAGCAGCACATATTCCAATGAAAATACCAAGCAGTTTCGGTTTGACCGCCTTGCGAAGCATAATCATTGAAGGGAGCGAAAGCGTAGTAACGCCCATCATAAAGGAAAGGACAACGCCGAGCAAAGCACCTTTTGCAAGCAGGGCTTCTGCAATCGGAATTGTACCGAAAATATCCGCATACATCGGAATACCGACTATCGTAGCAAGAATTACGCCAAACGGATTATTTTCGCCAAGTGCTTTGACAATAAATTCTTCAGGAATCCAGTTGTGAATGAAAGCACCAATGCCCACGCCGATCAGAACATAAGGAGCAACCTTTTTAGCGGTTTCAACAACCTGTTCCCACGCAAATTTCATACGGTCTTTGAAATGCAGTTCCTCCTGCGGAACATCAATCGAGTGACCGTTTCGGATATATTCTTCCACTTGATTATCGAGGTGCAACTTTTCAATTAGCGTTCCGCCAGCCACAGCGATTACCAAACCGAATATTACATATAAAACAGCAACTTTCCAGCCGAAAATACTCATCAGTAAGACAAGGCTTCCGAGGTCAACCATCGGCGAAGAAATCAAAAAGGAGAATGTAACGCCAAGCGGCAAACCTGCGCTTGTAAACCCGATAAACAACGGAATGGAAGAACACGAGCAAAACGGTGTTACCGTACCGAGCAGAGCGGCGATGATATTCGCCCATATTCCGTGAAATCTGCCGAGTATCTTTTTAGCTCTTTCGGGCGGGAAATAACTTTGAATATACGAGATAATCAAAATCAAAACGCCGAGCAGTACCATAATTTTTACAGTATCATAGATGAAAAACTGAACACTTCCTCCTATTTTGCCCGTGGTATCTAAACCGCAAGCGTTCAAAAATGTTTCAATGAGGCGATTCAGCCAGTTCATACCAAGGACTTCATTTTGAAAAAAGTCCCAAATTGTTTTTAGTGTCTCCATAAAAAGCCCCTTTCATATAGTTATATTGAAATATGTCGATTTATCGTCCCGAATATAAGCCGTGCGGAAAAGCAATCAATAAACTTCCTCACTTTTCACAGCACGACTTGTTTTCGCTTTCAACATCAAGTGTTGTCAACTGCCGCAAACATTCTTTTGCCTGCTCCACACCTTTTTCTGAAATAGAATAGTGTGTCCATTTTCCCTCTTTGCGCCCGACAACTATTTCAGCGTCACAAAGAATTTTCATATGGTGGGAAAGCGTAGGCTGCGTGACATTGATTTCTTCTAGCAACTTGCAAGCACATTTTTCACCTGAACGCAGCAGTTTTATAATCCTAATGCGGTTTTCATCACAAAACGCTTTGAAAATTGCCGCAATTCTTTTTTCATCCATCTCTCTCAATCACCTCCTATAGATAAATGTCTATGTGTTATTATATGCAACACATAGAAAAATGTCAATATATTTTTTTGATTTAAGTGAAACAGCGGTAGGAAAACTAAATCCTACCGCTGTCTTCTTATGCAAAGATGATTTCTTTTTCCACAATCTCCTTTGCACACGCCCGTATGTTATTCATTCTCTGTGTCCATTCCAAAGCGTTTTCCGCCTTTAACTGCTCCGTAATACCCTGCACCCGTTTCATCTGCTCTGTGAGCCTTTCCATGCGTTCCTGCGCCTGCCTGTCGATGTCAGCAAGGTAATTGTTCAGTCTGCCGCTTGTGAACAAGGTTATGTAGGTGGCTCGGCGGTATTCTTTCAGATACCGCAAGTGCCGCTGTCCCCACAAACCAATAGGCTGTTCTTTTTCGGCTGGTAAGATAAGACATGGGATATAATAATCTCCTTGCAGTTCATACCACAGACCATTTTTATCATCGTAAATGTACTTGTCCATTGAAAAATCCTCCGTTATAATATATTCGCACATACATCACAGTTCTCCGATTGCCACACTTTGTTATATCTTGTTATGAGATTTTCTTGCCCTTGTATTTGCCCTTATGAGCAATGAGGGAAAGAGTAAACTTGTGTGTAACCGTATAAAGAGATAAGGCAGACACATTGCGATAAATCCTTTATTTTCAAGGCTTTTGGAGGATTTTATTAAAACACTGTAACCTCTGTTGAGAGGTCATAATTTACTGATATTCAAATTAGAATTTTTATAATGCATTTTACTATTTCATTGAAAATGTTCTGCACATGTCATTATCTAATTCTATATTTTCCAACCTTGTAACGATCATTGTAGATGCATCGCAAAACAAACGGATTCTGTTTAGACTATTTATCGTATGGATATGCGGTGTCTTGTATGTGGGAAAAACTTTCGCTGCAGATTTTCAAAAAACCATTCGTCTCAAACAGACTTCCATTCCTATGGAAAACGAAAAGGAGGTCTATGAAATCTTATCCTCTTACGGTCTGTCAAAGAAATATCTTTTATATGAGAACGAAACCATCGCCTCCCCCATTGCCTACGGCATTCTCAAACCGATGATCCTATTTCCAAAAGGATTTTACAAAGCACATGCTGACATGTTCGATGAAGCCCTTTTGCATGAATATATACACTTGAAATATCATCACCAGATCATTCAGTATTTCCTGATTCTTGTTGTCATGATCAATTGGTTCAATCCATTTGTTTGGATCATGTATCATTACATCAATCGAGATATGGAAGTAGCTTGTGACCGCGGCGTTTTAAAACTCCTTGGGAAAGAACACAGAGAAACCTACGCTTTGCAGTTGGTTCATTTGGTCGAAAAAAACCATGGTCAGCGTCAAAACCAATTGGTTTTCTATAACGGTTTTTCAAAATTTGTGATGAAAGAAAGAATTATGGCAATCATGCGATATCAAAAAATTCCCATTCTTGCCATCATCCTTTCCATATCCATTCCTTTTGGCATCATTAGTATATTTGGTGCAAGCTCCAACTGTATCTTTGGTGCCGAATTGGAATTAAGGAACTGCGAAATAACCGTAATACCCGACCCCAACGCTGATACAGTCACATATGCTCCACCAAGCAGTGCTGCCCTCACTTGGAAACAATTGGCTCCATACACACTAAAGGCAGGTGCTCGTACGGAAAATTCCATTCATATTTCTAAATACGAAACCGTATGTTCCTGTACCGAAAACATAAGCGTAAGCATAGATGTCACAACAGTCGTAAATGGAGATACTTATAAAGGAACATTCCAAATGGTGGGCGATAAGAAACAGGATCCCGGATGGGTGGCATATTATGACGGTACACTATATCGGCAATAACAAAAAAACTTTGGTAGAAATTCTACCAAAGTTTTTCTATTAGACCAAAAGAAAAAAGCCGGAATCCTTTTCCGGCTTTTTTTACGCATATTACATTTTTTCAGGTTCGGGATATGTTTCACCGAATGTATCCACAGTTACTTTTTCCATTACCTGATCTTCCAGAGGTCTGTCACCGCGGCTTGTTTTTGTTTCTGCAATGCGGTTTACTACATCCATGCCTTCGATCACTTTACCGAAAGCTGCATACTGACCATCCAGATGAGGTGCGTTTTCATGCATGATGAAGAACTGAGAACCTGCACTGTTGGGGTGCATTGCGCGTGCCATAGACAGTACGCCTGCAGTATGTTTCAGATCGTTTTTCACGCCATTGTAAGCGAATTCACCGCGAATGGTGTAGCCGGGACCACCCATACCTGTGCCATCGGGGCAGCCGCCCTGAATCATGAAGCCTCTGATGACACGATGGAAAATCAGACCATCATAGAAATTGTGGTTTACCAGAGAGATAAAGTTGTTTACTGTGTTAGGCGCGATTTCGGGATACAGTTCCGCTTTGATCACGCCGCCGTCTTTCATCTGAAATGTTACAACAGGATTTTTTGCCATGTCATTTTCCTTCTTTCTTTATAAATTGATAGAATCATTTAACAGTATATCATACCGTTGTGGTTTCTGTATAGTCTGTTTCCCCTTTGTGATACAGAGTAATCACAACCAATTCTGGACGGTTGAAGATGCGGAAAGGGAAAGTGCTGTTGCCTAAGCCACGGCTGACAGCCATGGAAGTTTTCCCTGCTCGATGCATTCCTTCTGTATACTTAGGGAAAAAGCCCTGATTTGGTGCAAATAAACCGCCGATAAAAGGCAGACGAATCTGTCCGCCATGGGCATGACCACAGCATACCAGTGGAATTTCTCTTTCCACATAATCCGCAAAAAGTTCCGGGCGATGGCACAACAGCAGTTTGAAATCATCCTCATGCCCTTTGCACATCATATCCAAAATTTTGCCATAATGAGGATTTACCCTTTTATCCGCCAATCCCAGCAGTGTGATGGTATCGCCATCACGCTCCAGAATGCTCTTGCCGTTGTCCAGCACCTTCACCCCTTCTGCTGTCAGCAGTTCCACCAAGTCCTCATAATACCCGGACTGATGCTCGTGATTGCCAGAAACATAGTAGACCGGTGCCAGTTTCACAATGCCGCGAATCAAGTCCATTGCCGCATCCAGATCTGTTCTGTTCCGGTCAATGAGATCCCCTGTAATAACAATCAAATCAGGGGCTGTACACTCTGCTTTATAGATAAGCCGTTCCTGATTTTTGCCGAACATTTTGTTCTGCAAGTCAGAAATATGCAGAATCTTATATCCGTGAAATGCTTTCGGCACCATGGTGGTGCAAGTCATCTGTGTCACTGTCAGTACATTGTCCTGCCAATATAAAAACGCACCTGCCGCCAAACCTGCCAGCAGCAGTTTTTTGCCATTGTTTTTCAATGTCATCACCTATTCTTTCTCCTGTGATTTGCCAATGCTCATACTACTATTATAAATGGAAGTGCCTTGTAAAACAATGAAAGTTTTTTTAAGTTTCCCCTCTCTTTTCTTTCTATGATATAATAAAGAAAAAACAAAAGGAGGTGTTCCCCATGAGCAGAATCATATTTCATATCGATGTCAACAGTGCTTTTTTAAGCTGGTCTGCCGTCCAGCGGCTCAAAGACGGCGAAACCGTTGACCTTAGGGAAATTCCTTCTGCTGTAGCCGGTGACGGACAAAGCCGCCGAGGCATCATTCTTGCCAAAAGCACCCCTGCCAAAAAATATGGCATCCAGACTGGGGAACCCACAGGCATGGCATTGCAGAAATGCCCAGAGCTTGTCTGTATCCCTCCTGATTTTCCATTATATTCCCGTTCCTCAGAAAAAATGTTTCAACTTTTGGGTGAATATTCTGACCGCATCGAGCAATTCAGCATTGACGAAGGTTTTTTGGAATATACAGGCATGGAAGCCCTCTTTGGACCACCGCTGGAAGCAGCCAAAACCATCCAGCAGCGCATCTTTACGGAACTTGGTTTTACGGTAAATATCGGCATCAGCTGCAATAAGCTATTGGCAAAGATGGCAGGAGAACTGGAAAAACCCAATAAGATCATTACCCTCTTTCCCGATGAGCTGGAGAAAAAGTTATGGCCCCTGCCTGTTTCTGAGCTGTTTATGGTCGGCAGACGCACAGCGCCAAAACTGCGGAAAATGGGTATCCGCACCATTGGCGATTTGGCAAAATATCCCACAGACCTGCTGGTACGGGAATTTAAGAGTTTTGGCATGACCTTACACGCTTTTGCCAACGGTATGGACGACAGCCCTGTAGCGGCAGCCACAGAGGTACATGAAATGAAAAGCATCGGCAACAGCACCACCGTCGCCTATGACGTGACAGACCGGGAAACTGCCCACAAAATCCTTCTGGCTCTTTCCGAAACCGTTGCCCTTCGTCTGCGGGGCAGCCAACTTTGTGCCCAGGAAATCGCTGTCACACTGAAAACATCGGATTTTCAGGTCTATTCCCATCAAAAACAGCTGCTCAACGCCATCGACTGCACCAACGCCGTTTATGAAACTGCCATAGAAGTTTTCGACCACGCTTGGAAAGGCGAACCCCTGCGGCTCTTAGGCATTCGTGCAGGCAAGCTTTGTGACGAAGGCTGTGTGCAGCTTTCCCTGCTGGAACCAGACTGGAGCAAACAGAAAAAAGCCGATGCTGCTATGGATCTGATCCGCATGAAATACGGAAAAGACACTGTAAAACGCTCCACATTCGCAGGCAGCGAAGAAAAAGCCTACGAAGGCGGAAAGTTGAAGATCAATAACCGCATATTGTAAAATAAAAACAGGGAGGCACAAAATCCATCTCATAAGATTTTGTACTTCCCTGTTCTTTTTAATTCTGTCTTGGAATAAGCCGCTGGCGCACCACTTCATATAGAAGCACCGCCGCTGCCACTGACGCATTCAAGGATTCTGCCTGCCCCGGCATGGGAATTTTCACATAGCTATCACAAAGGGCTGCCGCTTCTTCCGACAGACCTCTGGCTTCATTGCCAATGAGGAAGGCGCAGGCACGGCGCAGATTCAGACTATAAGGATACTGTCTGCCCTGCAAATGTGCCGCATAAAGGGGAATCCCCTGTTCCCGCAGTTCCGTCGCCATTTCATCCAGAGAAACATTCTGGAATACGGGAATGTGGAACACAGAACCCATAGTTGCCCGCAGTGTTTTGGGATTATACAGGTCTACGCTTCCTTTAGAAAGGAAAATCGCATCCACCGCACAGGCGTCTGCTGTACGGATGACCGTCCCCAGATTGCCGGGGTCGTTCATTTCTTCTGCCATAAGGAAAAAGGCGTTTTTCTTTTCCAACATTTCCGCAAGGTCATATTCCTTTCTGCCGCAAATAGCCATAATCCCCTGGGGATTTTCCGTTTCTGCCACGTCCGCAAAGAGGTGATCTGTCAGAACATATACTTCCGCCCGTTTCTCCAGCTCCGTGATGTCATATTCTGCCGCATAAGAGGCAGACACCACATAACATTCCACAGGCCAATCCTTTGGAATCTCTCCCACAAAGCGGATGCCTTCTGCCACAAAAACCTGTTCTTTTTCTCTATTTTTACGCAGTTTCAAGCCGTGAAGCCGTTTCACCAGCCGATTCTGCGCGCTTTCGATATATTTAGCCATACTTCTTCTCCTTATTTCAAAACCTCAGTATCTCTATGATAAACCAGCACCTTCCGCTTTTGCAAGAAAAACAGATGACTTTTGGAAAAAAATAAAAAAAGCTATGCCTGTTTTCCGCTTTGTGCTAAAATAAAGTTGTTTACAAAAGAATTTACATCTGGAAAGGAGTCTTGTTCCATGGCTACACCAAAGGAATTACGCAATGAATTATTAGGTAAAACATTAGTTGAAAATCTGGAAAAACGTCACTTTGAAGCATATTACTGTCCCACAGCGGCAGAAGCACTGGAAAAAGCAGTATCTCTGATTCCCGAAAAAAGTTCCGTATCCTGGGGCGGTTCCACAACCATTCGTGAAATGGGTCTGACAAAAGCCCTCCATGAAGGTGATTATGAAGTCATCGACCGCGATCTGGGCAAAACCCCCGCAGAAGTGGCTGAACTGCATCGGAAAGGTCTGTTGGTAGATTACTATCTGACCAGCACAAACGCCATCTCTGAAGATGGTATCATGGTCAACATCGATGGCACAGGCAACCGTGTTGCTGCCATCTGCTTCGGTCCCAAAAACGTCATCGTTATTTGCGGCATGAATAAAGTTGCTAAAGATGTGGACGCTGCCGTAAAACGTATCCGCGGTTATGCTGCACCTGTCAACAGCATGCGTTTCATGGGCAAAACTCCCTGCGCAACCACAGGCAGATGCCACAACTGCACTTCCGAAGAATGTATCTGCAACGAAATCCTCATCACCCGCCTTTGCCGCCCCGCTAAGAGAATCAAAGTGATTCTGGTAGGCGAAGACATGGGCTTCTGATTTTTCCATAAAAAGAACGGATGTCTTTAGAAGAAAACAGTTCAAAATAAAACTGAGTAAAGACAAGAAAGCTGAAATCCTCTGTATCATTAGGATTTCAGCTTTCTTTGTATTCTGATGAAGAAGTCTCTAAAGGAGATTTCCGTTTTTTCTTTAACTGCGTAAAATCTGCTCCAGAATCTGATAAAACCGTTCTTCCGCAAATATTTCGTCAAAAGGCGCATGTCCGCATTTTTGCAATATCTGCAAACGATAAGGAATACACAAACTGTCCAGAGGATTGATGATACCCTCTAAAGGATGGGGGTCATAATCCCCATGGATGATATGTATGGGACAGGCAACAGACTGGATATACCGCATCAAATTACCGTTGCGCCGCATTTCTATGGCTTCTGGCCAAACACGCTCATACATTTTCCCATCCATTTGCGTATAGGAAGACGCATTTGGTTTCTGTGCATAATGGTCTGCCTTAATCATCAATTGTCGCAGGTCTTCCCATCCCTCCGCAGTGATGGCAGCCATATGTTTCATATACCAGATAAAACGCTCCTGTTCTTCTTTGGATAAACGTTTCATCCGCCGCTCATGGATATGTCCCGCGTAAATTTCCTCCAATGGAGGACAGCCTACCAGCACCACCCGTTCCACCAGAAAAGGATAGCAGGATGCCACCAGCAAAGACAGCCACGCGCCCCAGGAATGTCCGATAAGGGTGATGGGTTCTTTGATATGAAGCCCCAGCTGCCGCCGCAGTTCCATGACCAATGCAATGGTCGTGTATTGTGACTGTATAGGCTCCATAACGCCAAAAGTCTTACCTAGCCGCTCCGCAACAGGACGCATACCACCAATATCCCCGGGACCGCCATGGATCACCGCCGCTCTATATGGTTTTTCTCCATAAAACCGTATCACGTTTCTCACCCCTTAAAACAAATTCTCCGCAGCTACAATATCCACGCCTGTATCTGCCGCATCACAAAGCACCATTTCGCCTTTAATCACAGGCGTTTCCAGCACAATACCTTCCAGCGCCTTCAGACAGCGCAGACGGATGGGCTGAGATACTTTCTCTCTGGAAATGACCTGCACTTCTCTGCCGTCAACCGTAGGCAAAACAGTTTGCAAGTAGTTTCGCAAAAGTTGTTCTGTCGCATAGCGTCGTCCGCCGTCACAACTATTTCCTGCCAATTCTATCAATGCATCTCCATCATGAACTGCTTCCAGAAAGCATCCGTTCCCGCAGCCCCGACAGATCAATTGTTCTTTTTTCATAAGCATGTTCCTTTCTGTCAAAAGTCCTTTGACGTACTCATTATACTGATCTTCCCTCCATTCGTAAAGTCCCATTCCATCTCTTGTGAAAAAACCGCCTCTATCATATAATATAGAAAAATCGTTTTCAAAGGAGTTGTTCCCATGAAAATTACAGATGGTTTTACATATTTGACAGAAGTCAAAAGTTTGATTGTAGCATATACCGACAGTCTGGGACGGGATTTATCTTTTCAAAATCTCAGCGCAGAACTGGCAGACCTTCAGAAAAAATATGGTTTTCCCGCAGGCAGACTTTTGGCGGCTGTTGCGGATCATGGCGACGTTGTGGGCTGTGTGGCTTATTGCCGTCATTCTGCTGTTCGCTGTGAAATGAAGCGGCTGTATGTATTGCCTGCTTATCGCAAAGACGGCATAGGACAGGCTTTGCTGACCGAAATCGTAAATCTGGCAGAAGCAGACGGATACGAAGAAATGGTTCTGGATACCCTTTTGCCTATGGAAAGCGCCATCCGCCTGTACCGCAGAAATGGGTTTGAAGAAATTTCTGCCTATTACGAAAATCCCATGGATGATGTGCTCTATTTCCGGCGTAAACTGATACCTCCCCAGAAAGGAGAAGAAAAATGAAAATCCTTGTTGACGCAGACGCATGCCCTGTAAAAGAAATCATCGTCAGGGCTGCAAAGAAATATGAAAATGAAGTGCTGATGGTCTGCGATGTTGCCCACCAGCTTTTCTATGAGGAACCTTTTGTCACCGTCAAAACCGTGGACAAAGGCGCAGATAGTGCCGATCTGGTGCTGGCAAATCTGGCGCAGAAACAAGATTTGTGCGTCACATCCGACTATGGTCTTGCCACTCTGTTTCTTACAAAAGGTGCCGCGGTGCTTCATCCCAATGGCTTTTTTTACGGCAACGACACCATTGACCGTATGCTCTTTGAGCGTCATATTTCCCGAGAAATGCGCCGCCAGAAAAAAAGCCGCGGCGGTCACATCAAAAAACGCACACCGGAGCAGGACGCGGCATTTCAAAAGTCTTTGGAAAGCTTCCTTGCCCAACACCAAGAATGACACCCAAGCAGCTCTTAAGAAATTCAATCCCATAACAATAAAAAAGCTGGAATCCTTTTCCAAAGATTTCAGCTTTCTTTTTTATCAGGAATTTCTTTGCCATGTGATCTCCGGCTTTTTGTGCTTCAACCACATGACGATATGTTTGATGTTTTGCTGCTGTCCTGACATAAATTCCAGCCGATATTTTTTCATGGTATCTGTTGTGATCCAAACACCGCGGACAAAAGCGCTTTCTCCGCTATATTTCATGGTCTTGATCACATCCACCTCCTCCGGCAGTATGAGCAGCAATTTCGCACCGCTCCGATAAATCATGGCATCAGAAAGCATGTGGACTTCTCCGCCAAAGAGCCGATAAATGGTATGGGGCTGCAAATAGTCTATGATAATTTGCTCTTGTCTAGACGGATATAAGTCTGCAAAAGTATTGCGAAATTCTCTGCTGCCAATGGTCACCATACGCAGAATCACAAGGGCTGTAATCCCGATGGCTATGAGAAAAACCACCATTTGTCCCGTACTCACAGCCCACAGGATACTGACCACTATGCACATGACAAACATGAGAAAAATGCGCATAGATTCTCTGATGTAAAATTGCCGGAGTATCATTCGTTTTCCTGCTTCTATCCACACTTCATCCCGCATATCCGCGCCCCCTTCTGCCCTTTTCTTTATTGTAGCATACTAGGAATCTGTTGGATATGCCGATTTCTCCAAAAACTGTAGAAACTAAAGCAATGCTGCCGCAAAAAACAGTCCCAGAATACAAATACCACTGATCTGCTTAGGAATTCTTGTGGGCGCAATATCCATGACATATCCTGCATCCTCCAACTCCTTCATGATATTCGCCACACTCTGCACCGCAAAAGCATACACCACAAACAATGCAATGGGGAGCAGTAATCCTAAATAACCAAAAAATATCCGCAGCAAATAAAACACGAGATACCACAGCATCAAAACCAGTACGCCCTTCGCCTTGGGAGATAATCCTGCTTTTTGCTGCACTGTCCGAAGTCCCAGCCAAAAGCAAAAGAGAAAAGCAAAAACACCATAGGTATAAAATCCAGCAGCAAAGAGAAAAGCTGTCTTTGTATAGATCAATTCCAGAAAAATTTCCGCTGGAAGCAGTAGCTTTACCAGAAAAAACAGTCCTCTTACAGCCGTGATACCGCCGCAGATACGAAACCAGCGATTTTCCCGAAAAATTGCTGAAAAACCCCAGAAAGAAAGCAGATAACCAACTGCCGGAAGGATCATATCCAAGTAAAAAACATCCAGAAAAAGAGAAGTCATGACAAAACCTGCCAACACCTGACCCACGGCTTTTTTCCATGGTGTAACCTGTTTTACGATATCATCAGGCAAAAATTCCGGCACACTAGATTCCAGCCAAACATCAAATTCATTATCCTCTATCCTTTGTTTCATACCGTATCCCCTCCTAACAATTCCCGCAATTTCTTTTTCAAACGATAAAGTTTTCCCTCCACAGCCCGTTCCGTCATGCCAAGTTCTCTGGCAATCTGTGCTGTGGATTGCATATAGTAATACTTTCTGTAAAAAAGCAGACGTTCCTGACGGGATACTTGCAATAGCGCCTGTTCCAATATTTTCTGCCGTTCTTTTCGCAGCAGAATATCTTCTGGTATCATGGTGTCTGTGGGTATTTCTTCTGACAAAGATTCCGTCTGTTTTCGGTTTCTGTTCCAATTCAGCGCCGCATTTCTGGCAATGGCTGCTATCCAAGCTTTCCATGAACCTTTTTCGGGGTCATATTGCGCTTGCTTCTGCCAGATACGCACGATAACTTCCGAAAAACACTCCTCCCGTTCACTGGCATTGGGCAGGATTGGTGTCAGAATATATCGCAGAAAAGGACCGTACTGCTGCATCAATGCTTCCATCGCTTGACTGTCCCCATCTCTCAGCCTCGCAATGATATCCTCTTCTTTCATACCGTTCCCCCTTTCACTGTTCCTGATTGATCCTTCTATCTTATTCTACACACAACAGCATAAAAACCCACGGAATTTATACAAAAAGACCCCGCTTCCCACAGGAAAACGAGGTCTGATTTTTTTATATTTTATGCTTCACATTCCACAGGAATGAAGGAGAATGTGCCCACATCAAACAGACCCATATCTGTCAGTTTGATTTCGGGGATAACTGCCAAAGACATAAAGCAAAGTGTCATAACAGGTTCTACGTCCCCTGCTACGCCCAATTCGCTATATGCTTTGTCGTGAATGTCGATGAGTTTCTGTTTTACCCATTCGCCGCTCTGATCGCTCATGAGCCCTGCAATGGGCATTGGCATACTTTCGATGACTTCGCCGTTTTTCACCAGAACGATACCGCCGTTCTGTTCTTTCAGTTTTTCTACGGCAAATGCCATTTCTTCATCACTGACACCTGTCACGATGATGTTATGAGAGTCATGGGCAATGGACAGTGCCACAGCGCCTTCTTTGATGCCATAGCCTTTCAGGAAGCCGCATGCCACATTACCTGTCATCTGATGACGTTCCACAACGGCAACTTTCACGATGTCGTTGTCAGGAGAGAATACAAATTCACCGTTTTCCACAGGAATATGAGCTGTTTCTTTCTTTGTCACAACGCCGCCGGGCTGAATGGTGATCACATGGACATGATCGGATTTCAGATGCATTTTGAATTTATCCACAGAGAAATCTTTCAGATGCACGCTGTTGCGTACAGTGGAAATATCGTGGGTTTTGAATTCCGGCAGATATTTGCCTTCTTCTGCCACCAGTTCCCCGCGAATCCAAACTTTATGGACATGGAACTGTTCCAGATCATCCAGCAGCACAACGTCTGCACGGTAGCCGGGAGCGATGGCGCCTCTGTCATAGAGTCTAAAGCATTCTGCCGCATTCAGTGTTGCCATACGGATGGCTGTCATGGCGTCAATGCCTTCTTCTACGCACATACGCAGGTGGTTGTCCAAGTGACCTTCCTGCAGGATGGTTTTAGGCTGTCTATCGTCGGAGCACAGCAGACATCTGCGGCTGTTTTCCGGTGTCACGCCTTTGAGCAGTCTGCGCAGGTCATGGCAGGCAGAGCCTTCCCGCAGCAGGATATACATACCCAGACTCAGACGTTCTTTCATATCTTCCACGGTTGCACATTCATGGTCGCCCTGGATTCTGGCACTGGCATAAGCGGTCAGGTTTTTGCCTGTCAGACCGGGAGAATGACCGTCAATGAGTTTGCCTGCGTTTTTAGCAACCATCAGTTTATCCAATGTATCATCATCGGCATTGAAAACGCCGGGGAAATTCATGAATTCGCCCAGACCCAGAATATTTTCACGTTCAATGGGTTCTTCCATTTTATCTGCGCCCAGTACCAGACCAGCATGTTCAAAAGGTGTGGCAGGTACGCAGGAAGGCAGCATATATTTCACGTCCATTTTGGTGTTCTTTGCCGCTTCCATCATGTAGTCCAGTGCCTGAATGCCCATTACATTCACGATTTCATGAGGGTCTGCGATGATGGTACAACCGCCATGAGGCACCAGCAGTCTGCCCAGTTCTTCGGGGCTTACATAAGAGGATTCAATATGGATATGGCTGTCGATGAAGCCGGGAGCGGCATATCTGCCGCCGGCATCCACTTCCACTTTTCCCTGATACTGCCCAACGCCTGCAATCTGGTCGCCGGAAATGGCAATATCACCTTCCTGGATTTCACCAGTAAATACGTTTACCACTTTACAGTTCTTGATAACAACATCCGCTTCCACAGCGCCTTTTGCTGTGAGGATCAGTTTTCTCAGTTCTTCTTTCTTCATGGCAACCCCTTCTCTCATTCTTCTACCAGTTCCAAAACGGGATCATAGGTGGTCAATGCGCAGTAATCCACAGGACCAACGTCTGTCAGAGCATAGTCAGGGATTGCTGTAATGGGCAGGAAGAACATGTACATCATAGGGTTGGGCAGATCGGAGCCGATTCTTCTTGCCGCTTCGTCGATTTTCTTTTCCAGTTCTGCGATTACTTCAGGTTCTTCGTCACTAACGATACCGCCTACAGGCAGAGGCAGGAATTCGATAACCTTGCCGTTTTCTACAACAACCTGACCGCCGCCCTGTTCAATCAGATGGTTCACAGCGATGGACATATCTTCTGCGCTGGAACCCATAACAACCAGGTTGTTATCGTCAGGTGCGCAGGTAGAAGCCATAGCGCCGTTTTTCAGTTTCCAGCCGGAGCAGAATGCCAGAGATTTGTTGCCGTTTTTGCCGAATCTTTCCAGAACGGAAACCATGATCGCATCCTGCTGGGTATCAGGCTGGATCACGCCGTTTACAACTTTCAGTTCTACATCGCGTCTCTTACGAACGAAGGGACCTTTTACATCCATAGACAGCACTTTTGCTTTGCCGTTCTGGATAGGCACTTTGTATTCGAAATCTTCTTTTGTTGTCATTTTGCATTTGAGCTGACCTTTGAAGATAGGGCTTCTTGCAGGTGCTTTCAATTCATAGGAAATGTGATGGTTTTCCGCTACCATCTGACCGTTTGTCATAACTTTTGCAACGGTGAATTCTTCCAGATTATCTACAAACAGAATATCCGCGATTCTGCCGGGGCAGATGGAACCAACCAGATGGTCGATGCGGTATGCTTCCGCGCTGTTGATAGTAGCCATCTGGATGGCTGTCATGGGATCAACGCCAGCCTGGATTGCCAGACGTACCACATGATCCAGGTGACCTTTGCTCAGGATGTCTGTTGCTGTTACGTCGTCTGTGCAGAAGCTTACACGACGGGCGAAAGCAGGGTTTACTTCTGTCACCGCACGGATGTTTTCTGCCAGGAAGTGTGTTACACAGGATTCACGGATGAGCATGTGCATACCTTTACGCATTTTTTCCACTACTTCTTCGTGATCATAGCTTTCGTGATCCAGACGCACGCCGCTGCACAGGTAGCCATTCAGTTTTGTGCCTCTTGCCATAGGTGCGCAGCCAAATACGGGCAGATTGTTTTTGTATGCTTCTGCAATTGCGCCCAGTGTGTCTTCGTCTTCTTCCTGTACGAATTCTGTTACTGTTTCCCATACGCCGTAGCATTCAGGCCATTTCTGTACCATTTCATGAACATCTTTGTTGAAGTTGAAAGATACAGTAGACTGAGGAACGGTATAAGGTGTTTTATAAGGAGCGCCCCAGAACACTTTCAAAGGACTCTGTTTGATTTCTGCGAAAATTTCCTGCAGACCTTCCAGATTGGATACGGAAATGTATTCATCCAGACCGGAAATCATGCTGGTGGTACCGTGAGGCACAACTGCTTTTGCATAGCTTGTGATACTCAGTTTGCTGCATTCGCTGTGGATATGACCGTCAATCAGACCGGGTACCAGATATTTGCCTGTTGCGTCGATAACTTCTGTATCAGGACCGATATAAGGTTCCACATCACCCACTGCCGCAATCATATCTTTATAGACAGCAATATCCGCGGGATAAATTTCGCTGGACATAACGTTTACCAGCATACCGCCGCGAATCACCTTTTCTGCGGGGATTTTTGCGCTGCCGGCACGAATTCTTTCCTTCAAAGTTGCCACTGTTCTTTCCATGTTTGTCTCCTTTCTGCTGCTCACACCATCTTTGCCTTTTGGAATCATGCCCATGAACAAAAAAAGCCTGGTTCCAATAACCAGGTTTCCCGTCCCGAATGCTTTTTAAAAGCCAGTATTGGAGTTATTTTATGACATCACCCCAATAGAATTTCGTTACACATGATTCACTTTGCAATCATCGTATCATAATTTTCTGAAATGTTCAAGACAAAGAATCAAATTTCCCTATATTTTCCTTAACGTACAGAAAAAAACGGTATCCCAGCAAAAACAAGGCTTTCGCCTATTGTTTCCCCATTCATTCTTTGCTAAAATAAAAAGATATGACATATGGAATCTATATTGTTTAAAGGATAGAGGCGTTTTTTTATGAACAAAATCAAACTCATTGCCTCCGATCTGGACGGCACATTACTGACAAGTCAAAAAGAAATCACCCCCCGTCTGCAAAAGGCGCTGACTTCCATTCATGAAATGGGCATTTTTTTTGTGCCCTCCACAGGCAGACCTTTTGCCGCACTGCCCACATGCGTCAAAGAACTGCCCTTTCTGAAGTATGTCATCACCAGCAACGGCGCGGCAGTTTATGACGCGGAACAAAAACAGAATCTTTTTCAGAGCCTTCTCTCAGCGGAAGCCGTGGAAAAGACCGTAAAAACCGTAAAGGGACTTCCCATACTGACGGAGTTTTTCATTGACGGAAAGGCGTATATTTCTCAGGATGCATACGACAACCTTTCCCGTTATCACCTGACGGATACCCATATGAAGTATACCCGTGCCACCAGAATTCCTCTCTCTGACTTCTGGGGCGCGCTGGAAAAACAGAAGGATATTCTTGAAAACATCAATCTTGTTTTCAGCGATATGGAACTGAAAGACCATATCTGGCAGACATTAAAGGAAACGGGGCTAGCTTCTGTCACAGCTTCCTCCGAAAAGAACATTGAAGTCACCAGCCTCATGGCAACAAAAGCCCATGCCCTCTCCCACCTTTGCGGCATTCTGGACATCCCCCGGGGAAACGTCCTTGCCCTTGGGGACAGGGATAACGACCTGCCTATGCTGGAATTTGCCGGCACCGGCGTTGCCATGGAAAACGGCGAAGACCATATCAAAAAAGTCGCTGATTTTGTCACCAAAAGCTGTGATGATTTTGGCGCAGCCATTGTATTAGAACAGATTATCGAAAAAGGAGAACTTTCATGAGCATTTTGAATGTAGAAAAACTGAGCCACGGCTTCGGCGACAGAGCCATTTTCACAGACGTTTCTTTCCGCCTGCTCAAAGGGGAACATGTTGGCTTTGTCGGTGCCAACGGCGAAGGAAAATCCACATTTATGAATATCATCACCGGCAAACTTATGCCCGACGAAGGAAAGATCGAATGGTCCAAGAACGTCCGTGTAGGCTATCTGGATCAGCACGCCGTACTGGAAAAAGGTCAGACCATCCGGGATGTGCTCCAGTCCGCCTTTGCCTTTCTCTTTGACTTGGAAGCTCAGATGAACGGCTATTATGCGGAAATGGCAGAAGCTGACGAAGAACGGATGAATTTCCTGATGGAAGAAACAGGCAGCATTCAGGAACTGCTGGAACACCATGACTTCTATATCATTGATTCCAAAGTGGAAGAAATCGGTCGTGCATTGGGTCTGACAGACATCGGTCTGGATAAAGACGTCACAGAGCTTTCCGGCGGTCAGCGCACCAAAGTCCTCATGGGCAAACTGTTATTGGAAAAACCGGACATCCTCCTGCTGGACGAACCGACCAACTATCTGGATGAAAACCACATCGAATGGCTGAAACGGTATCTCATCGACTACGAAAACGCCTTTATCCTCATTTCTCACGACATTCCTTTCCTCAACAGCGTAGTAAACCTCATTTATCATGTGGAAAACGCGGAATTGAACCGCTATGTAGGCAACTACGAAAAATTCCAGGAAGTCTATGAAATGAAAAAAGCTCAGCTGGAAGCGGCTTACCGGAAACAGCAGCAGGAAATCGAAGATCTAAAAGACTTCGTTGCCAGAAACAAAGCCCGTGTTGCCACCAGAAACATGGCAATGAGCCGCCAGAAAAAACTGGATAAAATGGATGTCATCGAACTGGCAAAGGAAAAACCCAAGCCGGAATTCAATTTCAAAGAAGCCCGTGCTTCCGGCAGATATATCTTCCAGACAGAAGACCTTGTCATTGGCTATGACAAGCCCCTTTCCCGTCCTCTCACCCTTTCCATGGAACGTGGACAGAAAATCGCTCTAGTAGGCGCCAATGGGATTGGGAAAACCACTCTGCTCAAATCTATCATTGGGGAAATACCTCCCATCAGCGGCAAAACCACTCTTGGAGATTATCTCTATCCCGGCTATTTTGAGCAAGAAAAGAAATACACCGATAACGTGACTTGTATCGACGAAATCTGGAAGGAATTCCCCTCCTACACCCAGTATGAAGTCCGTTCCGCTCTGGCAAAATGCGGCTTGACCACCAAGCATATTGAAAGCATGGTAAAAGTCCTCAGCGGCGGCGAACAGGCAAAAGTCCGCCTGTGCAAACTCATCAACAACGAAACAAATGTATTGCTGCTGGACGAACCTACCAACCACTTGGACGTGGACGCAAAAGAAGAACTGAAACGTGCATTGAAAGCATACAAAGGCAGCATCCTGCTGATCTGTCACGAACCGGAATTTTATCAGGACGTGGTGACAGAAGTCTGGAACTGCGAGGACTGGACAACGGTTCAGCTTTGATAGAAATTCTTTACTCCCCTGAAAAATTAAATTTTTTCAAGGGCGCGGAAGGGCTTGGGGAACAAAGCGTTCCCCAACTGAAATCCGCAGTCAGAATTCACTTCTGACGAGGAAAAGCCAAAGTTTCAAGGCTTTTAGCCGATGGAACTTTGGCTTTATACTTCTGTCTATTCGTCAAAGTCTTGAATGAAATGAGACTTTGACGACAGGGTGTCGACTTTTTCGACACCCTGAAAACCCCTTTCCAATTTCTTGGCAAAGGGGTTTTTGTTATATTGAAAATGTTTTACATGCTTTCTTTCAGAATTTCCATGATTTCATCTTCTGTCAGCACTTTATAGCCGCCATCCAAAATGAAAGTACCTTTGACGATGCCAGGCAGCATGTCTTCTGTAACACCCAGTTCACGGATGTTCATAACCAGACCCAGTTCCCGCATCCAGCTTTCCATGGCTTTCAGACCTTCATCAGCGATTTCTTCATCGGTTTTGCCTTCTGGATTTACATCCCATACATTCATGGCAAAACGTTTAAATTTTTGCAAACCATAAGGGCAGATGGCACGATAATAAGGAATGGAAACGGCAGACAATGTCATACCGTGGGTAGCATCTGTATAAGCGCCAATGGACTGCCCAATCATGTGTACCATCCAGTCGGTGGTTTTGCCCATATCCAACAGTGTATTCAGCGCCCATGTTGCTGTCCACATGATATTGCTGCGGGCTTCGTAGTTTTCGGGGTCTTTGACAGCAATACGGCTGCTGTGAATCAAAGAACGCATCAGACCTTCGGCGATATAATCGGTGGTGTTATCATCATCGCCGGAGAAATACTGTTCTGTGATATGGTTCATGATATCGTAAATGCCGGATACCATCTGCCATTTGGGCAGTGTGTAAGTCAGTTTCGGGTTCAGAATGGCAAACTTGGGGAATACATTATCTCCAAAGACATGCCCAATTTTCAATTTCTGTTCATGGTTGGTGATAACAGAGCCGCCGTTCATTTCAGAGCCGGTTCCCACCATTGTCAGCACACAGCCCACAGGAATGATACGGTTATCCACATCTTCCATACGCAGATAATACTTATCCCAAGGGTCTTCTTCGCACCATGTGGAAACAGAAACAGCTTTTGCGTAGTCGCATACAGAACCTCCGCCTACAGCCAAAAGCAGGTCAACGTCGTTTTCTTTTGCTTTTTGACAGCCGTCGTATACTTTTTTGATTGTTGGGTTGGGCATGACGCCGCCGTCTTCCACAATGGTTTTTCCGCATGCGATGAGGATTTCGATAATCTGGTCATAGAGTCCGCTTTTTTTGATGGAACCGCCGCCGTAAATCAGCTGTACGGTATCGCCGTATTTCTGCAATTCCGCTTCCAGATTCTGCAAAGCATCTTCCCCAAAATACAGCTTTGTAGGGTTGCTATAATAGAAATTTCCTAACATCTTCTATTCTTCCTTATTTCTCTACATTTCCGATGATTTTTGCAGGTACACCGCCCACAATGGTATTTGCCGCTACATCTTTGGAAACCACCGCGCCTGCCGCTACAATGGCACCATCACCGATGGTCACCCCCGGCAGAACGGTTGCGTTGGCGCCAATCCACACATTTTTTCCAATATGGATGGCTGCGGGGTGCATATTTCCTCTTTTTTCTGGATTTTTGTCATGGTTCAGTGTTGCCAGAACCACGTTATGTCCCAGCAGGGTGCCGTCGCCGATGGTGATGCCGCCCTGATCCTGCATTCTGCATCCGCTGTTGAAAAATACGTTTTTCCCAATGGTCAGATTCTTTCCGCAGTCTGTATAGAAAGGCGGAAAGACTGCAAAATTTTCCCCAACGTTTTTTCCTGTCAATTTGCAGAACAATTCTGTGATTTCCTCCGGCGTATGGTAAGCATTGTTGAGCTTTGCTGTGATTTTCAAGGCTTCCTGTGCCAGCACATGCATGCACTGATGCACGTCGGAACCTGCCACAACTTCTTTGCCGCTATCCATAACTGCCAGAAATTCTTCCAGTGACAAAGGCATATTTTCCAAAGAACTGCCAAAAGCAAAGAGTTCTTTCCGCAGGGCTTCCGACTGATTCTGCAGGTCATAGGCTTTAAAAATCCCCATGTTTTCCAGTCCCAAATACTGGATAAAGGAATTTTCGTAAGCATAAATAGCGCCGTCGTATACGCTGTCACTGCCGGAAGACAGGAACAATGCGGCTTTTCTCAATTTTTTCGGTTTATCCAGCGCATAGATTCGATTGATGGCACACTGTAACTGCCCACTAAATCCATGATAATACACTGGGGACGCCAATACAACCATTTCCGCTTCCTGCAATAAAGGATAAATTTCCTGCATGTCATCCTGCTGGATGCAGGCACCATTTCCTTTTGTATGACAGTATTCACAAGCCAAACAGCCATTAATATTCTTTTCGCAAACAGAAATCACATCCACATGATGTCCCTGCTGTTTTGCCCCATCCAGAAAGGCATCAATCATAAAGGCTGTATTCCCGTGTTTCCGCGGGCTGCCGTTCAATACCAGAATATTCATTGTTTATTCCACTCCCATCTGAAAAGTCACTTCCACTGCCCCACTGCCTACGGCTTCTGCCAAACCGACAGGGTCATCCACCTTGCCCAAAGGCGTATAACCATAGCTTGTGGCAAAATCTTCATAAAACAGCACCAGACAATCTGAACCGTAAAGCATCAGATCACCTGTGTGAATCTGCCCCGGATATACCCGATCTGTGGGCAAGGATTGAGAAAGATAAGTATATTTTTCATTGCCGTTGAGTTCTTCCATAGAAACTGTCATGGGCAGCATCTCTTTCAGAGATTTTGTCGTTTCATTCTCATAAAGGGAAACGTTATAAGTTTTCTGTCCGATCACAATCTGCATCTTTTCCATCTGCACTTCCTCCTCCATAACTGTCTGTTCCGGTGCTTCTGCCGTTGTCCTTTCATCTGGAATATTCATGGAAATCCACAGACTAGGCACCAGGGCACACATCAAAATAGCCGTAAAACAAAATACTTTTATGGTTCGCTTTCTTTTCATAGCTTTCCCCCCATTCATCGTACTTTTTGCAGCCTGCACTTCCTTAGCATCATTATATCCGCTTCCCATTCAAAGAACAAATACTTATATCAAATAGATTGTTATGCTTTTCAGGCATGGTAAAACATGTTATAATTCCAAGTAAAAAAGGAGGTCTTGCCCTTGGAACTTCGTGTACTGCAATATTTTCTCACCGTTGCCAGAGAACAGAGCATTTCTGCCGCCGCTCAGGCGCTCCATTTGTCCCAGCCCACACTTTCACGGCAGCTGAAAGAAATGGAAGAAGAATTGGGGAAAACATTATTCCTGCGAGGCAATCGAAAAATCACCCTCACAGAAGAAGGGATGATCCTGCGGAAACGCGCCCAAGAAGTTATGGAGCTGCTGGAAAAAGCTCAGGAGGAAATCGCCTGTTCCACAGAAATCATTGCGGGCAACATCCACATTGGCGCCGGAGAAACAGAAGGCATCCGCCCTTTGATTCGAGCGGCTCATGCCCTGCAAAAACAATACCCTTTGGTACATTTCCACATTGTCAGCGGCGACAAGACCACCGTTCTGGAAGAACTGGATCATGGGCTCATTGACTTTGCCCTGATATTCGGGGAGATTGACACATCCCGCTATGATTTTCTCCCTTTGCCTGCTGTAGACACCTTCGGCGTACTGATGCCCAAGGATGCGCCCCTTGCCAAAAAGGCAGTCATCGCCCCACAGGATCTTTTGCCCTATCCCCTCATCACTTCCAGACAGATGCTTCGGGACGATCATCTGGCGCATATCTTCGGAAAGGATGCCAAAAACCTCACCATTGCCGGCACTTATAACCTGCTGTTCAATGGTTCCATCATGGTGGAGGAAGGCATGGGATATGCCATCTGTTTTGACAATATCATTCACATCAGCGAGGACAGTCCTCTCTGTTTTCGCCCCCTTTCCGTGCAGGTTTCGCCGCAAATGCAGCTGATCTGGAAAAAATATCAGACATTTACAAAGGCTTCACAAAAATTTCTGGAAACCCTGCGGACATCTTTGTCCCTTTAATAACATACAAAAAGGCCTTCTGATAGCGAACTGCTCCAGATTGTGCGGACAGCACAAAAAGGCCTCTATGTAGGAAAATATGAAGTTTTAAGTGGAGAGGCGTCGCGTAAGCGGCGGCTCTCCGGTTTTTAACTGGATGCGCTCATGGTTGTAAAAATAAATATAACGGTCAATCATCTCGTTGGCTTCACAGAATGAAGCTGGTTTATGGCGGTAGATACACTCTGCCTTGAGAATGGAGAAAAAATTTTCTGCCATAGCGTTGTCATACGGGTTTGCTCGTCTTGACATGGAGGGCGTAATGTCATAAGATTTA
>NZ_FRAH01000122.1 GCF_900142265.1 Anaerotignum lactatifermentans DSM 14214 | reverse complement strand
AACCCTGCTCATTTTTCAAAAATACGATTTGCAGGGCTTAGGTGGGTGTTTTTGTCTTTTTGAAACATAGCTGAAAGTATATCTTTCAATATTGTTTTTATCTTGACATATCACCGCTGGACTTTTCTGTTTAGATTAGATTATACCATCAAACAAAGAAAATTCAAAATCTACTATTTATTTTGGCTGATAAATATATGAAATCATTAATTTTGTTTTTCTGTTTTTCTTAAATTCTTATTAAAGAAAATAACTCTATCATCATGTCTACTCTAAATATATATTTCCATAATAATAAAAATATCTATCATACTATATTCATACAATAAAGAAAGAATCCTATGAGAAAACCACATAGGATTCTTTCTTTAATTAATATGAATTAAATATTGTTATATCTGCTCCAGTCAGGATCTGCTATCAATTCCAGCCATGTTTCATGAATCTCGCCTTTATGTTCGTAAGTATGGCTGTTGGTCGCCTCCTGTACTGCCAGATAATACCATTTGTTGGTATCCATATTGTCTGGCCAGATATTCATGCCACTTAACAGATCTTCCGGTTCTTCCGGCATTCTGCACAGAACGCGGTTGATGATGGATACTGCTTCTGCTCTTGTAATAAATTGATTCGGCTTGAAGGTTCCATCAGGATATCCTGCGATCCAACCAAGAGAAACAGCTCTTTCGATTTCTTCCTCTGCCCAGTGACCACTGATATCTGTTAGATTGCTGTCGCCTTCTGTCAGACCTGTATCAAAGCGTGCGCAGATCGCGGCAAATTCCGCTCTGGTGATAGGTGCATCCGGCACAAATGTGGTTTCTGTTCTGCCTTTGATGATATTCAGTTCTGCCATGGTAGAAACAGATACATTATGCCAATCATTTTCTGTTACATCTGTAAAGACATTGGTATCAGAAAGATTGCCATCCCTTACCTCTGGCTGCAGCAAACGGAAGAAGATCGCTGCTACTTCTGCACGGGTAATGTTGCCATTGGGCTGTACACTGCCATCGGGATACCCTACCACATAAGCAAAATGGTCATCGCCGTTGAGCTGATCTGGTACTGTAGATTTCACCCAACCAGCATAGACAGTTTTATCGGATGTCATTTTGATGTCTGTAATCTTCTCTGTCAATTCTTCATCGGCATACCAGCCTGTGAAGGTATAACCCATTCTTACAGGAACTTTATCCAGGTCCACCACTGTATTTTTCTTATATCTTTCGTCATCATACTCTGTTCCGCCATTGGACTCATAGTTGAAAGTGTAATATTTTGTTGATGAACCTCCACTGCTACCACTAGAGTTAAAATCATTTCCATTATCGGTATCTTCTACTTCCCAAACAAGAGCAAATGGCGAAAATCCTTTCGCACCAGATTCAAATACAACATGAGTATCTGTTATTTTAGTAACAGGAACTTCTTCTACAACACACTGTTCAATGGAAGATTCTATTTCATCTGTAGATGTATCACGATGCAGGTCTTTAAAATGCAAAATTTTCACTTTGACATCTTTACCCATGTTTTCAGGAATTGGCCAATAAATTGTAATATCCCTTGGGTTCCCTGAAGCATCTTGTGCTGTAACCCACATATTACCATTATTTCTGTCTACCAAATCCAAGTATTTGATTTCGTAGCTGCGAGAAGAATTTGTTGTTTTCAAAAATTCCTCTGCTCTCTCTTTCAGCAGTTCTTCTCTGTTTTCGTCTGCTGAGTTGATAATGTTATCAAATAACAATGCAATTTGGGCATTTTCATCGACAGCAACTGAAGATCCATTGATCGTATAAATAGTACCTTCTTTTTCTATCATTGCAGGCTCTCCTGCAACAACATCTGTTTCAGATGCTTTCTTTTCTCCGTATTGCTCTTTTGTTGTGGTACCAAGGACAGTGAGTGTTCCATTTTCTACTGAAACCCCATGCTCTTGTTTTCCATTTACTTCGTCTTCATATATGAATGTAACGTTTCCAGACTCAATACCTTCTCCATATACTTCCATTTCAAGTGTTTGGTTCACATAATCACCAACAACAAAGTTATCACTGGCAACAACCTCTTTGTCATCTCCATTGGTTTTGATGAAATTAACACGCACATCTCTTTTTAATGTTTCATCTGCTGGTTCAATACGGAATACCTTTTTTTCGATTGGAAGATTTTCTTCTCCATCACCATAAGGTACAAATTTCCACTTATATTTATTTGTTCCATCATTATATTGGAGATATAAATTATCTATATCTTCAATGTTAAATTCTTCTGGAATTTCCAAAACAAAACCAGGCTCAGGTAAACCCGTGCTGTCAGAAATGATGTTGCCGTTCTCGTCTGTAACGCCTTCATAACTTTCTCCGCCCATATATATAATCACATCAGCTGGAGAAATTTTAATAAAATTCATTAATACAAACTGATTTTTGTTTTGTGGATTATATTCCACATTATAATATGTATTATCGCTACTAAAAGCCTTTAAATCTTTATCTGTTAAAACATACGCTTCTCCATCAGCATTTTCTTTGGCGTCAACGCCGCCTTCTACAACTAAACGTTTATATTTTGGATATTCAGAAGTAATTCCTATTTTTGCATTATCATCCAAAGCACCTACTACTGTTATATAAGCATTTATACTATTAGCAATGCTAGCTATATCCTTTAATTGATTATATATTTTTTCAAGAGATTTCTTTTGCTCTTCTTCAGGAAGCTTCTGTAATCTTTCATAAATTTCTATAATTTCTACTTTCAAAGCATTTTCCGTATATTTCAGATATGCATCAATAAACTGCTCTTTTGTGCCTATATATTTTTCTTCACCGGTATCATCATCAGTAATAACATAATCATTTAATCCAAGTTGTTTTGCAGCATTAACTTTCTCTTCCTCATCAAGCTTTGAATATTCCGCTTCAATGAGGGTACGAAAATAATTCATATACATTTTTCCAAAAACCGCCACAAAACTATCTTGTCCATCTTTGAATGATTGATATACATCATCAAATGATGCGATTTCCTGCTCACCATCGACCTCATGTACACCATTCCAGCCTAAGCAGATATTATCTGTAACATCATTTGTTTTATTATTTGTTACATTAGGACTTCCAGATACATAAATATACGAACCGTAGCTTTGGTAGATACCGCCTCCGGCATCTTTAGCAGTATTATTAATGATATTTCCACCTTTTAAAACAACGGCACTAATTAATTCCGTTGAGTCATAGGAACTCGAAAGATAAATACCGCCACCTTTTGGTGCCTCATTTTCCTGAATTGTACCTCCATAAATAGTAACATGTGGCATATAAGTTATATAATTTTTATCTATACCATCAACATATATACCCCCACCAGCTATTTGGGCTGTATTATTGATAATCTGAACACCATCTTTAATATCCATCTGTCTTGAATTAGTACATATTGCGCCACCATAATTAGCAGTATTGTTTTTTAAAGTAACATTTCCTCCAATACTTGTTGTAGTACCTTTTGCATAAATTGCACCTGCGGTTTCAATTCCTTTACAGTTTTCAATAATAACGCCTTTTTCACCGCCCTCAATCGTAAGATCAAACAAGCAATAAATTGCACCTGCCATTTTAATGTTATTATACTCAGCAATTAACTCACAATTACTAATTCTAACATCATCTTTTATTATTAATTCCTCACTTAATGAGTTAATGGCACCTGCACTGCCACCCTTACAATATTCAATTGTTAATCCGGAAATTTCTGCTATATCACCACCACAATAAATTGCACCTGCTAAATCCTCACCATAACAGTTGCGTATGGTCACATTACCAGAAATATATAAATCTTCTGCTAAGATAGCGCCACAAGTATCACTACCACAGTTTTCAATTAAAGAATCTCCTGATATTCTGCAATCTAAATCATCCACAAATTTGAGACCATCATTAATCTCAATAGCACCTGCTCCGCCGCCGCTGTAATTCTCACAAATAACGCCAGACGTCATCGTAAAAGAACGGGACTTGATTGCCGAATCATAAGCAGGATTTTCTTTTGTGCCATTATAGGCAACCTTTGCACCATGTATTTCTACATGGGGCGAACGTGAAGAAACCCCTGATCCATCATGATGCTTTCCTATGGCAGAATCCATACACTTGGTCAATAACACACCATCATTAAGTATCACACGTGCTGTACTATATCCTTCGTCTGCAGTTACAATACAGGAATGTTCAATATTTTCACCACTGAAAACCAGACAGTCTTCCGGCAAACCTTCCGCGCCAAAAGTTAACACGCAGTCATTTTTCACTTGGAACATGCCATCTTTACTGTTTTGTCCCCCAACATAGACATCCGGTTCTTTCAATCCAATTACCACTTGCTTACTTTCATCCGCAGGTATAATGGTAATATTACTTTCTACAATCATGTTCCAATCAGCCAAACCACTGCTTACAACCTTGATTGTTCCACCACCTGCACTGTTTAATGCCTCTACGGCTTCTTTCATTGTAACTGCTTCACTGGAAGTTACAGTTCCATCTGTACTTTCATAAGTACATGCTGCTTCTCCCTCTGGAACAGTTAATAAATCAATATCCATAGTTTCTTTTTCATAATTAGTTATATCTTCTGATTCTTCACTTTCGTAACATTCTGGATCTATATTAAAAAAGTGGACACATAAAGTAACTATCTATTACAATAAAGTAGACACCAAAAGGAGGTATTTACATGTCAACAAACAGCAAAGGTATTCGCTATGACGAAGACTTCAAAAGAACACTCGTAAATCTATATCAATCTGGTGGCAAAACACAAACTGCCCTTTGTAAAGAATACGGAGTTTCTCAGACTGCTCTCACTCGCTGGATCAAACAATACGCAACTGTTGAAACAGATGATGGTGAAGTCATGACTGCCAAACAAGTCAAAGAGCTTCAAAGACGCCTCGCTCAACTTGAAGAAGAAAACC
>NZ_FRAH01000061.1 GCF_900142265.1 Anaerotignum lactatifermentans DSM 14214 | reverse complement strand
TGGAGTGCAGAAAATCCCGCAATAGCTCATTTTCCATCTTTAGTCGTTTGTTCTCATACTTGTATTCTGCCAGTGTTTTTGCAGGTTTGCGCCCTCGTGTCTTTGGAAGGACAGATTCTTTTAGCCAGCAGTGAATTGCCCATCGACTAATCCCATACTCTTGACTTAAAGCACGCTGACTTTCTCCTGCTCTGATTCGTGATACAACTTCCTCTCGTATCCCCGCTGGATACTTTTTCATTCCTTTTTTTCCGGACATAGCGAGACCCCCTTATGTAGTTCTATTATCCTACATAAGGGGGCTTTTTGTCATTGTCCGTTTTTACTGGACCTGTTCAATCATGAGAGCATGTCTTTTTTATGTGAAAAAATCAGTCAAATTCCAGAAATTTGTGTGGTGGAACATCTAAAGCGTTGGCAATGCGGAATAACGTGTAGAGGGAAATGGGTTTGTAGATATTGGGCGCTTCAATCATACCAATAAAGTTGGTTGCAACATGGATTTTCTCTGCTAGTTCCTCTTGGGTCAGCCCTTTCAGTTTGCGATAATAAGCGATTTTTAGACCAATGATTCTATATTCTTCTGTAAAATCGTTTTCCATCAAAATCTGCTCCTTTAAAAATCCAAAAGTTCTCCCGGTGCCATTTCCAGCGCATCCGCAATGCGGAATAATGTTGTCAGTGTGATTGGCTTATAAATGTTAGGGGCTTCGATCTGCCCGATGAAACTGGTATCCACATCCAGTATTTCTGCCAGCTGTTCTTGTGTCAGCCCTTTGAGTTTTCGGAAATAAGCAATTTTCAGTCCCAGTTTTTTGTAGTTTTCCGCATAATCTTTTTGCATTGTCCATCCTAACCTTTCTTTTTTGTTAGTATAATGGACGTAGGCATGGCTTTTTATTGTATTAAAAATAACTTATATTATGATATAATAATAAATATGGTAAAAAATATAATAAAAAGGGTGAAAGGGGCAAGCACATGAAAACCATATTTGCACAGAATTTACGGAAATACCGCAAGATCTGCGGCATGACCCAGAAGGCGCTGGCTAAGGAACTGCATTACAGCCATACAGCCATTGCCAATTATGAATCCGGCAGAAATGAGCCTTCTTTGTCGGATTTGTGCCGTCTGGCGGATATTTTGGGGGTGTCCACAGACGCACTTTTGGGCAGGGAAGGCGTGAAATACAAAGCCATGACCAATCCCTTTCTGGAGCGATTCCTGCAATTGGAGCCGAAAATCCAGAAAATCGTCACAGAATTGATTTTTCTGCTGTAATGGGGAACAGCGGAAATTACAATAAAAAGAAAACAGCTGGAACCCTTTGTATGTAAGGATTTCAGCTGTTTTTGCTTTCTGTTATGCAGCCTGTTCAAAGAACTGCTGGTGCCATACTAAGAACATATAGATTGTCCAGATTTTACGGCTGTTGTCTGCCTTGCCTGCACGGTGTTCATCCAGATATTTGATGATTTCCGCTGTGTTGAAGAATTCTTTTGCCGCAGGGCTTTCAAAAGCAGCTTTCACACGGTTGTAATAAGCGTCTTCTTTCAGCCAGATACGGATGGGTACGGGGAAGCCCAGTTTTTTCTTCTCCGCAACCATGTCGGGCAGATAACGGTGCGCCGCCTGACGCATAGCAAATTTTGTGTTTTCTTTGTTGACTTTGTATTCTGTGGGCACGGTTCTGGCAATGTCGAATACTTTTCTGTCCAGGAAAGGTACACGCACTTCCAGAGAGTGTGCCATACTCATTTTGTCCGCTTTCAGCAGAATGTCGCCAATGAGCCAGAAATGGATGTCGATATACTGCATTTTGGTCACATCGTCCTGATCTTTCACTTTGTCGTAGTAAGGACGTGTCAGTTCGGTGTGGTGATATTTCCCAGTGGGAGCTTTCAGGATTTTTTCACGTTCTTCTTCCTGGAACATGAAAGCGTTGCCGATGAAGCGTTCCTGCAAGTCCTTGCTGCCACGAATCAAGTAGTTTCTGCCTTTTACCTTGGGCAGTTTTTTCGCTACAGCGCCCATGGCTTTCCGTACAGGACGGGGCAGTCTGGTCAGAGGCAGCAGGTCGTGAGGTTCCCGGTAAATGTTGTAACCGCCGAAAAATTCGTCAGCGCCTTCGCCGGAAAGGGAAACTTTCACGTGTTTTGCCGCTGTCTGGCTGACAAAATACAGGGCAATAGCGGAAGGGTCTGCCAGAGGCTCGTCCATGTGATACTGAACCTTGCCGATTACGTCCCAGTATTCGTCTTTGGAAATCAGTTTGTTGTAGTTGTCGATATGGATTTTTTCAGACAATGCTTTTGCATAGTCGATTTCGTTGTATTTTTCGTAGTCGAAACCAACGGTGAATGTTTTGTCACCATGGAAAGACGCCGCCACATAAGAACTGTCTACGCCGCTGGAAAGGAAAGAACCTACTTCCACGTCGCTGATTTTATGCTTTTTGATGGAATCCTGCATAGCGTTGTCGATGTCGTCCACGAACTGTTCCAGAGATTTGCTGTGGTCGGGTTCGAAAACGGGTTCCCAATAGCGTTTGATGTCCATTTTGCCGTCCTTAAAAGTGAAACAGTGAGCAGGAGGCAGTTTGAATACGCCTTTGAAGAATGTTTCGGGCAGGACACTGTACTGGAATGTGAGATAGTTTTCCAGTGCTTCTTTGTTTACTTCCCGTTTGAAACCGGGGTATTCCAGAATGCTCTTGATTTCGGAGCCGTAAACCAGATTCCCGTCCTGAATGGAGTAGTAAAAAGGCTTGATGCCGAAAAAGTCTCTTGCGCCAAAAAGTGTCTTTGTCTTGCTGTCCCAGATAACGAAAGCGAACATGCCGCGCAGTTTAGGCAGCAGGTCTTCGCCGTATTCTTCGTAGCCGTGGAGCAGGACTTCTGTGTCCGCATGGCTGCCCATGACATGACCCTTTGCGATAAGGTCTTCACGGAGTTCCTGATGGTTGTAGATTTCCCCGTTGAATGTGATGACCATATCCCTGTTTTCGTTGTAGATGGGCTGTGTGCCGCCCTCCAGGTCGATGATGCTCAAACGGCGGAAGCCCATGGAAACGCCGTCGTCAATATGTTTGCCGCCGCTGTCAGGACCGCGGTGGATGATTTTGTTCATCATGTTTTCCAGTATTTCTTCGGAAGTCATAAGACGTCCTGTAAAGCCGCAAATGCCGCACATAGATGTTGTTCCTCCTTTTATATATGTCAAAAAACATATCTATCCGCATTTTACTTTAGCACAAAATGGGGAAAAAGCAAAGGCATTTCCCCAAAGAAATGCCGCAGACTGTAGAAAAACGAAGTTTTATACTTTTTCAAGAACGCGGAAGGGGTTGGGGAACAAAGGGTTCAATACATTTGCTCCCCAAATGCCAGCCATAAATGGCTGTCCGCATCTCTTACGGTGTGGGTTCCCCAACTGGAATCCCATGGGGAAAAGTCAAAGTTTCAAGGCTTTTGCTGATGGAACTCTGCACCCCGAAGAAAACGGGGGCAGCGAAGCTGACTTTGCAGAGCAAAGTGCTTGACCCAATGGCTTTATACTTCTGTTTACTCGTCAAAGGCTTGAATGAAATGAGCCTTTGACGACTATGTCATTAAAAGTCGCTGTTTTCTCTTTCCGCACATCTGCCGAACAGTTCTGCCAGATACCGCAAACCGTGGGTATAGCCTTCCTCCCACTGGCTCCAGTCAAAGCGGAAGCCCCAGTTGCCGCCGGCAATACCGGGACGGTTCATGCGATGGCTGCCGTCCAGATTCAGTACATCCTGCACAGGCACAATGGCAAATACGGCGGGAGAAGCAAAAGCCATGCGGATGAAGTCCCAAGCCACATCTCTGCCGTCTACGTTCAGATAACGGCGGTAATGATCTTTTTCTGCTTCTGTGGCAGTTTCGTACCAGCCCCGTGTGGTGTCGTTGTCGTGGGTGCCGGAGTACATGACGCTGTTTTTGTCACAGCTGTGAGGCAGGTAAGCATTGTTTTTATCATTGCCGAAAGCAAACTGCAATACGCGCATGCCGGGGAAGCCTGCTTCTTCTCTGAGCGCGCGGACTTCATCGGTGATGATGCCCAAATCTTCCGCAATGAGAGGCAGTTTGCCCAGTGTTTTTTCAATGGTCTTAAAGAAATCCATGCCGGGACCTTTTTTCCATTCCCCAACAATGGCGTTTTCCGCACCGAATTTCACTTCCCAATGGCTTTCAAAAGCCCGGAAGTGGTCGATGCGCAAATAGTCCACATCTTCCAGTGCCTTGTGGATGCGTTCTGTCCACCAGAGGTAACCTGTTTTCTTGTGGGCTTTCCAGTCATAGAGCGGGTTGCCCCAGAGCTGACCTTCGGCGCAGAAATAATCGGGCGGTACTCCTGCCACAACAGTGGGGAATCCCATGGAGTCCAGCTGGAACAGTTTCTGGTTTGCCCATACGTCTGCACTGTCATACGCCATGAAAATGGGTGTGTCACCCATAATGGAGATACCTTTTTCGTTGGCATAAGCCTTCAGTGCCTGCCACTGGGTGAAGAACAAATACTGATAGAATTTTTCTTCTTCAATAGCATCTGCCAGCAAGCGTGTCCATTTTTTCAGGCTGGCTGCATTGCGCTTGCGCAGGGTGCGGGGCCATGTGTTCCAGCAGGCAGATTCAAAGTAATCTTTCTGCTGTTCTTCTGTGAGAAAATCAATGGTGTCTACGGCAAAGGCAAGATATTCTTCTTCGTCAATGCCTTTGGCACGTTCCGCGCGGAAATGCGCCTGCAAAGCGGTGAACAGGGCGAAATCAGAAAGCCATGCGTCCTGTTTTTCACAGAAAGCGGCAAAGTCCGCCTGCATATCTTCGTCTGCTTTTGCGCAGAATGTTTCGTAAGCCTTGTGAAGCAGGGGCAGTTTGTATGCCTTTACAGCGTCGTAGTCCACCCGTTCCTTGTCAAAAGCGGGGATTTCTCCCAAATCTTCTGCGGTCAAAAGCCCCATTTCCACCAGTTCATCGGGACTGATGAGCAGGATGTTCCCTGCAAAAGCCGATGTGCTCTGGTAAGGGGAATTGCCATAGCCAATGGGCACCAAAGGCAAAATCTGCCACAGGCTTTGTCCCGCTTCCTCCAAAGTATCTACAAAACGGCGCGCCTCCGCCCCGAAATCCCCGATGCCGTAAACAGACGGCAAAGAAGTGGGGTGCAGCAGTACGCCGCTTTTTCTTTCTTCAAATAACATCAGAAATGACCTCCTTCTTTATACAGGGAAAAACTCCCAACTGTTTTTCCCAAAACATAAACCTTATTGTAACAGCTTTTTTTCGCCGTTGCTATCCGCAGAACTGCCAAATTTTGCCCTTTGTTCCAGCAAAAAGCAAGGATTTTTCCGCTTTTTCGGCAGACAATAACCATGCAGTCAGTCTGCGAAGGCAAAAAGGAGGCATATGATATGAAACGAATGGCAATTTGTGCTGCTACAGCGGCAGTGATGCTGGGCGTCACCGGCTGCGGCGGCAATACCGCAAACAATCTGGGTGCCACAGACGATTATCGGGATGATGTCTATGGCAGCAATGTGTATTGGGATGATAGCTACGGCGTCAATACAGGGGTGGACTTAGACCGGACTTCTTACGGTACACCCAAAAGCACCGATACAGGCTCTTTTGCCAAAGATGTGAAAAACGGTGTGGAAAATATGGCAAATGACGTGAAAAACGGCGTGGAAAATGTAGGTAATGACATGAAAAACGCTGTGAATGACGCCACAAATACCAACAGCAGAAACATGATGAACTAACCAAAGGGGGCGTAAGCCATGGGCGAAAAGGGGAAAATACGCCTGACGGGGCTGGTGACAGGCTTTGTCAATGGGCTTTTCGGCAGCGGCGGCGGTACTTTGGTGGTGCCTGCCATGGAGCGGTTCCTCCGTGTGGAAACACATAAAGCCCACGCTACTGCCATCGCGGTGATACTGCCGCTTTCCGTCCTTTCTCTCCTGATCTATTTCTGGCGGGGAGAAATGGCGTGGCAGGTTGCCCTTTGGGCTTCCGGCGGCGGCATCATCGGTGGAAGGATCGGCGCCAAACTGCTGGGAAAACTCAGCGGCATGTGGCTCCATCGTATCTTCGGCTTGTTTCTCCTTGCGGCAGCCGTCCGCATGGTGCTGTGTTAGGCGTATTGCTGGCGGGGCTTCTGGCAGGCATCGTCAGCGGTATGGGCATTGGCGGCGGCGCCATCCTCATTCCCGTGATCCTCTGGGTGACGGACGTGACCCAGCAGCAGGCACAGGGCGTGAATCTGCTGTATTTTCTGCCAACGGCAGCTGTTGCCCTTGTGACCCATGTGAAAAATGGGAGTGTGGAAACGCCTGTGGCAAAATCCCTCATTTGGACAGGACTTCTGGGCGCTGCCGCCGGAGCTTTGCTGGCATTGTGGCTGGAGGGAGAACTGCTGCGGAAATTGTTCGGCGGTTTTCTCTTTGCCGTTGGTCTGGCAGAGCTCTATAAAGGCAGAAAAAGGCAGACAACGGATGGAAAGGAGAAGGATCATGGACTATAAGGACTTTGAAAAGCTGAAAGAACGGTTTTCCCGTGCCAACACCGACGAGAAAGTATCGCTCTATGTGAACACACCGGGACTGACCAAAGACCAGTATCGGGAGCTTTTGGAAATGTACCCGAAGAAAGACTGGAATCTGCTGGATCAGGCGCTGTGGTAAAAGATATGAGCACAAAACCTCATGGTTTTGTGCTCATACTGTTAAAAAACTATATTTTATACTTTTGCAAGAACGCGGAAGGGCTTGGGAAACAAAGGGGTCAACACATTTGCTCCGCAAATGCCAGCCATAAATGGCTGTCCGCATCTCTTGCGGTGTGGGGTGTCCCAAATTCAATCCGCAGTCAGAATTCATTTCTGACGAGGAAAAGCGGGAGTTTCAAGGCTTTAAGCCGATGGGACTCCTGCTTTATACTTCTGTCTACTCGTCAAAGTCTTGAATGAAATGAGACTTTGACGACAGGGTGGCGATTTTTTCGACACCCTGCAAGCACAAAACCCCATGGTTTTGTGCTTTTTCTTTTGGTATGGATTCTGTTTTTTGTGGATATGCTTTTTTGTGACACCATACCCCATGGATTTGGCTGGGATACATATTTCCATTTGACGGCATATCTGCTATAATAAAGCAAAACAAAGGAAGAAAGGCGGTGGCACGGCATGCAGCTCATTGAAAACCTGTTTGTGGGAGAAAGTGTGGGAAATCTGGGTACAGTGGTTTATAGTCTGAAACGGGACATTCCTGTTTTTCGTCTGTACTGTCTGGTGTATTTTGCGGACAGAAACCGCATGGAAATCCTTTCCTCCAAAGAGCTGTTCACAAAGAAATACCGCAGCCGCAAAGGCATCATTGCCGGTGTTGCCATGGGGCGGCATGAAGCCGTTGACCTGCTGTGCTACATGCTGGAAGAGGCGGCAAAAGCCGGACGGGATTTGACAGACCCGGCGGCGTGGCTGCAATAAAAAGAGGATGATGAAGTGAAGAAATTCGGTTGGCGATTTTTGGGGTTTGTGGCATCCCTTGCGCTGATGCCTGCCATTCTTTTGACCTGTGTCCAGTGGCGTGTCAGCTCCATGGATTATTTCCGGGAGGAATATGCCAAATATGACGTTTTGGAACGGGTGGATATGGAAATGGATGACCTTTTGTATCTGACAGAGGAAATGATGGCATATCTTTATGATAAGCGGGAAGAATTACAGGTGACCGTTCCCATTGGCGGAGAGGAACTGCCTTTTTTCAGTGAAAAGGAAATCCGTCATATGGTGGATGTGAAAAATCTGTTTTCCGCAGGCATGGATATCCGTAATGGCTGTTTGGTGTTTACCCTTGCGGCGGTCATTGTCATGTTCGCGAAGAAAAAAGGCAGGACATTCCTCCGAACTCTGCAGGCAGGCATTGGTGTGTTTTTTGCAGCCTGCGGTCTGCTGGTGGCATTGATGCTGACAGACTTTAATAAGTATTTTACCCAGTTTCATCTGATATTTTTTGATAACGATGACTGGATACTGGATGAGCGGGTTGACCGGCTCATCAACATTGTGCCTGAAGGCTTTTTCAGTGACACTGCCTTTTGGATTGGCGGTGTGTTTCTGGGGGTGTGCCTCCTGTTGTTTGTGGGGGCAGAAATCATCCTGCGCCTTTGGGGCAGAAAATACTTGACGGAAGAGAAGAATGGGAGCGTTGAAATCCATTGATTGGCGTATTATTGTTTCTATTAAAGTGCATAGGGATTCTCCTGCTGGCGCTGGTATGCCTGTTGCTGCTTATCATGCTGGTGGTGCTTCTTGCGCCCATTCGCTATGAGGCTGGGGGCGAGAAAACCGATGCCATCCGGGCAGACGGTCAGATCAAATGGCTGTTTGTGCAGGTGGTGGCAAGGTGGCAGATGGGGGATAAAGAGCCTTTTGTGGATTTGCTCATTTTTGGGAAATCCTTGCTGGAGAAAAAGAAGGCAAAAGCCAAAGCCGCAAGGAAAAAACGGAAGAAACCCCGTCCCCAGAAAGAGGGGGATTTGATTTACACCCGGGAAAAGGCAGCGCCGCCGAAGGATACGCCGCCCAGACCGGTTATGGAGCAGGAAGTGCCCAAAGAAGTTGTAAAAGAGGAAGTTATAAAAGAAGAAATTCCGAAAAAGGAGCCTCCGAAAGAAGAAATTCGTAAAGAGGAAATTCCTAAGGAAGAACCGAAAGAAAGTAAAAAAGAACCCAACACCGTCCGTCCCATGCAGAAAAAACAAGGCATGCGGCGGGTGCGATTGGAAGATATTGAAGAAGAAAAGCCCACCGAACCAGAAAGGGAGGACATCCCCGACGATCTGGACGAAGCCTTTTTCACCGGAGAAGATGGGGACGCAGAGGAAAAAGGAGAAAATCCCCTGTGGAAACAGCTTCTGGCGGTGGAGGACAAAAAAGGCATTGCCAAAGCCTTGTGGAAATTCATCAAGCGCATGGCAAAGGGCATCCTGCCGGGGCACCTGATCATCAAAGGTACCTTTGGTACGGGGGACCCTGTCTGGACAGGGTATCTTCTGGCAATGGCAGGCATATTGAAAGGAAAATTCGGCGAAGATCTGGAAATCAAAGGAGATTTTGCCAAAGCTGCAGCGGAAAACATCGTTGTGCGGGTGAAAGGGAAAATCGTTCCCGGCTATCTCCTTTACAGCACACTGGCTTTTGCACTGGCGAAGCCTGTACGCCGTTTGATTATGACACTGTGGAAAGGAAGAAAACAGCATGAGTAAAGAATTTGACACTTCATTGGATGTATTATTCGGAAAAGTAGACGAACTGGTTTCCACCAAAACCGTTGTGGGGGAAGCCATCGTCATTGGCGATGTGACACTGCTGCCTTTGATTGAAGTTGGCGTTGGTGTTGGTCTGGGGGGCAAAGACTCCGGCGGTTCCGCTGGCGGTATGGGTGCCAGAATCACACCTTCCGCCGTGCTGGCAATCCAGAATGGCAGTGTACAGCTGATCAACATCAAGAATCAGGACGCTGTCAGCAAGCTTATCGACATGGCACCCGGCGTTGTGAACAAACTGAACTTCGGTGCTGTTTTCGGTCATAAAAAAGAAGAAAAGCCAGAACCGGAAGTAAAGTTTGAAGAAGAATTGGTAGTTGAGGAATAAAGAAACTGGGGGGATACCCATGACAAGAACACTCATTGAATATTATGACAAAGACGTTTTGAAAAATATCATGGGGCCGCTGACACTGCATCCCGATAAGGTGATTTTTCTTTATGACAGCGGCATGCAGGATATGACGGCGTTTCGCGCCCTGCATACCTGCTTCAAGCGGCATATTCCCCATATTACATTGGAAAGATACCCTGTGGACATCCTGTCCATGGATAAAATTTACCGCAAAACTGCGCAGGTCATCGAAAACAACGAGAATTGTTTTCTGGAACTGACAGGCGGTAGTGAATTGATGGTCATTGCTGGTTTCCGTGCCGGTATGGAAAAAGGGGCAAGGCTTATCCATACGGACTTGGTGCATAACCGCATCACAGACCTTTTAACAGACGAAACCGTTGCGCCTACGGCCACATTATCTCTGGAGGACTTTGTGGACGCCAGAGGGGCGTGCTTCATCGGCGAGTCCCATCGCCCGCCGGAACCAGCCCGCTTTGACGCTATCTGGGAAATGGCGCGGTATCTCTTCCGCCATCTGGAGGAATGGAAGCATACATGCAGCTATCTCCAGACTGTAGCGGCAAGGTATCTGCCTCACGAAGTCTATATGGACTCCAAAGAACTGATTTATATGAAAAATGGCAAGAAAACCTATCCCGACAAAGCCATCCTGAAAGAATTCCAGCGCTTGGGCTTCCTGAAAAATCTGGTTATGGATGGGGAACGGGTGCGGTTTTCCTTCTGTTCCGTGGATGACCGTCAGTATTGTACAGGCTATGGGGTCTGGCTGGAACTTTATGTGTATATCGCCGCGAAGAAATCCGGCGTGTTTGATGATGTGAAATTGGGTACCATGATTGACTGGAACGCCTATGATGGCGTAGTGGTAGCCGGCAATGAAATCGATGTGATTTTGATGGAGCAATCCCTGCCGGTGTTCATTTCCTGCAAGCTCCGCAGTGCCGATACGGCAGCCCTCAACGAACTGCTCATTGCCAAAAAACGTGTGGGCGGCTGGTTTTCCAAAGGGGTCATGGTCACATTCAGCCGGGAAAAAGCCGAGAACAGCGGTACATATAAACGGGCCCAGGAATTGGGCATTGAACTGCTGGACGCCGGAGATATTCTGGCGGAGGATTTCCCAGCCCGTCTGGTGCGTGCCATCAAGGAGCATGACCTGGTGAGCCTGAAATGGAAGAAAGTATAAAGGAGAAGTACCTCTATGGCAAAAAAGAACAACCGCAACACCAAAAGCCGTATCATTGCCGCCGCTTGGAAACTCTTTTACGAGCAGGGCTATGATGACACCACCGTGGAGGAAATCGTGGAGGAGTCCGGCACATCCAAAGGCTCTTTTTACCATTATTTCAATGGCAAGGATGCCCTCCTTGGCTCTCTGTCGGAACTGTTCGACGATAAGTATACAGAACTCATTCCTACATTAAAGGAAGATATGCATTCCTTCGATAAACTCATGTACCTGAACCGGGAAATGTTCCGTATGATTGACAACAGCATTTCTCTGGATTTGCTGGCAAGACTTTATTCTTCCCAGCTCATCACCACCGGCGAACGTCACCTCATGGATCACAACCGCGTTTACTATAAACTCCTGCGGCAGATCGCCGCCGAGGGGCAGCAGAAAGGGGAGCTGCGGGACGATATTTCCGTCAATGAGTTCGTCAAGACCTATGCCCTTTGTGAACGTGCCCTCATTTACGACTGGTGTCTGTGCAGCGGGGAATATTCCCTCAGCAGATACGCCGCGGAAATGATGCCCCGTTTCTTGGGCGGATTTCGCAAGTCGTCAAAGGCTCATTCCATTCAAGCCTTTGACGAGGGGACAGAGGAGTAAACAGGGGTCAAGCACTTTGCTTTGCAAAGCCGCCTATGGCGTCCCCGTTTTCTTCGGGGTGCAGAGTATCCATCGGCATAAATGCCTTGAAACTCTCTGTTTGTCCTCGTCGGAAGTAAATTCCGCCTGCGGATTCCATTTGGGAAACCTCACACCGCAAGAGATGCGGGCAGCCATTTATGGCTGACATTTGCGTAGCGAATGTGTTGACCTCACACCGCAAGAGATGCGGGCAGCCATTTATGGCTGACATTTGCGTAGCAAATGTGTTGACCCTTTGTTTCCCAAGCCCTTCCGCGTTCTTCAAAAGAGAAAAGATTGAATTTCTCAAAAACAAGCTGAAATCTTTTTCATACGAAGGATTTCAGCCTTTTTTATTTTCTGCGGAAGATTTCTCTGCCGGAAATTCTCTTTTTTTCTGCCATTTTGTGGTTTTTTCTTCAGAAAAATATAAATTTGTTTTTTGCCGACTGTTTTATCTATATTTTCGTCTAGTTATTTTTACTATATTTATCATAAAAATTTGATTTATAGTCAAAAAACGTATAGACTATATTCTATACTTCATTCTGTATTTCAGTCTAATTTGTTTTGTGGTATACTGCATGTGAATGTAAGACGAAAAGCATTTTTTCGGATCGGCAACGGGAGGACTGACCCGAAAAAATGCTTTTCTCTCTATTAATTATGAAAGGATTTGAGAAAATGCTATCAGCAAAAGTATGTATTATGCTTGCCATCGCCATTTACCTCATCGCAATGCTTGCCATCGGCATCTATTGCTCAAAGAAAAATAAGAATGTAGATGACTTTTACCTGGGCGGCAGAAAGCTTGGTCCCTTTGTAACGGCTATGAGTGCCGAAGCCTCTGACATGAGCAGCTGGCTCCTCATGGGTCTGCCCGGCGTCGCTTACCTCACCGGTGTTGCGGACGCTGCATGGACAGCCATTGGTCTTGCCATCGGTACGTATTTCAACTGGCTCATCATTGCCAAGAGAATCCGTATCTACTCCCACGTGGCGGATAACTCCATCACCGTGCCTGACTTTTTCTCCCGCAGATACCGTGATGACAAAAATATCCTCATGTGTATCGCGGCCATTGTTATCATCGTGTTCTTCATTCCCTACACAGCATCCGGCTTCGCTGCCTGCGGCAAACTGTTCAGCAGCATCTTCGGCATGGACTATGTTCTGGCAATGGTCATCAGCGCCGTTGTCATCGTGGGCTATACCGTAACCGGCGGCTTCCTGGCAGCCAGTGCCACCGACTTGGTGCAGAGTATTTTTATGACTGTCGCTATCATCATCATCCTGCTGTTCGGTGTGAAAGTAGCCGGCGGCTGGGATACCATCATCACCAATGCCCAGGCATTGCCCGGTTATCTGAATATGACCGAAACCTATGACGTTGTGACCGGCACCGCCGCTCCTTACAGCCTCCTGACCATCATTTCCGTTATGGCTTGGGGTCTGGGTTACTGCGGTATGCCCCATATCCTCCTGCGCTTCATGGCAATCGAGGATAGAGAAAAACTGAAACTCTCCCGCCGTGTGGCGACCACATGGGTAGTCGTTTCCATGGCCATCGCTGTCAGCATCGGTATCGTTGGCTATGCCATGACAAAAGCAGGCGCGATTCCTTTCCTGGAAGGCTCCACATCCGAAACCATCATCGTGCGCATCGCGGACCTGCTCAGTCAGGAAGGCATGCTTGCCGCTTTCATTGCCGGCATCATTCTGGCTGGTATTCTTGCCGCCACCATGTCCACAGCGGACTCTCAGCTTCTGGCTGCATCCTCCAGTGTGTCCCATAACCTGCTGCGTGGCTTCTTTAAAGTAAATATTTCTGAAAAAACAGCCATAACCATTGCGCGTATCACTGTATGTGTCATTTCCGTCATTGCCATTTTCCTGGCCCGTGACCCTGACAGCTCCGTATTCGGCATCGTATCCTTTGCATGGGCAGGCTTCGGCGCATCCTTCGGTCCTGTGGTGGTATTCGCCCTGTTCTGGAAACGCTCCAATAAATACGGCGCACTGGCAGGCATGATTGCCGGCGGTGTTATGGTATTCGTTTGGAAATACCTCGTTGCGCCTCTGGGCGGTGCCTTCGGCATCTATGAACTGCTGCCCGCATTTGTCTTTGGTGCACTGGTGAACATCATCGTCAGCCTGGCAACACCTGCGCCTGAAAAAGAAATCGTGGAAGAATTCGAACTGGTGCAGAAACTGTACAAACAGAAAGCATAATGTCAAATCCTTTAAGAAAGGGAAATGTGACAGCTGAAAAACGAAATATAGATAAAAATGAAAATAGTCGGAATCTTTTTTACAGATTCCGGCTTTTTTTGTTTTCTGAGAGAGTATCTCAAAAAATAAAAGCCTTTTGGATTTCCAAAAGGTCTTTTTGCTGTGTGAAAAAATAGAAAAGAAAGTTCGCGAATCGAAAAGAAAATAGAAATAAATTCACAAATTGCAACATATTTCTGAAAAAACAAATTTTTTTCTGCGAAATGTGACTGGGACGCTGCCCGTCTTGCCCACAGGACTTATCCCCAGAATTGTGGATAACCCTGTGGAAAAGTGGATAACTTTTTATGAGAAAACACTTATATTACATGAAAAAACCCTTAATTTACACCAAAATTACAGTTATATTACAATTAGAAAAAAAGTATTGCCAAAAAGTTTACTGCCTGATAATATAAGTCATGCAAAGTAAATCTGTACGTTCTGTCCGTTCCTGACAAACGGGCGAAGGAGAGCCGGCGGCGAAGAAGGAATCCTCATGGAATGGGGAGAGGGGACTGACGGACCCAAAGGAGCTGCTTCAATCGGGCGGCAGTAACGACAGAGGCACAGAGCGAAATGCGCTTCGTTGTATAATTATAAAACGAACACAAAACGAAAAACAAAATTTTAAAGGAGGAATGAACCCATGAAAAAATTTCTTTCCATGGTAATGGCTGCGGCTATGGTCGTATCTCTGGTTCCTGCAACAGCATTTGCAGCAACTGGCGACTTCAAAGCAACAGCTAAAGTCATCGACGCTCAGAACTTCCCCGTTGACGGCGTACCTGCAAAAGTCGGTGGTTCCGAACTGCAGTTGACACTGACAACAGGTGACTCTCTGAGAACACAGGACAAAATGAAATTCACTGTAACACTGGATAACGTAAAAGATCTGGAAACTGTAACTCAGATCGAAGCGAATGACATCTTTGTTCTGGATGAAGATGGCAAAGTAACAAAGGATTACACAGTAAAAGATTTTGATGTAACAGATGAAGACGAATTCGAATTCGTTGTTGAAGAAAAAGATGATGCTGAAAGTGGTGAAGCACAGTTCAAAAGAGGTATCGTAATTGGTATCGATCTGAGCGGTGTACAGATGGACAAAGTTTCCAAAGGCAAAACAGCTACAATCACCATCGATTCCGACGATGCAACAATCACAAACGGCGATGATCTGGTATTTGCTTCCGTAGAAGCTGAAGGTATCAAAGTTTCCGTTAAAGACACAGTTGACGTAGCAACAGAAGAAGTTGCTGAACTGAAAGAAATCAAAATCGAACCCGCTGTTGGCGATACATTCGCTACAATGAAAGGTTCCGACGAAATCAAACTGAAACTGAACAGCGGTTTCGAATTCGTTGTAGATGGTGACACATATGTAGAAGGCGACAATGGCACAGGCAAATACAACCTGTCCGCACTGCAGGGCTACGAATATGATGATGATGAAATCGTATTCGAAATGGGCGCTTACACAGGTGCTAGCGTGATCAAAATCACAGGTCTGCAGGTAGAAGCTACTTCCGCTAAAGCTGGTTCTACAGCTACAGTAAGAGTATACGCTACAGGTAACGACACAGTTTCCGTAGAAGTTGCTAAAGTAGTTGACTACACAGTATCCATGACAGTTGACGAAGACGATGACGTACCTGTAATCTACAGCGGCGTTAACGTTGACAACAAAGGTATCACAGACGACAGCGATCACGAATCTCTGGAAGTAACAATCGAAGAATCTTTCGCTGGCGCTTGGAACAACAGCAAAGACTTCACACTGTCCGTTCCTGAAGGCGTTTATATTACAGATGTAGTTAACGCTACTCTGGAAGAATCTGATCTGGTAGATGCAGCTAATGAAAAAGCTTGGTTCGAAGCAGCTTACGAAGAAGGCGACTATGTTGACCTGACATTCAAGAGAAGAGGCTGGACAGAAACAGATCCTAACGGTAACGGTGGTGCTTCTAAAGATCCCGCTAAACTGACATTCACACTGGAACTGGTTGCAGATCCTAACTTCGAAGGCGACGTTGTTCTGAAACTGACAGGCGACGCTGTTGACGAACAGGAAGTAACAATCGCTAAATTCGTTAAACCTTATGTAGTAGAAGCTCAGCAGAACGACATGCAGATCGACTACAGAAACACAGAAATCCCTACATCCGTAGTGGTTAAAGAAGCTGAAGCTGGTCTGTGGGAAAAAGACACTAAATTCGTTCTGACACTGGACAAAATCAACTTCGACGATGAAGGTACAATCGCTGTTGATGACAAATCCGGTCTGGAAATCAAAGACGACGAAGTTAAACTGGATTCCAAAAACTATGAAAACGATGCTATCTACTTCACAGTAGATTCCAGAAGTGATGACGAACCCGCAGTTGTAACAATCTCCGGTCTGCAGCTGTACATGGACAGAAGCCTGCCCGCAGGTGCTTATGACCTGGATCTGAACGTTGAAGGTATGAACGATCTGTACGAAAAGCAGGTTGTACTGAACGGCGCTAACGACAAAGTTGAAAACGACGACAGAAGAGTTGAAGATATCAACGATGATTTCGTAAGCTACACAGCAAAAGCTGGTTTCGTTAACATCGTAACAGCTGGTCGTGAAGATACAGATTCCTTCACAACTAAAGTAGTCGTTCCCGTTGGCGAATCTTACCTGATCTCCGGTGAAAACAAAGTTGAAATCCCCGTTCCTGCTTACATCAACGCAGCTGGTTACACAATGCTGCCTCTGAGAGCAGTAGCAGTAGCTCTGGGTATCAACGAAAACAACGTTCTGTGGGATCAGACAACAAGAACAGCTACAGTAATGTACGGTTCTAAGATCATCAACATGACATACGGTCAGAAAGTTGTTTACGTAAACGGCGCTATGATTCCTGCTACAGCAGCAGTTGAAATCACAAACGACAGAATGTTCCTGGGCCTGAGAGATCTGGGTAACGCTCTGGGCGTAACAGACATCACATGGGATGCAGCTACAAAGACAGCTACACTGAACGGCAACAAATAATTTGTTTCCACTAAGTGTTTAACCTTTGTGAGAATAAGAGACCTCCTCTTTTGAGGAGGTCTTTTTTTGTTGTTTTTTCTGTGGTATCATATAGTCCTTCATGTGTTTGGTTTCCTTTTTTCTTTTTGATATGTATTTTCGCTCTTTTTTTCTGTTTTTCCCTTTCCATATATTTCCTACTACATTCGTATACATATGTATTATATAAGTAAATTATTGTATATTATTAGTGTATCTTTTCGTATACCGTGAAGTCGGAATGTAGGAAATTCGTAAGATTTTTATAAGACAACTTTTCCTGCAAATGCAAAGAAATGTTGATATATCAATGAAAAATGGCACTTTTTTCTTGCTTAAAAATGAATGAAAAGGTTACAGTTCTGTTACATCCGAAATTTCCTCTTGCCAAAAATGCTGTGCATAAGTATAATGAACTTGCATACGAAATCTGTGCTTTCTCTGTATCTCTTCGGCACAGACGAAGATTGTACCAAGGAATCCGAGGCTCTTTGCGGGATGGGGGAATGAACCGCAGTGCACGAGGTGCCGTTTTTGCCTGTGGCGAACGGTAGAGAGGCGGTACAGACTAGTGGCAGGTTCGTTGTATAATTATGAAACGAAAAAGAGATGAAAAGACGAGACAAAAGGAGGAATGAACCATGAAGAAATTTCTTTCCATGGTGATGGCTGCGGCTATGGTCGTATCCCTGGTTCCAGGGGCTGCATTTGCGGCTTCCGGCGACGTAAAAGCTACAGCTAAGGTTGTGGGTTCCAAGAACTACACACAGGACGAGATCGAGAATGCAAAAGGTGCAAACAAAAAAGTATCCGGTCCTGAAGTACAGCTGACATTTACAACAGCTGACTATTCTGCAAGCAAAGAATTTACAGCAAAGTACACACTGTCCCTGGACAACGCGGATTTCTACAAATCCGGCAGTGCAATTGCTGATAAAGGCGATCTGACTATCGGTATCAAAGGTGACAAAACACAGTATAAGAATGTTTCTGAAGGCGTAAAAGATACTACATTCGATGTATACGATAGCAAAGACGAAGTTAAAGTAACATCCCTGAAATACACAGATACAGACGAAGTGGAAGTTACCATCAGCGGTAAACTGCAGAGAGGTACTGTTCTGGCTTTCGATCTGACTTCCGTAATGGACAAAACTTCTAAAGGCAAACAGGCAAAAGTAACTGTTGAATCCGACGATATCACAATCTCCAATGGTTCTGATCTGACATACGCTTCCGTTGAAAGCAAAGGCATCAAAGCATCCGTAAAAGATACTGTTGATGTGGCTCCCGACGAAGTGGTTGAACTGAAAGAACTGAAAATCGAACCCGCTGTAGGCGATACTCTGGGCGCAGTTCTGAAAGACGGCTCCAGCATCAGATTGAAACTGAGCAGCGGTTTTGAATTCGCAAAATCTGATGTGAAACTGACTACAAACAAAGGCGAAGCTGGTCCTGACCAGAAATGGGATGACGATGAACTGACATTCGCAAACATCAAAGATGGTATCACAGGCGCAGAATATGTGAAAATCTCCGGTCTGAAAGTGGAAGCTACTTCCGCTAAAGCAGGCGCTACAGCTACTCTGAAAATTTACGCTGAAGGCAACGACACAGTTTCTGTAGAAGTTGCAAAAGTTGTTGATTCCGCAGTTGTACTGTCCGTTGATAAAGATGCAGACGTACCCGTAATCTACAGCGGCGTTAACGTGAAAAACGTTGGTATCACAAGCAGCAGCGACCACGAAGCTCTGGAAGTAACTGTAAAAGAAACATTCCCCGGCGCATGGAACAATGCAAAAGATTTCACATTCAAACTGCCTCAGGGCGTTTACATCGCTGATGTTCAGAGCATCACAGCTGACAACATGGATGTAAAAAACAAAAAAGAATGGTTCGAAACCGCTTACGATAAAGGCGATTACGAAACACTGACATTCAAAAAGAGAACTTGGGCTGAAACAGATCCTTCCAAGAAAGATAAAGCTGAACTGAAATTCACTCTGGTTCTGGTTGCAGACCCTAACTTCGAAGGCGATGTTACTCTGACTCTGACAGGCGACGCTCTGAAAGAACAGAAAGTAACAGTTGCTAAATTCGTAAAACCTTTCACAGTAGTAGCAAAACAGAACGACATGCAGATTGACTACAGAAACACAAAAGTTCCTACAGATGTAGTCATCAAAGAAGCAGAAGCTGGTCTGTGGGATAAGAACGTAACATTCGCTCTGTCTCTGGATAAGATCAACTTCGATACTGATGCAAAAGTAACAGTAGACGATAAGAGCGGTCTGAAAGTAAAAGACGTGAAAACAACAAAAGGCGTTGTTACTTTCAAAGTAGACTCTAAGAGTGATGACAAACCCGCAGAAGTAACAGTATCCGGTCTGACACTGTTCATGGACAGAAACCTGCCCGCAGGCGCATATGACCTGGATGTATTCTCTCCCGTAATGCTGGGCGCAGCTGACGGCAACAGAGAAACAGTTACAGATCAGAAAGCACCTATCGCAGACAACGGTTTCCTGTCTCAGGATATCCTGGGCAAATCCACAAGCAAACGTGTGGTTGCTGACATCAACGATGATTTCTACAGCACAACAGCAAAAGCTGGCTTCGTAAACATCATCACAGCTGGTCGTGAAGATACAGATTCCTTCACAACTAAAGTAGTAGTTCCCGTTGGTGAAAAATACATCGTTTCCGGCGAAAACAAAGTTGAAATCGATGTACCCGCTTACATCAACGCAAATGGCTACACAATGCTGCCTCTGAGAGCAGTAGCAGTAGCTCTGGGCATCAACACAAACAATGTTCTGTGGGATCAGTCCACAAGAACAGCTACAGTAATGTACGGTTCTAAGATCATCAACATGACTTATGGTCAGAAAGTTGTATACGTAAACGGCGCTATGATCCCTGCTACAGCAGCAGTTGAAATCACAAACGACAGAATGTTCCTGGGTCTGAGAGATCTGGGCAACGCACTGGGCGTAACAGATATCACATGGGATCAGGCTACAAAAACAGCGACTCTGAACGGCGGCAAATAAGCATCCGTTGTATTCCAAACCCTTATGTATAGAAAAGAGGCTCCTGCGGGAGCCTTTTTTCCTTTTGGAAAGAGCGCCTATAAGTTAGGTAGAAATACAGTATTAAGATTACCCCATTAAAAAAATAACAGCCAGAATTCTGATGCACAAAGGATTCCGGCTGTTTATTTTTGCCCTGCTTTTGCCGGCGATTTTTTGTTTTTCCCGAAGAAATATTTAAGAAATATGAAAGTACCTGTTTTTTTTCTTGAGAATATGGTATAATTGGTTTTACTATAAACATATCTTGGGATATTACCCATAGGAGGTTTGAGAGATGAAGAAATATTTTGCCAAAGGAAAAACCGTTGCGGCAACGGCTATGGCTGCCTTGCTGGTATCTACCACAGCATTTGCGGCAGAAAAGCCTCAGGAATCCATCCCCGCTACGGAAATTTTGACAATAGAAGAAGCGCAGGCACTGGAAGCCCAGAAGGAAAAAGAACTGACTTTTGAAGAAGCAGTGGAACTGGCTACCAAAAACAGCTCTGATTTGCGTTCTGTGGCAGAAACAGCCGATTATTTGCAGGATTTGAAAGAAGATATCTGGGATATCACAGGTTCTTTCTCCGTGCCCACCGTATCTTATCAGCAGTGGGTGGATGATGATATTTACGCCATCTATTCCTCTATCCAGAACATCAGCAGCAGCATGACCAAAAACCGCTACTCTGAAGAACTGACAAAAATTTCTCTGGAAGCAACCGTAAAGAATTACTATACTTCCATTTTCAGTGACCAAAGCTCTCTGGAACTTGCAAAAAAAGATATGGAAGTGAAAAAGACATTATGGGAACAGGGACAGCGCAAAAACCAGCTGGGACTGCTCAGCGATTATGACCTGAACACCTTGCGTTCCGATTATGAACAGGCACAGTATAACGTGACAAAGCTGGAAATGGCCCTGGAACAGGAATATCTGTCCTTCTATAACTTCATTGGCGAGGACAGGGAAAAGGACTACACACTGGTTTATGACGTGGAATATGCCCCTTATGAGCTGCCTCAGCCCATGACACAGTATATCAATAACAAAATGAACACAGACTATACCATCAAATTGCAGGAACAGGCAGTGGAAGACGCAGAATTCAACAAGAATTACATGTCCATGTCCTCCACAAACGCAACTTCTGCCAACAACAAACATTCCTATGAGGAAGCAAAACGCAGCCTGAAAACCGCTAAGGACAGCAAAGAACTTGCCATCCAGAATGCGTATAATTCCATCCTGTCTTTGGAAAGCCAGTATGATTCCGCAGTGACCACTCTGGAACAGGCAGAAGCAGCACAGCGTGCAGCTGAAGTAAATTATAAAGCAGGCAATACAACAGCCATTACATTAGACCAGGCAGCTCTGGCAGTGGAACAGGCACAGAACGCTGTGACACAGCTGGAATATGCCCACGACATGCAGATTTATCAGTTCGAAAATACAGAACTGCTCTCCAGCGGCACAACAGGAAAAACTTCCGCATGAGCCAAAAATGAGAAAATGTTAAGAGAATTATGAGAAAAAAGGACGTTTTTATGAGAAACGTCCTTTTTTTGTAATTATTACTTTAGTGCTGAAGGCTGCAAAGCAGCCTTTAACAACCGCCCGCTCTGCGGGTGAGATTAAAGCTTAAGCAAAAAGCATCGTCCTTGTTGTAAAATAAGGGTGTTCAAGCCTAAATATTTTACATAAGAAAGGACGATGCTTTTATGGCAAACAGTTTAGCACACACAAAATGGGTATGCAAGTATCATATCGTATTTACAC